>JAHEJY010000075.1 GCA_024638625.1 Actinomycetes bacterium
TCGTGAGGCGGTACTTTCCCCCATCTGGTCGCCGCCTGCGGCGGCTGATGGGGGACTATTTGGGGAGGTCTGGTTGGGGGTGGTCGATCTCTCTCAATGTATCTAGACGTACTGCGGCGATTGCTAGGACTACCTACGAACCCCCTACCCCCTCACTTCGTGAGGCGGTCCTTTCCGTCATCTGGTCGCCGCCTTCGGCAGCTGATGGGGGACTATTTGGGAAGTGTCCGTTGTTGGCCTGGATAATCTCCCGAGAATGTCGACGGCTTCCGACCATCAGTGCATCATCATCGGTGGTGGGATCATGGGGACAGCTTTGGCGTATCACCTGACGCTGGAAGGGTGGTCGGATGTCTTGTTGCTGGAAAAGGGCGAGCTGGCATCGGGATCCACCTGGCATGCGGCCGGACAGATCACTCATTCGACTTCCAGCTACGGCCTGGCTTCGATGACCAGGTACGGCACCCGTAAATACGGGGAGCTCGAAGCCGAAACGGGCCAGGCTGTGAGCTGGCACCAGCCGGGCTCGCTACGACTGGCCTACAGCCCGGATGAGCACGATTGGCTCCGGTACACGATGGCGATCGGCCTGGGCGTCGGTAATGAAATGCGGCTCGTTGATCCGGCTTTTATCGCCGACATTCATCCCTTCTATAACCTCGACGGCGTGCTGGGGGCGCTGTACACGCCCAATGACGGACACGTCGATCCGGCTAGTGCAACGATGGCCTTTGCCGCCGGCGCCCGCAGCCGGGGGGCGACCATCAGGCGCAACTCTCTCGTGCGGAACACGGTCCAACTCGATGACGGCACCTGGCGCGTCGAAACCGACAGCGGCGACTACACGGCGGCTGTTCTCGTGAACGCGGCGGGTACCTACGCCCGGCAGATCGGGCAATGGGTCGGCCTCAATCCACCCATTGTGCCGATGACGCATCACTACTTCGTCACCGAAGAAATCCCGGAGTTCGCCGAGCTCGAACAAGAGCTGCCGGTGGTGCGCGATGATCCACACGTGTCCGGGTACATCCGCATGGAGCGCCATTCCGGTCTCATCGGTATTTACGAAAAAGCAAACCCCAACTCGGTGTGGGAAAACGGCACCCCATGGGAAGCCGACCACCACCTCTTCTCGCCGGACTTCGATCGAGTTGCTCCCTGGCTCGAGGCGGCGTTCGAACGTATGCCGATCCTGGCCGACTATGGCATCCAGAAAGCGATCCACGGGGCGATCACCCATCCGCCGGACGGGGTGATGATGTTGGGGCCGGCGCCCAGGCTCGAGAATTACTGGTACTGCAACGGAACCCAGGTCGGGATTTCGTGGGGTCCCGGCGCGACAATGTATCTGGCCAAATGGATGGTCCACGGCGCGACCATTCTCAACATGCGGGCGTTTGACCCCCGCCGTTTCGGAGAGTGGGCCACGCCCGAATACAACAAGGTCAAAGCACACGAGGATTATCTGCTGCGCCACGAGATCCCATATCCGGGCCTCAATCGCACCGACGCCCGACCCCACCGGGTTAGCGCCGTCTATCAGCAGATGAACGAACGACATGCTGTCTTTGAAGAGGTCTTTGGCTGGGAACGGCCGCGCTGGTTTGCCCCAGAGGGCTGGCCGCAGGAGGACATCTATTCGTTCCGCCGAGCCGCCTGGCACGAGCCAGTGGCCAAAGAGGTTGCGGTCGTTCGCGAACGCGTTGGCCTCGCCGACCTGACGGCGTTCGCAAAGTACGACGTCACCGGCCCGGATGCCTCTGCATTCCTTGATCGTCTCACCACCAATCAACTTCCCAAAGTCGGCCGTATCGGACTCACCTACATGTTGACTGAGCTCGGCATGGTGGAGATCGAATTCACGATCGCCCGCCTCGCCGAAGACCACTTTTACCTGGTAGGAGCGGCGGTGGGCGAGGTCCGATTCGAGGACTGGATGGCTCATCATCGCCGCCACGACGAAGCCGTTACGATCACCAACGCATCTGACGACGTTGGCGTCCTGTCGATCGCCGGGCCTCACAGCCGTGATCTGCTTGCCGCGACCACGGGAGCACACCTGACCAACGACCACTTTCCCTGGCTATCGATTCGAGAAATCGATGTGGCAGGGATCCAGGTCCGGGCATTGCGCCTTTCTTTCACGGGTGAGCTCGGCTGGGAACTGCATGTTCCGATGCCCCAGATGCCGGAGGTGTTCGACGCGCTGGTCGAAGCGGGAGAGCCGTTGGGCATGGTTTTTTTCGGTACCCACGCTCTGACTTCCATGCGGATGGAGCAGGGTTACAAGGTTTCGGCCGACATGACGAACGAGGTCACGGCGTACGAAGCAGGACTCATGCGCTTCGTGAACCTGGACAAGAGATTCATCGGCAAAGAAGCCCTGGTCGCCAACATGCAAGAGCCTCGCTGGATGTTGGCATTGTTGGACATCGACGCCGACGACGCCGACTGCCTCGGCGGCGAGGGAGTCTTCGTCGGAGACCACCGAATCGGCGTCGTCACCACGGCCGCGTACGGCTTCGGGACAGGAAAGAGCCTGGCGTGGGCCTATGTCGATCCCGATCGGGCCGAACCAGGCACCGGGATGGAAGTGATGGTGCTTGACCAGAGGCGCCAGGCCGTCGTCCTCAAGGAGGCAGTATGGGATCCCAGCCATGTCCGGGCGCGCTCGTGAAGGAACGGCAATGAAATCGCACTCCGAATACCGGGAGATGGCCGAGCGGGTTCTGCCCGGAGGTGCCCTCGGGACCCGCCTGAGCCCGGAAGGCCTGCGCTGGACCATCGCGTCGGCTTCCGGCTCTCGCATCACCGATGTCGACGGCAATGAATGGATCGACTACATCTGTGGCGCCGGGGCTCTCATCCTCGGTCACCAACATCCTGCGGTGGTCGAAGCTGTACAACAGCAGGCGTCCCGATCTATGCACCAGTACGGCAACCTCAGCGACATCGCCATCGAATTGGCGGCAATGGTGGTAGATGCCATTCCGGGTGCCGAGAGGATGATTTTCACCACGACCGGCTCGGAGGCGACCTTCTATGCGATGCGGGCTGCCCGGGCAGCAACCGGGCGGACCAAGATCCTGAAATTCGAAGGCGCTTTCCACGGCAACCACGATTACGCGAGCGTCGCAGTGACGCCGGCCGAACCGAGCCCCTACCCAAGAGGAATGTCCTTTACGTCTGGCGCCCCGCAGGCGGCGATCGACACCGTATTGATTGCGCCCTACAACGATCCCGAACGTCTCCGACAGATTGCTACCGAGCACGCCGACGACCTGGCGGGCATCATCATCGAACCGGTGCAGCGCATCATCTCGCCGCAACCCGGGTTCCTTCAAGGCGTACGGTCTCTCTGTGATGAACTCGGTACCGTTCTGATCTTCGACGAAGTGGTGACGGGTTTCAGGCTGGCCTACGGGGGAGCGCAGGAGTTCTTCAGAGTCCAGGCCGACCTTGCCGCTTACGCAAAGATCGTTGGGGGCGGCGGCCCTGTCGGCTGCGTTGTTGGCAAAGCCGATCTGGTCGACCAGGCCCATCCGGCCCGATCTGGGAACCCGGGCTTCGTGTATGCGTCGGGCACCCTGCACGGCAATCCGTTGGGGGCGGCGGCTGGCCTGGCCACCCTGAGGGAGCTCACTACGCCGGGCTTCTACGAGAACCTCAACGATCGGACCGCCCGCCTCTCCGAAGACATCGAGGGTGTCCTCGAGAGCCACGGCCGCCAAGCAATCGTCGAGACCGTCGGCTCGATGTGGCAGATCCTCCACATGGATGAGTCACCCCGGAAATACACAGATCTTCTGGCCGCCGACCGATCGGCCAACGTCGCATTCGACACCGAGCTCCTGCGCCAGGGCATCAATACCATTCCCGGGCTGCGCAGATTCGTGTCGTCGGCCCACACCGACCAAGACTTCCAAGAGACTCTCGAGGCGGTAGATCGCGTCTGCAAAATCATGAAGGACAGGTCCGAAGATTGAAAAGTCCCCCACGTGACACACATTCAGATTTGGTGAACGCCCACAAGACATGAAGATTTGGTGAACGCCCACAAGACATGAAATGGAGAACCAATGACCAGCGAGCGGTATGAGCAAGGATTGGCCAAGCGCACAGAGGTGCTCGGGGAGGAGTATGTCGCAGCGAATCTGGGAGCCGCCGACGAATTCAACCGTCCCTTCCAGGAGCTGGTGACCGAATACGTATGGGGATTCGCCTGGAGTGACGACACCCTCTCTCCCCGGGAACGGTCATTCATCAACCTGGGTTTGATCGCAGCTCTCGGCCGAATGCACGAATGGGAGATTCATTTCCGGGCCGCCATTACCAATGGCCTGACCCGCGATGAGCTACGTTCGGTGCTCCACCAGATCGCCATCTACGCCGGAGTCCCGGCCGGAGTTGAATGCTTCCGGATAGCCAGAAGAGTCTTCGCCGAAATGGATCCTGGGTGATCGCCAAACCATTAAATCGATGATCCGGCGGCGGGTGCCTGGTCGGACGGGCCATGCGGATACGTGCAGCTAAGCCAGGTGGTCTCGGCACCTACCCAGAGCCGGACCGGTGCTCGAAGCGATATTGCATGTATTCGAGGCAATGTGGAGTTCTCCCCGACGAGAGCGTTCACCTGCAGGCTGCCCATAGGGTCACGCGGTCTCGCTGAAGTTGCCGCGCCTTCGCACTGGCTAGCAAAGTCAGCCGCTGACCCCGGCCTTCTGTAGCGCGGCCACCAGACCGTCGGCGTTCTCGACAGTGACGGTCAGGCCCGGGTGGTGGGGCATTCCGGGAAGAAACGCTTTGACTGGTTCGTCGAACGTGACACACACTCCCTGCTTGGTGGTCGATCCGAACGTCAAGCCGTGGTCGGCCCACGACCCCCGGATGCCGATTGCCTTGTACCACTTGTAATCACCGGAGCGTTGGTAGCCGGAAAGGTTGGATAACGGAGTCTTGATTTCCCACCGCCCGAATTTGGCGTGGAACTGTTCATCATCAGTCATCGCGACGAACGAGTTGTCCGGTTTCACTCCCCACGGAAGCAGCAGATAACGGTATCGAGGGTGGAAATCGAATGTGAACACCTGCATAGGCACCAGTCCTTCCCGGTCCGTGTGCGGGGATGCAACCAAGCCGGTCTCGAGCGACCGACACTAGCCGGGTGACGAAATCGTAGATTCACAAAAGGCCGTCGTGAATAGGCTGCCTGTATGGAACTCTTCAGCCGCCGAAGCTTTCTCGTGAAGCTCGGCAAGGGGACCGCTGCGGTAGCTGTCTTGGGACCGATGACCGTGGCATGCGGTTCGGACACGGGCGGCGCGGACGATACTGCGGTGGCTTCGCCCAGCACGACGAGCACACCCCCTACTTCGGCCGTCGGCTCGACATCTACTGCGGTTGTGGGATCGAGTACCACGTCCGGTTCAGCATCCGTGGGATCGGGCGGATCACGATGGGAGCGTGTTGCGATGACGAACGTGTCGGCCTACATCCTCGTTCGTGATTCGAAGGCGGTCATCGTTGACACCGGCCATGCTGGTCTGATCGAAGACATCGACGCCGGTCTGCAGAGAGTCGGAGTCGGGTGGGGCGATGTGGGCGACGTGATCCTCACCCACATGCACGGTGACCACATCGGCGGACTTCCGGCGGTGATGGACCGGGCTACCGCCGCGACGGCTCATGCCGGCGAGCCGGATATCGAGGCCATGCGCTCTCCCCGTCCGATATCGGTCGTCGCGGATGGCGATGAGGTCTTCGGCCTCGACATCATCGGTACACCAGGTCATACTCCGGGTCACGTTTGCGTGCTGGATCGGAGTGCCGGGATACTCGTGGCAGGGGATGCTCTCATCGGGTCGGATGGTGGTATCAGTGGGCCGAACCCACGATTCAGTTCGGATATGAACGAGGCCAACGCCTCGGTCGTGAAGCTGGCCGGTCTCGATTATTCCACGATCCTGGTGGGGCATGGGGATCCGGTCACCTCCAACGGGAGCACGCTGGTGGCAGAGTTGAGCGCCACGCTCTAGCACTTGCCCTCTGCACCTGGTTTCGGTCTTCGTCCCTCGGGGTAAACATCTGCACGAAGCTTTTCGCAGCGGGAGATGATGTCATGGGAAACAACCATGGGCCTTCGATCAAAGACGACGATCAATACGAAGCTCTTCGCGAGAAGGGGTATAGCAAGGAAAAGGCTGCCCGTATCGCCAACTCAGATGGGGCTGAAGAGCGCGGCGGCAAAGCAGAACCGTATGAGGAATGGACGAAGGACGAGCTCTACGATCGTGCGCAGGAATTGGAGATCGAAGGCCGCTCCGATATGACCAAGGACGAGCTAATCGAGGCGCTCCGGTCTTAGCCGATCTGCTGGTGGAGATTCTTCGGGTGCAGGTTGCTAGAGCCCGCGCATGCCTCGTTTGCGTTCCATCTCCATCTCGACTTCGTCCGACGTTTCAACTTCGCCGGGTTCGAACTTGGGCTTGCGACCGAAAGCCTTGAAGAAGGCGGCAATCTGTTTCAACCATTTCATGGGAATGAGTGTATCGGTCGCGGATCCTGACGTCGGAGTGTTATCCGAGTAGCTCGGCAATTCTTGATTTGGGTCGGCCGATGATCGCTCGCTGCCCCTTCACCACCACGGGTCGCTGCATCAAGGCTTTGTGATTGAGGAGCAGATCAATGACAGCTTCGGGGTTGTCGACGTAGTCGTCCGGATTCAGCTCCATCTTTTTGAATTTGGAATCCTTGCGAACGAGATCCTCGACCGGGTCTTTCAGGATCGAGACGATGTGCTCCAGCGCCTTTCGGTCCGGCGGCTCTTTCATGTACAGCACGGTCTCGTGCTCGACTCCCAATTCCTCGGCGACCGCCAAGGCATTCTTGGAGGAACCTCAATGGGGATTGTGATAGATCGTGACATCGCTCATCGAAAACGCTCCCTTATCGCTTTGGATCATTCAAGCAGGAGATCACAGTGGCTCCGGATCGGCCTCGAAGACGTCGAGAGCTTTGCCTGCCACTCCGACGTCTGCCAACGCTGCGCGCCAATCGGACATGTGATCCGACGTGCCGTGCATCGCCAGAGCTTCCCGACTCTCCCACCGTTCGCCGATCCGGATGATCCTGGGATCGATGACATCGATGCCGAACGAGTAGGAGATACACCCGGGCTCAGCACGGGTGGCAGTCACCATGGCCGCCATCGCTTGCGAAATGGATTCGGTTGGTTCGACGGATAGAGTCAGGCTTCCTTCGATAACAATCATGCCACCAAGGTACCCACCTGGTCGGCAGGCACTATCCGTTGCACTAAGACGCTTCGCGCGGGAGACTCAGGCCATGAGTTCGCCCGTTCCGGAAACAATGCGCGCCGTTGTTCTGACAGGACACGGTGATGTCGACATGCTCGAATACCGGGAGGATGTTGCGGTCCCGATTCTCGCCGCAGGCGATGTGCTTATCCAGGTCGCGGCGTGTGGGATGAACAACACAGACATCAACACCCGCACAGGCTGGTATTCCAAATCGGTGACGGGCGCCACCGGAGAATCGGTAGCCGGATCCGACGAGGATGGTTCGTGGGGTGGCGGCCTCACCTTTCCCCGCATCCAGGGCGCCGACCCGGCCGGACGGATCGTCGCTGTCGGCGATGGCGTCGATGAATCATGGATCGGCGAACGAGTGCTCGTGGACGCCTGGCACCGGGACCCGTCCGGTGACATCTCGAAGGCTCGATACCTGGGTTCAGAGCTCGACGGTGGTTTCGCCGAGTTCGTCAAGGTGCCATCCATCAACGCCCATTCCATCGAAACCGAGGTCAGCGACGTGGAGTTGGCCAGCTTCCCATGCTCTTACGCAACCGCTGAGCATATGCTCCACCGCGCCGGGGTTACCGGGGGCCAGTGGGTCTTGGTGACAGGGGCGTCCGGCGGCGTCGGTAGCGGGTTGATCCAGCTCTCCAAGCGCCGGGGAGCCAACGTGATCGCCGTCACCAGTGCCTCGAAGACCGCAGCGGTAAAGGCCATAGGGGCCGATCTCGTGATCGATCGTCAGGCCGAAGATCTCGATGGCGAGGTGATGGCTGAGACCGGGGGCGTGGACGTCTTTGCCGATGTCGTGGGTGGCCCCTGGTTCGCCCCGCTACTTGAAACTGTCAAGAGAGGCGGCCACTACACAACAGCGGGAGCTATCGGCGGACCGATTGTCAGCCTCGACCTCCGCACCCTGTATCTCAACGACCTAACCATGCACGGAGCCACGGTGCTCCCACCGGAGGTATTCGCCAATCTGGTCGGCTACATCGAGCGGGGAGAGATCAAACCCATTGTCGCTCGCACGTTTCCGCTAGAGCACATGCGCGAAGCCCAGGAGGCATTCGTCGCCAAACAACACGTTGGCGCCATGGTCATAGAAATATGAAGATCACGTCCATAAGCCTCTACCCGTTCGTGTTGCCTCTCGCCAAGCCCTATCGGCTGTCGGGCGGTCGATTGTTGTACGAGCAGCTCGACTCGACGTTCGTAAAACTGGAGACCGATGCCGGGATTGTTGGTTGGGGAGAAGGGTGTCCGTGGGGATCCACCTACTTGCCGGCTTTCCCGGGCGGAATTCGGGCTGCGATTGCCGAGATGGCGCCGACCATCATCGGCATGGATCCTCGACAGACGGATGTCGTAAACGCGGCCATGGACATGGCGCTACCTGGCCACCTCTATGTCAAATCCCCAATCGACCAAGCGTGTTGGGATATCTTCGGCAAGTCGGTTGGTTTGCCGGTGTACGAGTTGCTTGGCGGTGGGATTGATCAGGATCTCCGAATCCAGAGTTCTATCGGCACCGACACGCCCGAGGCAATGGTGGCCGACATCCTCGCCCGCCACGCACAGGGGTACCGGGTGCACTCACCCAAGATCGGCGAAAATGTCGACCTCGACGCCGACCGCATCCGTGCGATCGGCGAGGCATTGCCGGTCGGCGACTCGGTCACCTTCGACGCCAACCGGGCGATGCTGCCAGACAGCGCCATTCGTTTGATGCATAAGACAAGGAGCATCGACGCCTACTTCGAACAACCCTGCGAAACGTACGAGGAGAACCTGCAGGTCCGCCGGGCCACCACCCAGCCCATCATCCTGGACGAAAGTATTGTGGAATTCGCCGACATCGTCCGAGCCCAAAAAGACGGCGCCTGCGAAGCGATCGGCCTCAAGATCGAACGAGTCGGCGGCATCACCCGGGCCCGCCGCATGAGAGATTTCTGTGTCCAAACCGGCATCCGCATGAACATCGAAGCCACCGGCGGGAGTGTGTTGGCCGACACCGTCGCCACCCACCTCGCCCAATCCACCCCAAACCGCTTCATGCGTGCCACCTGGTTCTGTCACGAAATGCTCACGGTCGACCCCTGTGAGGGCGGCGCCCGTAACCAACAGGGCACCACCCGGGCACCAAGCGTTCCCGGTTTGGGCGTCGAACCGAAACTCCACATGCTGGGCGAACCAACGGTTCACCCCTGATTGTGAGCGACCAATCCGAGCGAAAGCCAGGTGCGCACGTGCAGCTGGCAGACGTCACCGAAGACAATTGGCGAGACGTTGCGGCCGTCACGCCCACAGCCAGCCAACAAGAATTCGTGACTGCTACGACGTACTACATGTGTCTCGCCAATTACGGAGACGACTGGAACTCGCTTGCCGTCGTCGAAGGCGACACCGTCGTGGGACATGTCATGTGGGCAGTGGATCACGACGAGGGATCGGTGTGGATGGGCGGTCTTGTGATCGACGCCGAACACCAAAGTAGGGGTATCGGTCGAGCGGCAGTGGAGGCCTTTCTCAATCGGTTTGCTACTGGACTCTCACCGCATGTGGCGCTCTCCTACTCCCCGGACAACGATCGGGCGCGGAGGCTCTACATGAGGCTCGGATTCCGTGAGACGGGCGAAATCGAAGACGACGAGATTGTCGCGCGCTATCGACTGTGATTCCATATCTTGGGCGAAACGCGAAGTTCGGCAATGTGCTTACCATCGTGGGCAGCTATGAGTCGTCGCCGTGACAAGAGACAGCACGTCGCTGGCTCTCATGTGACTCAGCCGCCCCGGGGCGGCAGCTTTCAGCCGTTGGCAACTTCGGATCGCGATCAGATCATCGATCATGCGTTCAATATCCTCGGAACCGTCGGGATGGCGGATACTCCGGATGACATCGCCGCGGTCCTCGCTAGAAACGGTGCCTCACGACGAGCCGACGGGCGGATGGTCATGCCCCGGTCCATGGTCGAAGCGGCGCTGGTGGGCTTGCCGTCTCAGGTCGATCTTCCCGGGTTCGTCGAAGACCGGGGGCTAACCATCGGTGGGCAGCGGGTTCACATCGGAACCGGTGGTGCCGCCGTCCAAACCCTCGATACCATGACCGGGGCGTATCGAGAGTCAACGCTCGAGGATCTGTGGACGATGATGCGGGTGCTCGACCGGAGCCCCAACATTCACTACGGGGTCCGCCCTCTGGTCGCACGAGACATGCCCGACAACCTGTCGCTGGACATCAACACGGCCTTTGCTTGTCTGGCAGCCACCAGTAAGCCCACCGGGGTGAGCTTCACCAGTCGGGCGACGGTCGATCCGATCGTCGACCTCTTCGATATGGCGCTTGGCGAAGAGGGTGCTTTCCCCAAGCAACCATTCTGCATGGCGGTGATTGTGCACGTCGTGTCGCCGCTTCGGTTCTCGCCAGACGGATGCGAGGCGATGCTGGCCGCCATCGACCGGGGCATGATCATCCAGACCTGTTCGGCTGGCCAGGCCGGAGCCACCAGCCCGCCGTCGTTGGCGGGCACACTGGCCCAGGGTTTGGCCGAAGTGCTCGCCGGTGTCACGGTCATCCATGCGGTCAAGCCCGGCCACCCCGCTATCCACGCCTTCATGCCGTTCATTTCCGACCTGCGAACCGGTGCCATGAGCGGTGGCGGTGGCGAAGCCGCTGTCGTGAGTGCTGCCGCCGCCCAGCTTTTGGGTGCGCTGGGCGTGCCTCACGCCGTTTCGGCAGGCGTGACCGATTCGAAAGTCGTAGACGCCCAGGCCGGCTACGAGAAGGGTTACACGGTTGCGCTAGCTGCCCAGGCCGGCGCCGACATGGTGCAGTTGTCGGTGGGGATGCTGGGCTCGATCATGGTGGCCTCGCCCGAAGGCCTCGTGATTGACGACGAGATGTGCGGGGCGATACTGCGCTCTGTCCGTGGTGTGGACATCGACACCGACTCCCTCGATATCGACGTCATCGAATCGGTTGTGACCGGCGATGGCCACTATCTGGGGCACGAGCAGACCCTCAAGTTGATGCGGAGTGAATACGTCTATCCACACATCGGCAATCGCTCATCAGTCGGCGAATGGGTGGAGGCCGGATCCCCCGGGCTCTGGGACACAGCAGTCAAACGCGTCCGGGCCATTCTCAGCGAGGAACAACCTGCCCACCTGTCGGCGGCAGCAGAGGCGGCAATCCGTGAGCGTTTCGACATCCGGTTGAAAGCGAGATGACCGATCGTGCCCGCATCGTCATCATCGGCGGTGGCGCAGTAGGGGCCTCGATCCTGTGGCATCTGGCGGCGGCGGGCGAATCGGACTCCATCCTCATCGAGAAACATGAGCTGACGGCGGGCTCCACCTGGCATGCCGCAGGCAACGTGCCCACCTTTTCCAACAGCTGGCTTGGCCAGCGGGCCGGCAACTACGCATGGCAGCTGTACTCCCGGCTGGCCGCTGATTCGGATAACCCGATCACGTACCGCCACACCGGAGCCTTCTGGCCGGGGCACACACTGGAGCGCATGGATCATTTCCACCACGTGCTCGGCATCAGCACCGGGCTCGGGTTCGACCTCCGGCTGCTTTCCGTCGAAGAAATGGCAGCCATGCACCCGTTCTGGAGCGACGATGGAAGCGTGGTGGGAGGGCTCTTCGATCCCTACGAAGGCGATATCGACCCCAGCCAACTGACCCTGGGTTTCGCCCGCCGCGCCCGGGACCTGGGAGCCACGGTACTCCGCCACACCCGGGTGGTTGGGATCGAACGACTGGTGGAGAAGTCGGCGAATTGGCTCATCGATGCAACCGGCAAAGACGGCCCGATCGAGATCGAATGCGACATCGTGATCAACGCCGCCGGGTTCTTCGGAGCTGAGGTAGCCAGGATGGTCGGCGTCGACGCACCCGTGGTCGCCATCGAGCACCAATACCTGGTGACCGAGCCGGTGCCCGAGCTGGCGGCCCACCCCGGCGATCTGCCGCTGGTTCGTGACCCCGAGATCATGTTCTACCTCCGCAAGGAGCGGGACTCCTTCTTGTTCGGCAACTATGGACACGAGGGGCGATCGGTCTGGGAGGACGCCCTTCCTGACACGTTCGATGCCCGGTTGTTCGCTCCATCTACCGACGACATTGCCGAAACCGCCCAGCGGGCCATGGCCCACGTCCCGCTGCTGGGGGAGGTGGGCATCGCCCAATTCGTCAACGGACCCATCGCCTACTCACCGGACGCCAACCCACTGTGCGGCCCGGTGGCAGGCGTCCCCGACTTCTATCAGGC
>JAHEJY010000212.1 GCA_024638625.1 Actinomycetes bacterium
GTGAGGCTCAGGTCAAACCCGTCTCGAATCTCTGGGCCCGTGCCCATGGACGTACAAAAGCAAGTGGCTCCGAACGTCGTGCAGTTGACCGCCACGATGAAGAAATCCGACCGGCGTCCCGCGTAGTGGCTGTCGGGATAGGGCCCGTTCAGCAGCACCTCGTCCTGGATCGAGATGGCGGCGAGGTCGCACGCCCGCAGGCCGACAATGGCGATAGGACGGCTGTCATCCGCCGTATCGGAGAACGTTCCGTCGCGATACGTCCACATGGGAACCCGTGTCGGAAACAGGTATTGCTTGGCAGAGTCGGGTCCGTTGACGAATCCAAACAGTGCTTCGTCGGCTCGAGGCTCGAGGTGGTATGAGCCGCCTGCTTGTCGATCGGTCCACCCTCGCGGCAGATCGGCTATCGATGCGATCGGCGCGTATCGGATCACACCTTCCCGAACCGTTGGCCCGATCACGTCATACTCCGTCTGGAGCGACGCGATCAAATCGTCAAAGGCGTCTACGTCGATGAGGTACGTCACGGTTCCACTCTTGATTTCGGTCTTGTCCTGAAGGTACGAGCCGACCCGGGCCGAAACTAGGGCCAGAGGTCGAGCGGCGTTGTGCCTCTGGCCCGGTTCCCTCTGGCCGAAGGTCAGCGACACTTGGGTTGGTAGGCCCAACCGGAAGGATTCGCGATGCCCCGCATACCTGAGACACGTAGTGCTGGATTGCTGTTGGCCCTGGTCACAGCAACGGTCAGCGGTATCGCCGTCGCTATCAACAGTTTTGGGGTCAGGGCATGGGCCGATGCCGGCGGGCCCGGTCCATATACCACTGCCAAGAACCTCGTGGCCGCCCTCATTCTCACGGGAGTGCTGGCCACCTTGACCCGACGGAACTCGTCGGAGGGCTTCAAAGCCCCATCCCGTGTGAGCGGATGGTTCGGGTTGGGCGCGATCGGAGTGATCGGGGGAAGTGTCCCATTTCTCCTGTTCTTTGAGGGACTGTCAAAGGCGGAGTCGGTGAATGCTGCCTTCATCCACAAGACCCTGGTCGTGTGGGTGGCCCTTCTGGCTGTTGTACTCCTACGAGAGAAGATACGCCCGGCTCATCTGATTGCCATCGCTGCTCTGGTCCTCGGTCAGGTTCTGCTGGCAGGAGGCGTGGGCGGTCTGAAGATGGGAACCGGTGAGCTCATGATCCTTGCCGCCACCTTGATGTGGTCGGTGGAAGTAGTTGTTGCCAAGCTGATCCTGCCCCAGACCACGGCGGCCACGGTCGGCGCCGTTCGTATGGGTCTCGGTTCGATCGTATTGATCGTGTACGGCGTCGCCACCGGGTCGTTTGCATCACTCGGAAATCTGACCGGAGCCCAGCTCGGGTGGGTTTTGCTCACGGGAGCGGTCTTGAGCCTGTACGTTGGAAGCTGGTTCGCCGCTCTTTCGCGTGCTGGAGCGATCGATGTGACGGCTGTCCTGGTTTTGGGTGCGGTCGTCACAGCCTTGATTCAAACCGGCTTCCAGGGTGTGGCGCTGCCTTCGGTGATCGGCCTGTCGCTGCTGTGTGCAGGTATCGCAGTCTTCGTGCTTCCCATCCGCCGATTGCAGCGCCAGTGAATGCATCCTCGGGTCCGTTGCTATTCGCCCGGTATGCACTTCCGCCGACGGAGCTCGGCTACTGCGGACCCGAGGACTGGCACGCGTTCTCTTCTCTGGCGAAGGTGAGCGATCAGCCGACCGTCGATGACGATCTACGGCGCCTGGGTAGGGCCTTCGAAGGAGCGCTTCCGTATCTGGACCTCATCGCGAACGTAACGGGAATCGGGGATCCTTTTGATCGTAGGGTCGTCCACGCGTATTGGGTCGGCAACCATCTCTTGGATGAGGTGCCGTTACTCGATTTCGGGAACTCGCTGCGGGATCGTTTTCACAGCCGCATCGGTTCGGGCTGGGTCGATTTCACAGATGTGTTGACTCCGGCGTCGGTGCCCCATCATTCGTTTCATGTGCTCGCCGTGTACCCGTGGGTGGGTCTCCTGCGATCCGGTCAGTCGGAGATCTCACTCCGGGTTCTCGACCGATGCCGAATACGGTCCGGGACGGTGGTCGAGCGTTTCGGGGATTTCGCGCTGGTCCGATTCCGGCCGCTCGTCCTCGTCGGCGAGATCATCGAGCTGGGTGAGGAGAGTACCGAGGTTGTGAGAGTTGCACACCCGTCGGTCGTAGGTGAAGTCGCGCCTGGCGATGTGGTTTCACTCCATTGGGACCGGGTCTGCGATGTGGTCTCTCGTTCGGAGGCGAACGCGATCGAGGGCTATCTGGCCCGGCATCTGGAAGATGTCAATCGCGCAGCTGGCGATGGAGTTCGACGATCTGCATTCGGGCGGCCTGCAACCGTTGGGCCATGACATTGACCATCCGGGTAAGCAGGTCATCGTGGAGCTTGCGGTCCAGGCCTGCGTCGATGCGAAGTTCTTTGCCGTCGAATTTGATCGCCTTGACAGCGGTCAACGCGTGCGCCGAGAAACGCCAGTAGTAGGGCGGCACCATCCAGGACACTCCAAGTATTTCTCCGGGCCCGAGCTCCTGAATGGCCAGTGTGCCATCCGGTGTTTGAACCTCGACAGCCAGCTGTCCCTCCATGATGAAATAGAACTCCTCGGCCGGCTGACCCTGGGTCAAGATTGTCTCGCCAGGTTCGTACTGGGCTACTCGTGCGTGAACGGCCAGAGTCAGCAACTCGTCGTCGTCGAAACCCTCGAAGAACCTGGTTTGGCCAAGCGTGTTTGCCAGCGACTGCGGGCTACTCATGACTATTCCTTTCTTTCACCAGGATCGTAGGCGTTTTTTCAGGTCGGGGTTTAGGGCCGTATGTCGGTCATACGTGTGCAGACGGGAATAATCTCGGCGGTTTGGTATAAATTTCCTTCTCCCTGGCCTGATTATCTGATACAGTCGATCTCAGATCCGAGCCGATTGCTGAGCACAGGGAGGCAGCGGCCAGGCGCAACTAAATGAGCGTAGAAACAGACCCGGATCGTCGAGAGATCGACCGAAGGGCCTGCCGAACCGCTGTTCACGATTTCGGCCACAAAGAAGCCGGCCTGAGGGCCGGCTTCTTTGCGAGCA
>JAHEJY010000213.1:0-1757 GCA_024638625.1 Actinomycetes bacterium
TTCACGCAGCACCGCAGCCGGGCCCATGTGGACCGCGGCTCGCAAAGCTGCATAGCCCCCGTGGAATCGGTAGTCCTCCAGATCCCACGGATCGACTACCCCGACCCTGCGCAAGAGATGTAACCCGTCGCGGCCGGCCTGCGGGGCGCCCAACGAGGGAGCCCCCGGGGAAACCTCGCCGGACAACGCCGCGACGACGTCGGCAGCCGGGCTGGGAGCGATTACCCGATTCGGGGCGCCGACCGACTGGATGAAGGCAGCCGAACCCTTTTCGCATTGTCCGAGGCAGGGGCTGGTCAGCCACATCGAATCGCCATCGGAGTTTCCCGGGCCGCCGACGGTGGATTCGAGCTCTGCGATCACCGCCATGACGCCGGCTGCGCGGCACGCCGTGTCATCACAAACATGTGCAACGATCGGAGGGCGCTCTTGCACTGAGAGCAACGAATAGAACGTCGCAACGCCGTAGGCCTCGGCCGGTGGGATGGTGAGCCGTTCACAGATGTAGTTGAGGCCGCCTTCGCTGATCCAACCAACCCGGTCCTGCAGACCGTGCAGAGCCGGGAGCAGTTCGTCCCGACGGGAGCGCGCATCATGGCCGAGCCGGGCGATACGATCGTCTGTGCGTGTGTGCGACCCACCGTCCCAACCCGACTCCGGTAGGCCGAGCACCGAGTCGACGGCCGCCCTCTCTGCGTCTGTTGCCTCGGCCTGCATGAACTTGATGTCCATCAAGAAACCGTTTCCGGGATCCGTTCGATCCTGATCGCAGTCGCCTTGAACTCGGCTGTGCCCGATTTGGGGTCCCAGGCGTCTGCGGTCAGCTGGTTCGTGTCCACCTCGTCGGGGAAATGAGGAGTCATGAATGCGAGACCCGGACGGAGCCCCCGGTCGAATCTAACCGGAGCTTGAACCATTCCACGCCGCGAAATGATCCGTACCTGATCGCCCTCGGCCAACCCGAGTTTCTCGCCGTCTTCCGGTGAGAGGTCGATGGTTTCGTCGTCGCGGATCGGCGACGTGTATCCGACTGACTGGACACCCGTGTTATAGGAATCGAGACGACGCCCGGTCGTCAGCCTGATCGGATAATCATCGGTCAGCTCGTCCAGCGGTGGCGAGTGTTCCACTGCGACGAACGGAGCAGGCGGTCCACCAATGGGATCGTTCCACAGACGCGAGTGCAGGAAAAGCTCGCCCGGGTGATTCTCGTCCGGACACGGCCATTGGATGCCACCTAACTCGGCGAGACGTCGATAGCTCATGCCGGTGTGCATGGGAGACAAGGATCGGAGCTCGTCCCACACCTGCTCTGCGGTCGGGTTGCCCCAGTCATGTCCCATCGCTCGTGCCAGGTCGAGAATGATGTCGGAGTCGTCCCTTGCTTCGCCGGGTGGATCGAGCGCCTTTCGCACCAGCTGTACCCGACGCTCACTCGAGGTAACGGTGCCATCGGTTTCGGCCCATCCGGCGGCCGCCGGAAACACGACGTCTGCCAACTCGGCAGTTTTCGTCATGAAGATGTCCTGGACCACCATGAAGTCGAGCCCCTCCAAAACCTCAATCGCGTGCGAAACGTCTGCCTCTGATTGAGCCGGGTTCTCGCCTATGACGTACAGGCTCCGCATGTCGCCCCTATCCATGGCCTCGAACATCTGGGACAGGTGCCAACCGTTATTGGCAGGGAGGCTGGAACCCCAGGACGCCTCGAATTTGTGTCTGACCTCGTCATTCTCCACGTCCTGAAAACCCGGGTA
>JAHEJY010000213.1:1857-3117 GCA_024638625.1 Actinomycetes bacterium
ACTGTCGCCAGACCGGCGACGCTAGGAGCGTGTCAAGTGCGGTTGCAACTGTCGAGGTTGTTGCTGCCCATGACAACCCGGCCGAACTTCTGTGCCAGAAAGTTCATCTCGTTGGTTGCTTTGGAGCAGCTGAACATCCCAAATGACGTCGGGCCGTGTTCGTCTTTGACCCGCTGCAATCCAGATGCCGCTACTTGCAGCGCTTCATCCCACTCAGCCCTTCGAAAGCCATGGCCTTCCCGAATCATCGGATGCGTCAAGCGCTCGTATCGTTTTCCCATATCACCTCCTCTCCCTGAGCGAGATACTACGTCGACCGCCCTTCCACCAGACTCAAGCAGCTTGCCCGTCATTGCGGACCGCGCCGGGCATTTTCGGTCGATGAAGAACATTGCGGGAACGTATGTGGCCGATGCTTACAACCCGACAGTGAACCGATTCAAGGCATAGGGGGAGATGTTGTCACTGGTATCCCACGACCACGCAACCGCAGCGTAAGAACCATCATCCAGAACCATCGGATAAGACCACGAAGTCGTTCCTCCCGGATCAAACCACGACCAGGTACTGGTCCAACCATCACCATCCCAATACTCATGGGTAACGCTGTTACGAACCATCAGCTTGACCCGATCCACCGCAACATCATCGAAAGCGGAGCCAACAATGGTGACGTCAGGACCGACAACCGTCGAACCATGCACCGGAGCCGTAATCGCAACCGACGGGGAAGTGCTATCGGGAAACGGCACGTTCCAGTCGGAGAAGGTGCAATCCCCGTCCTCGTCACACTGAGCCGAGTTCCCGTTATCACCCGGTGTCAGGGCAATCGTCTGGGACTCATCGGGGTCACCAGGAGCGTTGTCACCCGGAGTTGAGAAATCCACGCCAACGGTGCCGTCCGGTCCAGGGCCCGAAGGGATCACGTCTCGACGCTGCACCCCGGGATCGCCAACGTCATGTACCCAAATATCAAAAGAACTCTCCACCGCCGCGGTCACATCCACCTCATTGGTGGCCTCGTTATGCACCGCGGTCAGCGACGTCACCACCGTGTCCTTGGTCACCAACCCCCCACCCTCATCAATGACCCGCACAATCTGACCCGCCACAATGTCAAACGGGTCACCCGACACGTTCAACCCGAAATTGCCTTCCCCATCGACCGGCACCCCCGGCCACTCCATCAACCAAGCACCCGGATCCACATCATCATCCACCTGCACCGTCACCAACCCACCCGGATCCCACTGCCACCCA
>JAHEJY010000008.1 GCA_024638625.1 Actinomycetes bacterium
GAGACCGGTCCCATCGAAGAACACCACATCACGCGTCGCAGCGTTGGCATCTTCGACATTGACCACATGGGTCAGGTCGCGGTGGCCGGGCCCGATGCACTCGCATTTCTCGAGCACATGGTGACCAGCAATATCGGCGAGCTCTTGGCCGGCCAATCGCGATACGGTCTCCTGCTGCGCGAGAACGGAGGCGTCGTCGACGATGTATTCGTCTATCGGCTCGACGACCATTACATGATCGTCATCAATGCCGACAATCGCGAAAAGGACATTGCTCACCTCCGTCGTCACGCAGAAGCCTTTGACGTCGTCCTCGAGGATCGATCCGACGAGACATACATGTTGGCGGTGCAGGGACCCCGTGCAATCGAGCTTCTCGAGAAACTGACGGACCACAATATCTCTGAGATCGACCGGTTTGCGGCCGCGAATGTCGAACTTGTCGGGGTACCCACGGTGGTTGGACGAACCGGCTACACCGGCGAAGACGGTGTCGAGCTCTACTTTGGCGACGAACATGCTCATCATGTCTGGACCTCACTCCTGGAAGCGGGATCCGAACACGACATCGAGACGGCGCCGATCGGCCTGGCCGCCCGTGACAGCCTCCGTTTCGAACCGGGGTTCGCTCTGTACGGCCACGAGATCTCCGACGACATCAACCCGCTGGAGGCACGCCTGGCCTGGGCCATCGATTTCGACAAGGACTTCGTCGGTAAAGAGGCGCTCGAGCGTATCCAGGAGGAAGGAGTGACCAGGAAACTGATCACGTTCGTCCTCGAGGACAAGGGCGTCCCGCGGGAGGGGTATCCGGTTCTGAATATGGATGGTGACCGGATCGGTCGGGTTGTCTCGGGCATGTATGCCCCGACCGCCGACGTTTATGCCGGCAACGCACTTGTCGATGCGGCCTATTCAGGAGTCGATACACCGATCCAGATTGACATAAGAAACAAACCAAAGGCGGCGGTCGTCGTGAAGCGCCCCCTGTATCGTCCGGCATATCGCTAGCCAGGAGGAGGAGACCATGGAACTCGACCAAAACGCCAGATACGCCGAGACCCACGAATGGGCGCGGCTGGAGGACGACCTGGTGGTGGTAGGCATCAGTGACCATGCCCAGGACAGCATGAGCGACATCGTCTATGTAGAACTACCCGAGATGGGCGACACCCTCGAAAAGGGTGAAGAATTCGGTGTCGTTGAATCGGCAAAAGCGGTAAGCGATGTATACATGCCGGTGGGTGGCGAGATAATCGAAGTCAACACCGGCCTGGACGCGAACCCCGAGAAGGTGAACATATCTCCTTACGGAGACGGTTGGATGATCAAGATCCGCCCGGATGACCCGGGCCAGCTAGACAGCCTGATGAGTCCGGAGGCATACGAATCTCATGCCAAAGAGGCGTGAAAGGAACAGCGGATGAGCGCATTCGTCGATAGGCACGTAGGCCCCCGTCCGGGCGACGTCGAAACCATGCTTGGCATAGTCGGTGCTTCGTCCTTGGAAGAGCTCATCGGACAAACCATCCCGGCTGGCATTCGGCTGAAGGGCGAACTGGATCTACCGGAAGCGATGAGCGAATCTGAGGTTCTTGATCATTTGTCTGACCTGGCCGGACTGAACCATGTGCAAAGGTCGTTCATCGGTATGGGTTACTACGACACGATCACCCCTACCGTCATTCTCCGCAACATCCTCGAGGATCCGGGTTGGTACACGGCATACACCCCGTATCAGGCAGAAGTCGCTCAGGGCCGTCTCGAGGCGCTTCTGAATTTCCAGACCATGGTCGCGGACCTGACCGGACTCGACATCGCCAATGCATCATTGCTGGACGAGGCGACGGCAGCTGCCGAAGCCATGACCCTCGCCCGCCGGGTTCAGCCACGCAAATCGACCGCCAATACCTTCTTTGTATCCGAGCTCTGCCATCCGCAAACGGTCGAAGTCGTCCGTACCCGCGCACGGCCCCTCGGGTATGACATCGTGGTCGGCGACCACGCCACTTTCGACTTCACAGGCGATGTGTTCGGCGGATTGATCCAGTATCCCGCCACCGATGGATCGATTCGCGACTACGAAACCTTCACAGCATCGGCCCACGAGGTTGGTGCGATCGTAATTGTGGCCACGGATCTTCTCTCGCTGACCCTGTTGACCCCCCCGGGCGAATGGGGGGCTGATGTAGCCGTCGGAAACAGCCAACGATTCGGCGTGCCGATGGGGTTTGGTGGGCCACACGCCGCCTTCATGGCGATCCACGAAGACCATGTCAGATCGTTGCCAGGCCGGTTGATAAGCGTGTCCAAAGACACTGAAGACGAACCGGCCCTGCGTATGGCACTCCAGACCAGAGAGCAGCACATTCGTCGTGACGCCGCCACGTCAAACATCTGTACCGCGCAGGTTCTACTGGCGGTGGTTGCATCGATGTATGCGGTTTATCACGGGCCGGACGGGCTCCGAGAGATCGCCCGGACAGTCCACGAACGCACGGTCAGGTTGGCTGCCGGTCTGGCAGCCACGGGCTACGAGCTCGGTTCAGAGCATTTCTTTGACACAATCACCATCTCAACAGATCAGGCCATCGAAGGGATCCAGGCAGCGGCCGAACACGGAATGAACCTCCGTCTCATAGACGAAGAAACCGTTGGGATTTCCCTGGATGAGGCGACGACCGAAGACGACGTCGACGAACTTCTCGCACTCTTCGGGGCCGAGGATCCCGATGACGTCGGATCACGTATCCCCCCGGCTCTGGAGCGGACGACGGACTTCATGACCCATCCGGTATTCCGGTCATACCAATCCGAGACAGAAATGCTGAGGTATATCAACCGTCTCAGAGCAAAGGATCTTTCTCTCGTTCATTCGATGATCCCCCTTGGCTCCTGCACGATGAAGCTGAACGCAACCTCGGAAATGATCCCCATCACGTGGTCGGGGTTCGGGCGCATGCACCCGTTCGCTCCAGGCGACCAAAGCGAGGGCTACGAGATCTTGTTCTCCCATCTCGAGGAGTGGTTGGCAGAGATCACGGGGTTCGCCGGGGTTTCGCTGCAACCGAACGCCGGGTCGCAGGGCGAGTATGCAGGCTTGCTGGCTATTCGGCGCTTCCACGAGTCCCTGGGCGAAGGACACCGGACCATCTGTCTGATTCCGGCCTCAGCCCATGGGACCAACCCGGCCAGCGCCGTCATGGCAGGAATGGAAGTCGTCGTGGTGGCAACCGACGACGACGGCAACGTCGACCTGGGCGACTTGAAAACCAAAGCCGTGGAGTACTCGGACCGCCTGGGTGCTCTCATGATCACATACCCGAGTACCCACGGAGTGTTCGAAACAACAATCGTCCAGATTTGCGAAATCGTTCACGAAAACGGCGGCCAGGTCTACCTCGACGGTGCCAATATGAATGCCCAGGTTGGCCTCAGCAGGCCCGGTGATTTTGGTGCTGACGTCTGCCATCTGAATCTGCACAAAACGTTCTGCATCCCCCATGGCGGCGGCGGGCCCGGGGTGGGTCCCATCGGCGTCGTCGAACACCTGATTCCGTTCCTGCCGGGTGATCCGCTGGAGCGGGGTTCCGGGGCGGTGGCAGCAGCCCGTTGGGGGAGCGCCTCGATTCTTCCCATCTCCTATGCGTATATCGCGATGATGGGGGCCGATGGGTTGAAGAGGGCTAGCGAGCTGGCAATTCTGAACGCCAACTACATCGCAGCGCGCCTCGAAGAGCACTTCCCCGTGTTGTATCGAGGGGCCGAGCAACGGGTCGCCCACGAGTGCATTATCGACGTCCGACCTCTGAAACAGGTGGCCTCCGCAGAGGACATCGCCAAACGACTGATGGATTATGGATTTCACGCCCCGACCATGTCCTGGCCGGTCCCCGGCACCCTGATGATCGAGCCGACCGAGTCGGAATCGCTAGCCGAAATCGACCGTTTTTGTGACTCCATGATTTCCATTCGTGAAGAGATCCGGCAAATCGAGGACGGACAGGCCGACCCGGAGGACAATGTCTTGCACAACGCACCCCACACCGCAGCACAGGTCACGAGCGACGCATGGAGCCACCCCTATTCGCGTCGACAAGCGGCCTATCCGGCGCCGTGGCTGGCCGGCTCCAAATTCTGGCCGGCGGTGAGCAGGATTGACAACGCGTTTGGTGACCGCAACCTGTTCTGCGAATGCGTGCCGGTTGAGGCCTACCGATAGCGAACAAGCGCCCGAAGTGCTCTCGAGCTGCTTGGATGGATTGGAATGCGACAAGGGAGGCCACTATGTCGGAAAATTTCGAAGGATCCCGGAACATGATGATCAAGGTTCGGGAACTTCTCACGGTCGAACGCATCGTCGGTGAACCGATTCGTGAGGGGGGCGTGACCATGATCCCGGTTGTTTCGATACGGGGTGCAGGCGGCTTCGGTGGAGGCCGGGGCACCAGCTCAGATAATGAGTCGGGTTACGGAGAAGGCGGCGGGTTCGCAATCAATGGCCGATCCGTAGGAATGTACGTCCTCAAAGACGGCTCTCTGGAGTGGCAGCCCGCTATCGACTACACGCGTATGTTCGTCGTGAGCTGTGCGGCCATCGTTGCGATCTCGTTGCTCAGGTGGCTCAGGGATTGACACGAGCCCATCGGAAGGAGAGCCGGTGAAGACAGGTGGCTGCCTTTGTGGAGGCGTTCGGTATCAGACGACGGGTCACCTACGCGACATCACGATGTGTCATTGCAACATGTGTCGAACCCAGACCGGGCTCTACTACGCCGCAACAGAATCTGCGCTCGATGATTTTGAGCTGACGTCCCAGGAGAGCCTGGCCTGGTACGTCTCTTCAGAGTGGGCGCAGCGGGGCTTCTGCGATCGCTGCGGGACGGCGCTGTTCTGGCGAGCGAACGATGGCGATGCGATCAGCATTCTCGTCGGCAGCTTCGACGAGGATCCCGAACTCGTGGTCGGCAAGCAGATCTTCACGAAATACAAGGGCAAGTTCTACGACCTCATCGAGGGCGTCCCCACGCTCGACGAGGGCCGATGACGATTTCCCAGGATTTCAAAAACCTATCGCGATATATCGCGATAGTTCGTATACTCTGAACCTGAGAGCTTGCAATGCTGCAAGCGTCACCGAAGGGAGCACAGATGCCGGCTTATGCACAGCATCCAGAGTGGGATATCGCCCAGTTCATAAGAGAAGTCATCGATGCAGCAGGAAGGGTGAACATGTCCGGCCAGTGGCAGAACAAAGGCCGCCGGAGGGGGATGTTCGGCCCCGGGTGGGTCATGGGCGGCCCTGCTGGACCTGGCCCCTGGGGCGCCGGCCCCAAAGTCGGACGTGGCGACGTCCGACTCGCCATCTTGTTTTTGCTCGCCGAAGAGCCCATGCATGGATATCAGATGATGCAGGAACTCTCGGAGCGGAGCGGAGGCATGTGGCGGCCCAGCCCTGGCTCTGTCTATCCAACCCTGCAACAACTCGAGGATGAGGGGCTCATCGAAGCTCAAGAGACGGCAGGAAAGAGGGTGTTCGCGCTGACCGATAGCGGCCGCGATTATCTCGAGAACCAGGATGAACCAGCCCCGTGGGAACAGTTCCATGCAGGTTCCCACGACCACTTCGTCGGGCTGAGGGATGCGGCGTTCCAGCTTGGGGCCGCTCTCATTCAAGTGGCTACGACAGGTGACGAGAACCAGGTTGCCGCCGCAAAAGACATCGTTGCCGATGCGAAGTCGAAAGTGTACGAGATCCTGAAGGACAACGGTTAGGCCGCAGCCGCCACAGCCAGACGCCTGGCAGCGACCATAGGGGCTGCCAGCTCAATCGTCATACCGTCTGCGGCGGTAATCCGGATCAGGCTTCCGTCGAGAAACCAGCCGTCCTCGATGACGAGCGCAGCCGGGTCGAGAAAGGTCCTGGTCTGTCTCTTCGAGCCGACAGCTCCCACCAGACTCACGCTGCCGCTCCCCTGTAGAACAACAATGGGGTGTAAGAGCCAGACACCCGATTCACGCTGTACTGCCACCCACCGGGATAGAGCCTGCACGCCGGTCGGCAGCACCACAACGAGAAACAACAGAAGTACCCGGGTCACGCCGCTTGCTGTCGCAACCCCACTCGTCACGGCGAACCCGATGATTGCCAAGAAGGTAAGCAGGAGGCTGAACGTGACCTTGTAGTGCCGGAAACCACCGCGGGCGACAGCGGGTGACCACGCGACTACATCCGAGAAATCGACTGCGAGCCGGTTATTGCCTTGCTGCGGCGTCACGCCGCAGAGGGCTAGCGAAGAGAGCCATTCCACTCGATGTCTTCGGCACGACATCGAAAAACACGACTAACGATCCAACCACTCGCCGACCGCATCGAGCAGCGCCTCTGGTGCATCTTCCATGATCAAATGACCGGCTCCCTCGATGACCTCTAGCGATGAACCAGCGATCAAACCAGCGAGCTTCTCGCCGTGAGCTACCGGGAGCCATGCGTCTGCTGAGCCCCAAATGATCTTGGTCGGTACCGCAATCTCGTGGTATCGATGCTCAACTTCGTCCGTGAAGGCCTCATCGGCCTGAGCAATTTGGCGATAAAAGGCCGCCTGACCGATTGCGCCCCGCCAGGGCGCGATAAGCGGATCGAGGACTTCCGGGGCCAGACCGACTCCGCTTGCTCCTTGAATATATTCGGCCACGAGGGCCTCATGGAGACGTTCCGGGAGCTGCTCAAACACCTCAGAGTTCGTCCCCACCAATCGGAAAAAGGGAGAGCCCCACGGCCGAATCGCGACGACGTCTATCAAGCACATCGAAGAAAGGGCAACCGTGTCGAGCACATGAGATCGGAGCGCAACGGCACCACCGATGTCATGGGCAACAATGTCAGGCGACGACAGGCCCCAGTTCCGTGTCAAGGCCGTGAGGATGGTGCTTTGGACGGCCAACGAAACATCTGCAGCCGGCATGTCGGACTGACCGTATCCCAGCATGTCCCAAACAAACACAGTGTGGTCATTGGCCAGCTTCTCGATCGCTCGCCGCCACACAAAACTCGACCACGGTGTCCCGTGGCACAGCACAACGGGTGAACCTTGACCGTACCGTCCCCACCTGACAGCGTGTCCGTTCCAATCGTATGACTCCGGCAGGTCGACCATAACCCGCTTCAGGCTCGAGAAACGTCGCGGATCATGCGAATGACGGTTCCGACGCCGGCCTCGCTGTATCCATCGGGCAGAATCAAGTCGGCGTAGCGCTTCGACGGTTCCACGAATTGAAGATGCATTGGTCTCACCATGGTCTCCCATTGGTTGAGCACGGTTTCGACCGTCCGGCCACGATCGGCGACATCACGTCGCAGGCGCCGCATGAGACGAACGTCCGATTCGGTATCGACGAAGATTTTAAGATCCATCTGGTTTCTCAAGAGCTGATCGGACAGCACGAGAATCCCCTCGAGCACCACCACTGGCTTCGCGTCGAGAACCGTGACCGCATCTGTCCGTACATGGTGCGCAAAGTCATACACCGGAACGTCGACGCTCTTTCCCGACTTCAGTGCGGAGAGGTGCTCGATCAACAGCTCGGTCTCCAGGGAGTCGGGATGATCGAAGTTGACTTTGATCCGTTCCTCGAAGGCGATATCCGTCAGATCCCGATAGTAGGCATCGTGCGCCACCCAGCCGACCTGCTGTGGATTCAAAGCATCGATGATCGCCTCGGCCACCGTTGTCTTGCCAGATCCCGAGCCACCGGCGACGCCAACGATGACCGACCTACCGGACGGCGGCCATTCCGGCATCACGGCCTGCTCAAGAATTCTCGGAGGTACGGGGTGTAGAGGGGGGCATCGAGCAGAAACGAATCATGGCCCTTATCTGATGAGATGTGGACCTGCTCGGCGCTCACTCCGGCTTCGGCCAAGGTACCCACCATCTTGTCTTGTTCTTCGGGGTAGAAACAAACGTCGCTGTCCACCGTGAAGACGAGGAATCGCTGGTCCTTACAACTGCGGAGAAGTTCGATCTCATCGATTGCGTCGACCGGCCCGAGCAAGTCGAAAGTCTCCCAGGCGTCGATGATGCGTAAGAACGTGTTGGCGTCGAAGCGCTTGATGAACTTCTGTCCCTGGTGCCACATATAGGACTCGACGGGGTATTCGATATGAACGTGCTCGGGAAGATCGACGGTCGGAACGATCTCGCGACGCGCCCGGTATTCCATACCCTTTAGAGACACGAACGTCTTGTGCTGAATCATCCGTGCCAGAGCAAGACCCTTATCCGGAGATGGCCCGTCGTAATAATCACCTCCGTTGAAGTGCTCGTCATTGACGATGGCCGTGATTTGTTCGAAATTGTGGAGGTGCTGGAGTGACGTGACCTCGATTCCTGAAGCAATCGGAATGACCCGATCTACCCGATCGGGATATCGGGTCGCGAGGCTGAGGCACATGTAGCCGCCGACGGAACCGCCGGTTACTGCATGGAGTTTCTCGATACCCAGATGATCCAGCACACGCATCTGGACGTCGACCATGTCGCACAAGCTCACCCTTGGAAACGAGCTCCCGTAGCGCCTCCCGGTTTCAGGATTGATGGATGAAGGTCCGGTCGATCCGTAGCACCCTCCAACGAAGTTGATGGCAATCACGGCAAAATCGTTGGTATCCAGGGCTCGACCAGGGCCTATGAACGAGTCCCACCACCCACGCTGGCATTCCTCGTTCCATCGGTAGGCACCTTCGACGGATTCGGTGAAGCCGGCGGCATGGTGGCTGCCGGTCAAGGCATGAAAGATGAGAATCGCGTTGCTTTTATCCTGGTTGAGCTCACCGTACATCTCGTAGGCGTTGGTCACAGACGGAAGCGTTGCTCCGCTGCGCAACGTCACGGGACCGTCGATCGTATGGAAACGGGTTTCGGTTGGCATCAGCATGCGTGCGAAATACTTACTTGTTGACCTTCAAAAGGCAACCTTCACGCTTCTATGAAAGATCGGAGGATCGCAAGGGTTTCATTGGGGGCCTCCAACATCATCATGTGGCCGGCCCCGTCGATTACTTCGAACCGGGCATCCCGTATCGAGTCCGCCAGTTCCTTGCTCGCCTTGAGTGGGGTCATCCTGTCTTTCGATCCTGCGATGACGAGCGTGGGAACCGAGACGGCGGCCGCGGCATCAGGTCCGCCGTCGTACTCGTTGCATGCAACGAGATCCTGGCCGAGAACACCCGGGGGCGAGCGTTCCAACAGCTTGAGACCACCGCCCGTCATCCAGACTCCGGCTCCAGGGTGACCGCCCAGGTGGGCCGGCTTTCCGAACCCCCAGGCTGTGATGAGATCGAACGCCTTTTGATCCTCCGCCTGCGCTGCCTCCAGGAGCTCTGGGTGTACCGGCAGCCGCAACGCAGCGCCGGTGAGCACGAGCCGGTCGACCACGTTCGAATTCCCGAGCTCAAGGCCGATGAGCGAGCCCATGCTGTGACCGATCACGGTCGCCCGTTTGAGGCCAGCCGCCCCGATCAGATTCTCGACGGTTTCGGCAGAATGCTGAATGGTCTCGCCGACCGGCCCCGGTGAGCGTCCGTGACCTGGCAGATCGACCACAAGGACCGCAAACCCATGGTGGCTGAAATACCGGGCTTGCATCTGCCATACCGTTCGATCAAACCCGGATCCATGCAAAAAGACGATCCCCGGCAGCGACGGCTCGAAGGGCCGACCAGCAGTAGATGCGTCGATCAATCGGCCATCGACCTCAATGATCATCGCAACAAGGTCATCGCTGCGAGGCGCGGAGCGCCCTTCGGAGGTCGTCGACCAGGTCCGACGGGTCTTCCAGCCCGACAGAGATGCGGATCAATTCTTCACCGATTCCGGCCCGCTTCAACGATTCGGCATCCATCGTCTGATGTGTGGTCGATCCCGGGTGGATGATGAGAGACTTGGCGTCGCCGACGTTGGCAAGATGTGAGAACAGCTGGAGCGACTCGATGAATGTGCGGCCGGCAGCGCGACCACCTTTGATACCGAATGAGAAGATGGCACCACAGCCTCGAGGGAACATCTTCCTGGCGCGCTCGTGATCGGGATGATCCCTCAGCTCGGGGTAGCTCACCCATTCGACCTCGGGTGCTTCCGTCAGGAACTGCACGATCGCCCGTGTGTTCGATACGTGACGCTCCATGCGAAGAGGAAGAGTTTCCAGGCCCTGGAGCAAATAGAAGGAATTGGCCGGGCTGATCGCGGGCCCGAAATCCCGGAGGCCCTCCACCCGAGCGCGGGTAATGAACGCGGCGGGGCCGAACTCTTCGGCGAAGCGCAAGCCGTGGTAGCTCTCATAGGGCTCGGTGAGGGTTGGGAACCGCCCGGAATCTTCCCAATCAAAGGTTCCGCCATCTATCAGAACCCCACCGAGGGCGATGCCGTGGCCACCTATGAACTTGGTAGCCGAGTGGTAAACCAGATCCGCACCCCATTCAATGGGCCTGAACAAATACGGAGTAGCGAATGTGCTGTCGACGAGCAAAGGGATACCGCGTTCATGGGCAATGGCGGCAACCGCCGGCATGTCCATGATGTCGAGACCGGGATTACCGAGTGACTCGCCAAAGACCAGCCTGGTCTTGTCGGTTATGGCGTCGGCAAATCCGGTGGTGTCGCCGGGTTTGACGAAGGTGGTCGAGATGTTGGCGAACCGGGGAAGGGTGTGCGCGAGCAGATTGTGGCTGCCACCATAGAGAGCTGCGGAGGCCACAATGTGCTCGCCGGAGCTGACCAGCGTTGCGATCGCGACATGCAAGGCCGCCATTCCTGAAGCAGTGGCAAGTGCCCCGACCCCACCCTCGAGGGCGGCGACGCGCTCTTCAAAGACCGATGTAGTCGGGTTCGAGAGTCGCGTGTAAATGTGACCTGCCCGCTCCAGGTTGAAGAGGCCGGCGGCGTGATCCGTGTCTTCAAACATGAAAGAGGTCGACTGGTAGATCGGGACGGCGCGAGCCCCTGTTGCCGGATCGGGTCGTTGTCCCGCATGAAGGGCAAGCGTGTCGAACTCATAGAAATCTGGCTCAACCATGTGCCGAGGTTACTCCCGATTCAGGGGCGCAAGAGCTAGGCCTTTGCCACGAAGTCGAGTTCCAGCACGATCTCCTCGGTGATATTGGCCACCTGGGCAGGTGCTTGGATACTGATCCCGAACTGGGATTGCGTGACGGTCGTGGACGCCAGTCCCGTGACGGTATCAGCATCTGTCATCACCGCATCGACATCGAACACAACGGGCGAAGTGACATCCTTGACGGTGAGGTCCCCTTCGATTGAAAATACAAAGGCCTCGCCGACCTCCACCGACCCGGGCAAGCCAGAAACCAACGTCGGCACGAACGTCGAGAACTCGAACTCGTCCTGAGCTGAATCGAGAATATTTCCCCGGATCGCCCGATCCCGAAAACCATTCCCCGTCGAGAGGGTGCGGACGTTGATGACGATGGTCCCGACAGCGGCAGTCGAGAGATCATCAGGGTCAGCAGAAATCTCGCCGGCAACTTCGGTCGTGGTTCCGATCACATCAATACGGCTGCCACTGAGATCCTCTTGCAGAATGAAGCGGGCTTCCGACTCACCTGGAATGATGGAGAATACGCGCGATCCCTCGCCGACAGCGGTTTCGCCGGTCGGGCTTTCGGCGGGTTCTTCCGGTTCCGGAGTTGCCGCGATGGTCGTGGTCGTTGAGACGGGCGGTGCAGTCACGGGAGCTGAAGCCTCCCCTGAGCCAGATCGGATAAAGAACGCAGCAGCCCCGGCGATGCCAACAACCAGCACTGCCAGGGCGCTCCACTTCAACACATTCTTCATCGATACTCTCCTCATCATCATGGTGTGAACTCATCGGAAGCTGGCCATACGTTCAGTACGAGCCGTCATAGTCTTGTGGTTCCCTCCGATTAGCGTGGCCTTCGCCCGATGTAGATGGCCGACTGCAAACCCTCGCTCACGGTCACGTACTCACCGTCCGACCGCAACCCGAGAGCCTCGCCCTGGGCTTCTCGAGGAGCTTCCAGCCGGCACGGCCTCTGTTCGAGGACCTGTTCCAGGGTCCATCCCTCCGGCCAGGGATAGCCGATGATATTGAGATAGGTTCGTAGCACAAGTCGATCTGGATTGGCATCGGCAGCAGTCACCCACTCGATAGGCAACAAATCCAACCTTCCCGAGTATTCGAGTTCGTGAACCGAACCGTCCCACACCTGAGAGACCGGTGCGGCGTAAAACCGGGCACCGCCGTCGGGGTCCTTGGTCACGATCACGAGCTGACCTTCCGGGCTCACAAAGAGGCCCTCCGCATCGGTCGCTCCATCGGGATAGGTGAATTCGAGAACGTCGTAGTCCTCGATCGGTCCGGCATCTCCCGGATTCGGCTCGGAGAATCGATACACGCGAACGGAGTCTCGTTTTGATTTGTTGTCGCCGATATCGCCGATATAGACAACCCCGTCCGAAATCGTCATATCCTCCCAATCGCGCGCCTTGGCCCCGGCGAGCTCATGGACGCCGATCGTGTTTCCTTCGAGATCAATCGCGAATATCCTGGGCACATCACCCGAGTCGTTGTGGACCCACAGAACATCGGGTTCGGTTGATGCGAACGCTATTCCAGAGATCTCGTCGAGCCGATCGTCTGCCACCACGCCGGCCGTGGAGAGAGAAAACGACATATCACAAACGCCCGGAGCGGTCGTGGTTGTGGTCGACTCGACGGTGGTTTCCATCGCAACGGCAGCCTCCTCAGGTACGTTCGATGGATCTACCTGTACGAGAACGTTCCCGCACGCCGCCACGGTCAGCGTTGACACCAATGCGAGTGCCACGCGCGCCGTCAACTTTCGAGCCATACTGCATTCCTACCGATGAGAGTCGTGTGACGCTACCAGCGCACGGGAGATGACCCCAAGCCACGGGTATATTTGTTCGGCCCGGACACAAGAGGAGATGCGATGAGTGAAAACGGTCCTGAGGACTTTGGCAGTGAGGCCGGTTCTGAAGAAGCCGGCTCAGATGCAGCCGAGAAAGCCCGCGAGATCCTCGAACGCATAAAAGGCGACAGTGACCCGATGTCCGACGAAGCCAGCCCGGTGGCCGACCCACCGGCCCGGGACACCGCGGACCTCGACGTGCCAACTACACCCGTAGCGGATGGGACCGACGACGACCAGGGCATGCTGGAAACGGCGGGTGCCGCCGTGACCGGCGCAGTCGGTGGGGTGGCCGCGGCAGCCGAAGGACTGTTCGATCGGGCCAAGGATGCCCTCGACGACATCATGGACGGAGATGGCGAGGGAGAGATGCTGGCGCCGGAAACCGGTATCGAACACGTTGTCGGAACCAGCGGAGGCGACGATCAAGCCCAAACCTCATGGATCGGATGGATGCTGGGTGCAGCCGGTATCGTGCTATTGCTCGCCCTTCTGGTGAGCCAGTGCGCCGATGCTTCCACGCGATCGAGCATCGAATCGGCCGGCACAAGCGCGGTCGGACAGCTTGGTGTTGCTGCCCTGATGGCAAGAAACCTCTTTTCCGATCAACGGTAGGAGCCGACCATCTCTGGCGGTCTTCACCTGGATTAGTCCTTTAGAAATCTGAGGTCTTGCCGAAATGGGGGGAAGGAAGGGTCTCTGGGCAGGTATCGCCCGCCGACGGAGTCCGACCAGGAACGCCACGCCCGCTAGGTGAGGTAGTTCTGACATTGAGAGGAGCCCGGGACGCATGGCCCGGGCTTCTCTCTTATTGATGGCATGCGCAGGGTCGTCGAGCCCCTTTGCGTTCTCATGTGGAGTTGCGCAGCAACTCCAAGGAACCCGAAGGGTTCCCGATGTCCGGCCACAAGGCGGTAGCTCACGACTCCGACCACGGCCTACGTAGACCACCCCGGACGCGCGCCCCGCTCCAACCAAGAGGCGTTAAGCCGCCGGCGGGCAACCGGTTAGAAGCTTTCTGGGGGTAGGTCCATCAGCCAGCCGGTTTCGGTTTCGGCCAGGCGACGGCGATGTTCTATCGAGGGGAGGATGTTTCTGGCGAAGAACTTCGCCGATGCGATCTTGCCCTCGTAATAGCTCCGGTCCTTCTCGTTGCCTGCTTCCAGTGCGGCGCTCGCAATCTCGGCGTGGCGGATGAGGAGCCACCCTATGACAACTTCGCTCAGGCTCTCGAGAAGGTGGTTGGTATGGAGACCCGCCTTGTATAACTCGGTCGGGTCGGTCTGGGAGGCCATCGCGTACCCGACCAAGGCCCCGATTTGTCCCTGGGTGTGCTCGAGAGCCGTGCCCAGCAGTTCTCGCTCGGCGGCGAACTCGTCGGACCCACCTTTGACCAACTCGAGGACTCGCTCGGCCAACTTCGTGACCGTCCTCCCCTGATCGCGGATGATCTTTCGGAAGAACAGATCCAGACCCTGAATGCCGGTCGTTCCCTCATAGAGCGTGTCGATCTTGGCATCGCGGATGTACTGCTCGATCGGGTAATCCTGCAGGAACCCGGATCCACCGAACACCTGCAGCGACTGGGCCAGCAATTCGTAAGCCTTTTCGGACGAATAGCCCTTGACAAGGGGCAAAAGCAGATCGTCGAGTGCGTCCCATCCATCGTCTTCGGGGAAACGCACCTTCTGATCTTGGACCCATGCCGTGAAATACAGGAGCGCGCGCATCCCCTCTACATGCGATTTCTGAAGCATCAGAAGGCGGCGGACGTTCGGGTGCTTGATGATCTCAACCCGGGGCGCTGTCTTATCCGTGGCCTGGGTCAGATCGGCCGACTGCACCCGCTCGTTCGCGAATTCCAGAGCGTTCAGGTATCCGGTCGACAACGTTGCGATCGACTTGGTACCGATCAACATGCGGGCCGATTCGATGACGTGAAACATCTGCCGGATGCCGTCGTGTACTCCTCCAACCAGATAGCCGACCGCCGGTGTGTCGGTCGCGCCAAAAGAGAGTTCACAGGTGGTAGAGGCCTTCAGGCCCATCTTTTTCTCTACGTTGGTTGCGAAGACACCGTTGCGCTCGCCGAGAGAACCATCTTCGTTGATGAGGAACTTCGGCACAATGAACATCGAGAGGCCTTTGGTACCTGGGCGAGCTCCTTCCGGTCTCGCAAGTACGAGGTGGATGATGTTGTCGCTGAAGTCCTGCTCGCCCGACGTAATGAAACGCTTGACCCCTTCGAGGTGGTATACGTCTCCCTCGACATGAATTGCCTTCGTGGTGCCGGCTCCTACATCACTACCGGCATCCGGCTCCGTGAGAACCATGGTCCCACCCCAGCGGTTTTCGATCATCGGTTTGACAAAGCGTTCGCGCTGTTCATCCGTTCCCACCAGGTGAAGCACGAGCCCCATGAGGCCTCCGGAAACGTAGAAATAGGCAGAAGGGTTGGCACCGACCAGCAGTTCCTGAGCAGCCCACCGTAGCGACGGGGGAGCACCGAAGCCTCCGAGCTCGACCGGGTACGCGAGCTTGTCCCACCCACCTTCGAAAAAGGCAGCCAGCGAGGCCTTCAGACTCTCGGGAAGTTCAACCTCGTGGTTCTCGAAAACCGGCGGATTCCTGTCGGCATCCTCGAAACTGGCGGCAAACTCGTTCACCGCCAACCGTTCGACCTCGCGCAGTATGTGGCGGGCGGTCGCGGGATCGACCTGACTGAATTCTCCAGATCCGTAGTACTCGGCTCCGTCGTTCGCTTCAAAGAGGTTGAATTCGATATCCCGGAGATTCGTCTTGTAGTGCGTCATATCCCACCTTTTTCGAACTTCACGGACTTCGTTCGCATCCGCGTTGTGACTGTATTTCGGCTTGATCCAGTTTCACTAGAGGCGATCGATGGTTCTTCTACCTCCGTCACCAGGACCGGCATCACTGCCTGCATCAGGATCATCGGAAACATCACCAAAACACTCCAGTCAAATTTGAGCATACACTCTATTTTGGATTATAACTCAAAATACGGAGCAGCTATTCCCTCCCACCAGGGGTCGCGAAAACCGGGTTGTTGAATATCTATGGTGAATTGCCGAGCCCGCTCAGCATGCGCGTCGACTAGCTTGCTCAGCCAAGCTCATGTTGGACAGAGCCGATGGCCAGATACAAGGTAGGACTCGAAACCAGGGAGCGGATCCTGGAAGCCACACGAACACTGCTGGCCGATGTCGGGGTCGAGGGAATAACCCTGAAGGCAATCACGGACCGGGCAGGCGTTCGTGCCGGCTCCTTTTACAACCTGTTCGAGACCAAAGAAGAAGCCGTGTTGACGGTCGTCCGCGACGCGATCACGGCCATGGACCCCGGCGACGAAGCCAGCGACACCCTCGAGGATCTGGTCAACGCGTATGTCACATTCTTGACGGAACAGTCATCGATGGCTCAGGTGTACCTGCAGATCGCCGTCACGACCACCAGCACGAACGAACCCATCCGCAAGCGAATCGCCAAGGGTCAGCAATATCGCGTCGAACGGTTCACCTCAGCGCTCCTTCGGGACGTTCCACACATCGGCGCAGCCGAAGCGAAAGCGCGTATTGAATCGCTGATTGCGGCCCTCAACGGATTCGGTATCGCCCGACACATCGATCGCTCCTTCGACCTCCATGGTCACACCAGGCGAATGCTCGAGCTGACAACGGCGCCATGAGTGCCATCGTCGAAACAAGAGAATTGACCAAGTTCTACGGCGCCACCCGCGGTGTTGAAAACCTCAATCTCGTGATCCAGCCGGGACAGGTTTTCGGGTTTCTCGGTCCTAACGGAGCAGGAAAAAGTACGACGTTTCGACTCCTCATGGACTTCATCCGACCCACCAGCGGAACTGCTCGCGTATTTGGCCTCGACGTTCGCGACAACTCGCTCGAGATCCGAACACGGACCGGGTTCATGCCCGGCGATTTTGCGCTCTACCCGCGCATGACCGGCCATCAAATCATCGAATTCTTCTCGGCCATGCGGAGGGTTGACGCCGCCTCCGAGGCGCGGGTCTTGGCTGAGCGCCTGGACCTGGATCTCGGGGTGACCGTCCGCAACTATTCGACGGGAAACCGGCAGAAGCTCGGGCTGGTGCAGGCATTCATGCACAAACCAGAGCTCTTGATGCTCGATGAACCCACTGGTGGTCTCGATCCGATCATCCAGCAGGAGTTCTACGGCATGGTGGCGGAGGCCGTCAGAGACGGGGCAACTGTGTTTCTCTCGTCGCACGTCCTCCCGGAAGTGGAACGGATCGCTGACCAGGTTGCCATCATCAGAGACGGCGCGCTCGTGCGGGTCGATGAGGTCGGGGCCTTCAAACGGGAGGCGACCAGAGTGCTGTCTTTCACATTCGCCAAGCCCGTCGACGAGAACGAGTTCACCAACCTGGACGGAGTCTCAGACGTCAGAACCGAGGGAAACAGGCTCGTCATAACGAGCAGTGGACCGATTGATCCCATCGTCAAGGCGGCGGCGCGCCACGAGGTGATCGACCTCGATGCCAACGAGGGCGAGCTCGAGGATGTGTTCCTGGCCTTCTACGAGCAAGAACAATGATCCGTTCTCTCAGCAGCGGTTCCCTCAGCGGAAAAGGCATCTGGGACCGGCGCAAAACGCTCATGTGGTGGAGCATCGGCATGGCGCTTTATGTGGTGCTCAACGTTGCCTTTTTCCCGTCCCTGCAGGAAGAAACCTTCTCCGATGTGTTTGAGTCCGTTCCCGAGGCGATGCTCGCAGCATTCGGCATACAAGATATCGCCGCTCTCAGCACCGGGGTCGGATATGTCAACAGCCAGCTTTACGACGGCTTCGGGACCATCCTCGTCGCCGCCTGGGCCGTGGCTATCGGTGCTACGACGCTGGCTTCAGAGGAGGATTCAAAAACCATGGACATGTTGATGTCACTACCTCTGAGCCGACCACGGGTGGTGCTGGAAAAGTGGATCGCCATGGTGGTGCTGATGATCGCACTGTGCGGCGTCATCTTCGTGGCGCTGCTCGCTTCGAACCCGATCTGGGAGCTGGATCTCTCCCTGGGCGGGATGGCGTGGGTGAACGTCGGACTGGCGTTGCTCTCGGTGATGTTCGGGACTCTGGCGTTGGCCGTGTCGGCAGTGACGGGAAAGAAGGGTCTCGCCATCGGTGTCAGCGGCGGTTTAATGGCATTGTTCTTCTTGCTGTACGGGCTGGGATCAGTGGTCGACATCCTCGAATCTGTAAGGGGAGTGTCACCGTTCTATTGGTACCTCAACAGCGTCCCGCTCGCAGGCACAGTCTCGTGGTTGGGCCTGGGAGGGATGGCGGTCGTGAGCGCAATGTTGCTTCTGGTCGCGGTGTGGGGTTTCAACCGCCGGGATGTCGGCGTTTAGAACCTCCCGAAACAGACCTGTCAGGCTGCGTCCTCGTCTTGCGCTCGATAATGAGGGATCTGGAGCGAAAAGACCGTCTCATTCCCATCGCGCGAATAGACAAGGTTCCCACCGATCGCAGTCGCAAGCTTCTGCGCTACCGCCGTCCCGAGACCGACCGAACCCTCGACCAGCGGCTGATCAGCGTCGTGCACGTAGCGCTCAAACAAGGTTGATAGCCGGTCTTCGGCCACACCTTCACCGCTGTCCCGAACGTCGATGAAGTAGCCATCGGCTTCGAGCCGGCCAACGACCCTGACCGGCGGCCCGCCGTGGGCTACCGCATTGGCGATCAGGTTGCGCAAAATGTGCTTTACGGCTTCGGCGTCGGCCGATACCGGCTCCATTGCGCCCTCGATTTCGATGTTCACACCGGTACGCCGGAATGTGTCGATGCTCTCTGAGACCAACCAGGAGCTCGGAACCGTGGCGGGTATCAAGCCCAGCTGGTCGTCGGCTTTGTCAATCACAAGAAGATCTTCGATCATCCTCGTGAGTTTGGCGGCGTCGCCAAGAACCAGGTCGTTGACCTCACTCAGCACGGCGATGTCGAGAGAGTCGGGGTCTTCGAATGAGTCATCGACCGCAAGCGTGAATCCCAAAATGCTCGTGAGCGGGGTCTTCAGTTCATGCGAAAGATTGTTGAGAAACTGATCTTTGGTAGCAATGATCGCGCGTTCCCGCGAAAGCCGCTCCTCGAGACGCGCAGCCTGGAGATCACGTTTCGCAACCAGTCGGTAGAAAAGGAGTGCGGCCATAGGTATCAACAGCGCCACACCCCAGCTCGTGAGCTGCGCCAGGGTTCCGGCCCACGAACGCTCCGCCGAGATTCTCGAAGCGGCTGCGTCGCGAATGCCGGTCGCTATCTCAACTATCTCCGACAATGCCGGCGTCATTTCCCGGCGAGCAAGCTCGATCGCAACGGCCGCATCCGGTTCACCCTCGATCTGAGTGAGTATGCGTTCAACCCTGGTCGGGTCGAGCAGCGACGCTCCCGCCGGCGACAAGACCCGTAAGTCGTCAACCCGATTGGTCAAAGCGGCTGTGGTCGACCGCAAGTCAGTCGTAGCAACCTCAAAGTCAGATCCGACATCGAACCCTTGTTCACTGGCGTCACGAAGCAGCAAATAGACACCGAGATTGGCCTGCAAGACCGTCGCCGCCGTATTGACCTGTTGGGAGGCAACCAGGATGTCGGCATCCATCCCCACCCTCTCGATCTGCACGCTGCGAGCGAACAGTGAGGACGCGAGAACCAGAACACCGATGATTGCGATCGCTGCACCGATTGCGGTACCAGGCGTCAAAGGGCGGCGCGGAGGAACCTGTTCCGTTGACATACAACACTGATTCGGCTCGTGGGACGTCTATCTGAAGCTATAGAAAACCGGCGAATCGCCGATGTCGTGGTATGTCTCGCCGAGCTTCTGGCGGCATCATCGCCGCCTTCGTCCTCGTTGCCCTCTTCAGCGGGCCCACGCAGTCCTTCGCGGCTGACTGCGCAGAGGTAGTCGAAGAGATCCACGAGGAGCAGCACGAGGCAACGCGCGACTTGGATCGCGAGGTCTCGAAGCTAGATCGAGATCTTGGAAAAACGACCGTGCCCAGCGAGGCCAACCAGGAACACCGAGAGGCGCGCGCAGACATCCGTGATATTGCTTCTGAGGCGATCTCCAACTCATCTGAGGAAGCATCTCAATGCCCCAACGACCAGGACGTCCAAACAGCCCTTGAACGCGCGATCACTGCCATCAGTACGGCCAGGTCGGCCGCCGAGAGCGCCGCGCAAGTCCTCCTCGACGAATGGCATGCTGCCAACCAGACCACCACCACGACGACTACGACCACCGTGCCACCTCCACCCCCTACCATCGCCGTCCCCACTTCGATCGTGACTACCCCGCCTACGACGTCGACAACTGCCGCACCGGCTGCATCTACAACTTCAACCACGATCGCGACTTCGACCACGACCACCGCGGTCGCCGCAGCCGCACCGCCGACCACCTCCACGACGATCCCCGCGTCGGACCCACCGCCTGCCCCGACCGGTTCCGAGGCGACCGGGTCGATCCCGGTCACCGCGGCCACGACGTCCGTGACCGTGAGCGCTCAACCGGAGTTGAGTCCCGGGACCGGGGGTTCGGTGACGGGAACCATCGGCGTTGCGCTACGAACCGTTCTCCCGGCAAATGTCACAATTGCAGTTCTCAGTCCGTTGGTCGTCCTGGAGATGGTGTTCCGGGCGTTCACCGCTGCCGGCACGCAGGTCTTCGTGCCAAGCGTCTTGCTCACTCTGTTCCTAGGAGCCGTGCTCCGGCGTCGGGATCAAAAAGCGCTGCTCGAGCTCACATCGTGAGAACGAGTTTGCCGGTCGCAGTCCGATCGGAGATTTCTGCGAACGCCCGCTTGACATCGACGAGCGGATAGGTCGCAGAAATCGGCGGTCGGATCTTTCCTGCGTCGATCATCGCCAATATCTCACCGAAGTTTTCGGCTGATCGATGCGGCTCCCTCGCCACGAATGCTCCCCAGAACACGCCGACGATGGAGGCACCTTTCAGAAGAGCAAGATTCAGCGCCAACGAGGGGATGCCCCCGGCTGCGAAACCGACCACCAGGTAGCGACCGCCCCAACCTATCGACCGGAACACAGGCTCCGCCAGGTCTCCTCCGACCGGATCGTAGACAACATCAGGACCGGCCCCCGCTGTCAACTCCTTGATGGCCGACCGCACGTCCTCAGTCGAATAATTGATCGTATGGTCGGCCCCGTTCTGGCGGGCGTATGCGAGCTTGTCGTCGCTGGACGCCGCCGCAATGACCGTGGCACCCATCTCCTTGCCGAGTTGGATCGCAGCCGTGCCGACGCCGCCGGCTGCGCCGAGCACCAGCAACGTCTCGCCACTCTGAAGGTCAGCCCGCTGTTTGAGGGCGTGGTAGCTGGTTCCATAGATCATGGCGATACCGGCGGCCTGCTCGAAATCGATACTCTCGGGCATCGGGATCAACCTGGCGGCCGGCACCACGACCTGTTCGGCAAATGCGCCCGTGTCGACCAGAAACATCGCACGATCCCCCACCGACCATCCGGTCACGTTTTCACCAACTCCGATCACGCTTCCTGCCCCTTCGACGCCGGCTACGAACGGTGTTTCCGGTTTGAACTGGTACTCCCCCTGGATCATCAAAATATCGGGGAAGTTGATGCCGGCCGCCGCCACCCGCAGGAGGACCTCACCGGAGCCCGGCTCTGGCTCCGGGATTTCGGATATCGTGGCGGTGTCCCAGGGCCCATACTCGGCGACGACGAGTGCATTCATCGATCCACGACTCCCATCCCGAGCCACTCCGCCACGAGCGCCGGCTTGTCTTTGCCTCGTATCTCTACTGTCACCTCGTTCTTGACGAGGAACCGGCCTTCTCCTTTGTTGGTGGCATCCATGACCGTCACGTGCGCTCTGATCCAGCTATCGACCGTGACAGGCTCGAGGAAGCGAACCTTGTCGAAGCCATAATTGATCCCCATCGACAAGTGCTCGGGCATCAATACCAGCTCTGAGCACAGGTATGACAGAAGTGAAAGAGTCAGGAATCCGTGGGCAATGGTCGACCCGAATCGGGTCTTGGCAGCAGCTTCCGGATCGATGTGAATGAACTGGTGATCAAGAGTGACATCCGCGAAGCTATCGATCCGCTCTTGATCGATATGCAGCCATTCGGAGGGCCCCAATTCGGCTCCAATGTATGTCGGCAGTTCGTCTGCGGGAACCAGTTTTGCCATCGCTACTCCGGTGTTCGGTTCAGGCGAGCCTACAGATACTGATCAGTCACCCTCCGATGTGTCGAGCCGCCGATAGGCCTCCGGCGTATTCACATCGAGAGGTTTCCGCGCCCTGGTCCGCACCCGTTCCACTCTGTCATCGGCGATCAGCATTCCGAAGAGGAACTTGTCCGGGGCTGCTGCCGGAAGCGCTTCGATCAGACCGATCGACAAACCAAAGGGGTGCCCGGGCCCATCGACGTATTCGGTAATGACTCCCCATGATCCCGCTTCGAGAGATGCCCCTACGGCGTCGACTACGTCAGGGGAAATGCCCGGCATATCCGAAACGACTACGACGGCCGGTTCCACCAATGCGTCGAGGCCTACCCGGAGCGACGAGTAACTCCCGCTCTCATGGTGATGGTTTCTGACATACGACGCACAGGATCCCTCCAACGACCGTGCGACCAGGTCGCCGTGCGCACCGACGACAACTACGACACGCTCGGCAGAGGTCGAGCACGCCACGTCCACAACCCGACGAACCATCGCCGATCCGCCGACTTCCAACAGTTGTTTGGGTCGTCCCATGCGGCGAGCCGAGCCGGCGGCCAGAACAACAACTTCAAAGGACACCCATCCAGGCTACCGGCGGGTCCGAATACCATGTATCGGGAACCAACTGTGACCGCACGTCGTTGAAACTGCGAATATGAAGACCAGAACCAAACTTGCCCTATCCGGTGTGACAGGTGTCGCCGCGTCGCTCGGCTTCGGCGAGCTCATGTCAGGGTTGGTTTCTTCGGTGGCGAGCCCCATAACCGCCATCGGAGAACGGCTGATCGATTGGTCACCACCCGCTCTCAAAGATTTCGCCGTTGAGACGTTTGGCACGGCAGACAAACCGGCCCTGCTGATCGGTACGGCCATCGTTGCCCTGCTCCTGGGTGGTCTGGTCGGGATCGCGTCGTATCGACGCACTTGGGTGGCCTTCGTGGTGTTTTTCGGCTTTGCAATCGTCGGGATCGTGTCAGGTGTTCAATCACCCCTGGTCGATCCCGCCTGGACCACGGTCCTTGGGCTCGCCGGCGGCGCGGTCGGATACAGCACACTCACTTACCTCCACCGACTGGTCGCATCAGAGAGTCCGGCGGTTCCCGTTTCCGCCGGACTCTCAACCCACATCACCGAACCGGAGGTACCGACCATCGAATCGCCCGCCGGTTCTTCGCGTAGAGAGTTCCTCACGGCAGCGGGCGGAATCGGAGCAGTCGCAGTCGCTTCGGGAACGCTCGGCCGCTTTGCATTCGGGGGTGGAGCCAGCATCGATCCGGCTACGCTCGCTGTTCCGGAAGCAGCCGGGACGCTGGCCGCGCCATCCTCGGCAAACATGCTGTCGGTTCCCGGCATCACCCCGATCATTGTCCCTAACGACGAGTTCTACCTCATCGACACGGCCTTGACGGTGCCGCGCGTCGATCCTGCTTCGTGGTCTCTCAGTGTTAATGGCATGGTTGATACGGAGCTGGAGTTGACGCTCGATGAACTCAAGGCATTCGATTTGATCGAGGAGTATGTCACGATCGCCTGTGTGTCGAATCCCGTAGGCGGACCCTACGTAGGAAACGCCAAGTGGACCGGCGTACGCCTCGTCGAGGTGCTCGATCGGGCTGGTGTCCAGAGCGGAGCGACGCAGATCGTAGGAACCTCGGTTGACGGATGGACTGCCGGGTTTCCGACTGAAGCCGTCTTTGACGGTCGCGAGCCGCTGATTGCTCTTGCGATGAACGACGAACCGCTTCCGGCGAAACACGGCTTCCCGGCACGGCTCATCGTCCCGGGCCTCTACGGCTACGTCTCGGCAACGAAATGGCTAAGCGAGATCACCCTGACGACCTGGGAAGGGTTTGACGGCTACTGGGTGCCGAGAGGATGGTCGAAAGAAGGCCCGATAAAAACCCAATCCCGCATTGACGTTCCCACCAAGGACGATGTGGTGATAGCCGGAAACGCAACCGTTGCCGGCATCGCGTGGGCGCCGCTCAAAGGCATACAGAACGTCGAAGTGCGGGTCAACCAGGGCGAATGGATCGAGGCCATCTTGAGCGAGCCCTTGAGCCAGAAATCCTGGGTGCAGTGGCGAGCGGACGTCCCCGTATCGGCTGGTGAAGCAGTCTTCGAGGTGCGGGCAACAGACGGTGAGGGCTATACCCAGGAAGAAGACAGGGTTGAACCCCGCCCCGACGGCGCCGAGGGTTTCGATGCAGTCGTTGTGCAAGTGAGCGCCTAGCTCAGATATCGATCGCCATTCCGACACGGGCTGCGTCGGTATCAGGGAAGCGCTTCCGCGCCTCCTCGAGCAACCTGTCGACATCCACATCGGTGCGCTGCGGATCGTGACTCACCAGAATCAGTTGCGTAACGCCGGCATCCTCGGCCGCCGCCACCGCATCCTCCCACGTCGAATGCCCCCACCCGCGATGGTCGTCATAGTCGTCCGGCGAGTATTGGGCGTCGTGAATGAGAACATCAGCCCCTCGTGCAAGCTTCGCCAATCGTTCGTCCGAATCCTTCTCGCCGCGTTCCACATCTGTGGCAAACACAACCGAACCCGTCGGCGTGTCGATCCGGTAGGCGGTCACGCCCTGAGGATGGTGGAGCCGGGCGGCACTGAGAGTGAGGGGTCCGACCTGCCACGGCTCATCGGGAACAGCTAGATAGTTCTTGTGGGCAGCGGTGTCGGAGAGGGGCACGGGAAACCACGGTGGCTCAAACGCCCCGGCCACCCCCTCCTCCACTGTGTGCGTTTCCCACGGCGAACCATAAAAATCGAATGTCACCTCCGGCTCGAACATGGGCGAGAAGAAGGGCAGCCCCATGAGGTGATCCCAGTGATAGTGACTGAGCAACACTGTGAAGTGCCGATCATCTGATCCGATGTGGTCTTCCAGTCCCCGAAGACCCGTACCGCAGTCCAGGACGAGATGTGAAGTCGGGTCGAGTCGCATCGAGAGACATGTGGTCGATCCGCCATACCTATCCATCAAGGGGGAGCCCACCGGAACGGATCCTCGCACCCCATGAAACACGATCTCCACACGACCTCCTAGGCCCAGACGCTACACGCGGACGCAATACGCTGACGGCCAAACCCGGTTAATCTCGACCAAAACCAAAACAATCACGGGGCAACCATGAAGATCGGCTCACTGCGCCCTCCACGACTGCGCACCGCAGATACGGAGACTGATCGAAGCGCGAGCTGGTTGGAACTCTTCTATGACCTCGTGTTCGTTGTGGCGGTCGCCCGACTGGGGGGCCGTTTGCTCGATGACCACAGCCTCGCCGGTTTCGTCCCATTCCTGGTGTTTTTCGTGCCGCTGTGGTGGGCGTGGTCCGGCTACACCTTTTACGCAGATCGTTATGACACCGATGACCTGGGGCAGCGAAGCCTCGCTGCAGCTCAGATCGTGGCCGTTGCCCTCATGGCTGCGAGTATTTCCGGAGAAACCGACTCCACCTTTGCTTTCGCGGTCGCATACATCGCTGCACGGTCGATCCTGGTCGTGATGTATATGCGAGCCCGCAGGCACGTTGCCGAGACCCGCAACCTCGTATCGGGATACATAGTCGGGCATTCGATCGCCATCGTGGTCTGGCTCGTCTCACTGTTCTTTGACGAACCCATCCGCTTCGCGTTCTGGGGGCTCGGCCTCGCGATTGATTTCTACACACCGTTCGCGGTACGCAAAATTCAGGCAAAGGTCCCGCTCGATACCTCGCACCTGCCAGAACGGTTCGGGCTCTTCACGATTCTCGTCTTGGGTGAGTCCATTGCCGCAGTCGTGGCCGGTCTCTCTCACGAGGGCTGGGAAACGCGACCAGTGATCGCGTCTCTGATCGGTATCGTGATTGCCACGGCAATGTGGTGGCTCTATTTCGACAATCTGGAGGGTTCGGTAGTGCGCCGTAAAGAGGGTCAACGGACGGCCTGGAAACCGACTGCGTGGATTTACAGTCATCTTCCGTTGGCATTTGGTCTGACCGCGACGGGGATCGGCCTGGAGTTTCTGGTGACCGACGCCATGGAAGGCGAGCCCCGTTGGATCTTTGTGATCGGCATCAGCATCGCACTTGCGGCCATGGGTCTGATTCACATCAGTACCGAGGCCGGTCCCGAGCGCCATGATTCGCTCAAAGCCCGGGTAAGGCTTGGAAGCGCAGTGTTATTCCTCATCCTGGGAGCCGCCGCCACTGGCCTCGGGCCGATCGAGTTCGGCCTCGTCGCAGCGGCAATCATCCTCGGCCAACTCGTACTTGACCTCTACCTCGAGCCAACCAACCAGGTCACGGCCGAGTCACACGCATGAACACACCTGGTCCGATTTGACACCACCGGGTGTCGAGTATTCTCCACACAGTGCATTGGTTGGATCGAGCTGCAGTACGACTGATTGAACGCGGCCCTTCGCGTCTCCGATTCTTCAAGCAAGGCCTCGGAGATCCCGATGAATTGCAATGGTTCGAAGACCAAGCAGCTACCTCCTGGCCAGTCGCCGATATCGACATTCTGTGGGGACCGTCGACCTTGCGAGGTGGGCCCCGCGGGGGGTACGTGATCACGGATGGATCTTTCGAAAGCCCATTCTCATTTCTGCCCGAACGCTCCAGACATGCCCGGGTCCGGCGGATCGAACCACCGGAGGGCACCGATCGTTGTGCAGTGATCCTGGCGGCGTGGAATGACCAGACCTATCGAACCCGAAGCAAGCTGGCAACCAGGTTGGCTGAAATCGGGATCGCCTCCATCATGCTGGAGAACCCCTACTACGGCGGTCGTCGCCCTACTCCGGAACCATGGCAGTCCATACAGACCGTCGTCGACCTCGCCCGCATGGGGAGAGCGGTCATCGAGGAGGGCAGGGCGCTTCTGTCGTACGGCCGAACACTCGACTACCGCATGGGAATTACTGGTTATTCCATGGGAGGGGCGCACTCGGCATATGTGGCAACCACGGTCAAAGACCCTGTCGCGGCAGCGCCGCTGGCCCCGAGCCACTCCCCATCGGCTGTCTTCAATGGAACTGCCCTTGCAGCCGGCGTCGGCCTCACCGACGATCGAGACCACGAGCGCTTTCACCGCTACCTTGGTTCGGTTTCGTTGTTGAATTTCGCCGCGCCCCCTCATACCTCGGCGGCCGTCCTGGTCGCCGCTTCCGACGATGGATATGTACCCGAGGCGTCGGCGCGCGCAATCCACGAACACTGGCCCGGGTCGAAACTCGTGGTCACGGGCGGGGGCCATGCCAGCTTGCTGATCGTCCGAAAACCCGTCTTGTTACGAGCCATCAGGGATAGTTTTGACAGGCTGCACGCCCTCGAGAGATCCAGGTAGCCATGCAATTGAGCATCCGTGGACCCGTCCACTACAAGGACTACGGCGGCAAGGGACCTCTCATTCTCCTCATCCACGGTATTGCATCGAGTTCAGCATCCTGGCTGGCACTCGGACCGCTGCTCACTGATTATGGAAGGGTCCTGGCGATCGATCTACCGGGCTTTGGGCGCTCCGCCCTCAAGGGGCGAAGCGCAGACGTAGAAAGCCAGGCTGACCTCGTCGCTACTTTCATCGACCGGGTAGCGGATCGGCCCGCCGTGATCGTCGGTAGTTCTCTGGGTGGCTTGATCTCTTTTCTGGTGGCAGCGAGATACCCGGAGACGGTCGAACGGCTTCTCCCACTCACGCCGGCCGTACCCGGTATCCGTCGAAGCCACCTCGGTGCGAAGAATCTCTTCGGGTTCATGATTCCGACCATTCCCGGCCTTGGCTCGGCGATCATGAAGTGGGGGAGTTCCAACGTCAGCGCGGAAACCCACGTCGAGTATGCATTGGCGCACGTCACACACGATCCGGACGGTATCGCTCCCGAAGTGAGAGCCGCCATCGTCAAGGCGACGACCCGCTGGCTGGCCGGTCCCGATTATTCGTCTGCATATATCAGCTCTATGAAGTCGCTCTACCCTTTTGTGCTCCAGAGCAGGTTCTTTGATGATGAGATACGGGCCATCGGGGCCCCAACCCACATCATTGGTGGTCGCAAGGATCCCGTGGTGTCGCATAGGAATCTCGAACGGGTGATTGCGGTTCGCCCAGACTGGGAACTCACCCTCCTCGATGACGTGGGCCACGCTCCCCACATCGAAGAACCCGACTGGTTGGCCGACATCATGCTCGAATGGCTTCGGGCTCCGGCCAACGCGTGAAGAGCCACTGTCTCTCCTGTGGACGATGAGGGGGAACAACCAGCGAGCGCGATCCGCGGCCCCATCGAAGTCGTCACCTGTCACGCCGGGGGTGAGGTTGGCGACGTAATCATTGGCGGAGTCGAGCCCCCGCCCGGATCAACCATCTGGGAGCAGGCAAGATGGATCGCCGCCGATGGCCGGCTGCGCGATTTCGTTTTGAACGAACCAAGAGGCGGCGTGTTTCGGCATGTCAATCTCCTGGTCCCAGCCATGCATCCTGATGCCGCCATGGGATTCATCATCATGGAGCCCGAGCACACACCTCCCATGTCCGGCTCAAACGCAATGTGTGTCGCCACCGTGCTGTTGAATACCGGGATCGTCGAAATGGTCGAGCCAGAAACCCGGCTCGTGCTCGAAGCCCCCGGCGGTCTGATCGCCATTGTCGCGCGGTGTGGTGATGGAAAGGTTCAAAGCGTTACGATCGAGAATGTTCCGAGCTTCGCTGTCCAACTCGATGCGCAGCTAGAAGTAGATGGTTTCGGCACTATCACTGTCGACACCGCTTATGGCGGCGACAGCTTCGTGCTGGTCGATGCCACCGGGATGGGCTTCGACGTGGTCCCCGACGAGGCTCGTGAACTGGCCGAAGTCGGGATGAGGATCACAGATGCGGCCAACGAGCAACTGACGTTCCATCATCCGGAGAACCCCGACTGGTCGCACTTTTCGTTTTCTCTCCTGGCAACCCCCCATGCTTTCGACGAAACCCAGGGCGCGTTCGTGATGCGGAATACGTGCGTGATCGATCCGGGGAAGCTCGATCGTTCACCCACGGGAACCGGGCTCTCGGCCCGAATGGCAGCGCTACGGGCCCGGGGAGAAATGCAGGTCGGTGACACCCTGCGCATGTCATCAATCATCGACTCGGTGTTCGTCGGCACGATCAATCGCGACACGACCGTGGGCCACACTGCCGCCATCGTGCCATCCGTCTCGGGCCGGGCTTGGATCACAGGAACCGCCCGGTACACCCTCGATCCGTCAGATCCATGGCCCCGCGGATACCGGCTGGCCGACACCTGGCCGACGCATGCTGTCAGATCCCGCTCATTCGAATAGGCGCGAGTGCGAGCAAGCGTGCGTGGATGTACTCATGGATCACGGCGTGGACAAAAAGGTCCCTGGGAACGTCACGATTGGTGCGGATCAAGGGATTGAACCCGGGCGGACTCCAGCTCCGGAAGAGGCTGTCCCCCGTCAACTCGGCAAGGATCGAGAGGATTGATTCGTCTAACTGCAGAGAATGCACCGCTCTCCGGTACTCACCCGACGTGGTCAAGAATGCGAACGCGATATTCATGAAACAAAGGCCGGTTTCCAGGTCGAGCTGCACCCAGCGACGGCGCTGATCGACAGAGATGTCGCCTACTGCCAACATGGAATAATCGAGCGGGGTAGTCCGGTCGCCGGGAGGCACCAGAGGAGCGCCGGCCAGCCCGGCCAGAATCTCGTAGAGGTTGAGGTCGTGAACGATGACCGCGTTCTCCTGGAGATCATCGAAGTCGCCCGGCCGCAAACCGGGCTCGGCCAAGCCGGTGTTCCGGGCGATGAAAGCGAGGATGTTGGTCTCGATGACAAAATGCCGGAGCAGCAGCGAACCGCCCTCGGCCGAGACAAACCGCGACAAGAACCAGATCCCAAGCCGGTCGAGGAGATTGTGATTGGACCATCCCACGGGCGACAATCGTTTTATCACGAGCACGAGCACGACCACCACCCGGCTGATCATGCGGGCAAACGGGCGAAAATACCGATAGCTCCAACGCCGCTGATCCGCTTCCAACATACCGAGCGCGTCCCGGTCGAAATGGAATGTGGGATCGCCTCTCAGGGCATCCCAGATCCCGGGGCCGGGCACATCAATGAATGGGCCCGGCCGGGCGCTAGCCACGGTCGACGTCTTCTAACTGCAGGGCGTACAACCGTGCCACAACCGTGGCCGTTTGAACGATCGAACGTGCCACGTCAGCTGTCACGACCGGCGATCGAAGAATCTCGAACATCTTCGCCGTGTGTTCCTCGTCCGCTCCCCCGTGGTATTCGAGAAAGGAAATCTGATCGCTCGTCAGATCGAGTTGATCTTTGAACAGCCCGGCCCATCGGCTGGCCTTATTGGCGCCGAGACCCTCGATGATGTACATCGCTCCCAGCAGATCGAGCGGGTTCTCCCGACTCGCCTGATTGAACATAAAAGCCGATAGTGCCTCGGAACCAGGATTCTTGCGGGCCGTCAGGATGTCTTCGATGTCACCGCCGGCCGCAACAAAGTCGCGTTCCAGCATCCGGAAATCTTTTTGCTCCTCGGCTGCATGGTCGATGAATTCGGCCCGCAAGTCTGTGTGTTCCACCGTCAAATTGGATGCAGCTCTGGTGATCCATCTCGCGCCCTCCATCACCTGCTGTCGGAGGTTGAGCAACAGATTGCGATAGTCGTCCATGGTCGCTTGCCCGGATTCGATACGACGGACGATCGGCACGTTCGCGAGGTCTTGCTCGAATGCCGCCCAGACCAGCGCCAGGTCTTCGAACAGCCTTTGTGACTGCGCTTCTTTCGGCTCCGTTGGACGAGGGGTGGCAGGTGAGCCGGCATCGGCTGTCGAAAACGTCGTCCGTGGAATGTCGGGCTCGTCGCCATCGACGCATGTGAGGTGGACGAACGACACCGAGAAGCGGCCGGACTCGGGAACCATGAGGAGGACTCGGTCGCCCGGCCGGAAGCGACCTCCATTGAATGCCTCCTCCAACATCACATAGATGCTGGCCGCGCCGGTATTGCCGCGTTCAGCCAGATTCGTGTACCACTTTTCTTCGGGAATCATGAGGCCGGCCTCTGTCATCAACCGAACGATGTCTGGTCGGAAGTACTCGGAGCTGTAGTGGATCAATAGATGGTCGATCGCACCTGGATCGATGCGACCATCACGGACCAATCCGACGTACTCCTCGACACCGACCGCCACGATCGCGCTGAGAATCGAGGTGTCCTGCCGCAGATTCAACATTCCGTCGGCATGGGCTCCCGCCGGTGTTGGTTGATCCTGCCACGTCGATCCGGCCAGAACCTGATCGCCGGCATTCACGCCCGCATACATGCAGACATCGAATCGGTCGGCGTGAGAAACCAGATAGCTCCAATCGAGCCGCAACGACAATCCTGTCGCCCGAGGTCGACCCTCTATGACGACTGCACCTGCACCATCCGACAACATCCACCGCAGAAACTCTGCATCAAATCCCGCATGGGATCCGAAGCGGTGGGCCCGCAACGTGCGGCTGACCATCTCTGATCCAACGGCTACCCCAACGGCATGGCGTCCCAGCCGGACAGCGTCCTCAACCGCCTGCAACGCGGCGATTCCGGAACAACACACGCCGCCCGCCGACAGGATCTGTTTCGGACCGCCGCCAAGCCTGCCGTGGACCATCGACGCAAAGCCTGGAACCGGTAGGTCACCCTGAGAAGTGCCGGTGGCCAGCAATCCGACCTCTTCAACGCTTTGGGCGGCATTGCGAAGCGCGGCCCGGATGGCCAACTCGGCCAACTCTTCGTTGAGCATCGTGGACTGGCCTTGCCGGTCGAGAGCATAGTGCCGTTTCTCGATACCATTGGCCGCCAACATCTTTTGCCGGAGCCGGTCAGAGGACCCGGGGATCGTCCCGATGAAACGCTCCAGCTCGTCATTGCCGATCGGGGCGCCAGGGAGATAGGAACCGACTCCGGTGATGAACGCATCCATCGCTTTTCCTTTCCAACAACCGGTAGGTCATTGGTACCCAGGATCGGCGTACGGGCGCGATTGCACCATCGGGGAACACCCGGATTCAACGGTGGGGCGGATGGTGCATTCTGCAGCGGCGCGGCCCGGACTCAGCGTTCGAACGTGTCATCCAGAATCTGGCGCAACTTTCGTTCGCCGGCCCCACCGGCAAACCACCACAAACCCATGCCGAGCGTCAACGCCGTGAGCACCGCCAGCGAAATGGCGTAACCGGCGGTCCAGCCCGCACCCGCCTCATTGAGGACGTCTCTTCCAAGAGCGATCCCGGCAACGTAGGTGAGAACCCCGATCGAGGTATAGAAGAACGTCATGAACCCGAACCAGGTTGGGGCTCGATCGATCGGAATCGTGACGACCTTCGTCGTGTCGAGGGGAAACAGATATGCCTCTTCGAGCTTGTGCGCCACCAACACGTCGCGACCGATTTCACGATTGATGAACCGCTCGAGAGAATGGGCATACTGCCTCGCAAAAATGAGATAGGAAGCGTCGAAAGCGGTCTGAGCCGCGCCGATCAGAGCGACGAACGGAATGGCCAGAAATGCCGCCTCGATCTGCCAGAAGCCGAAGCCGAATAACACGAGGCCGACCACCGTGGTACGGAATATGTCCGTGAAGAACTGCTTGTGATAGAGAGCGGTCATGCCCCGCATACGCCCTAGCTGTTGGGCGGCCACGTCGAGCGGATTCATCGGAAATCGGTCGGCCAGAGACGCAGCGTACCATCGGTGCAGACCGCACCCAGGCGGGAACCATCGGGGGAGTACTCCATCGCGTACACGTCGCCGCCGCCAACTTCGCGAGTTCCGACTATCGACCCGTTCCGATTGAGGGTGACGATGCTTCCTTCGCTCGCCACGGCCATAATGGATCCGCCAGGAGCGACTGCCAGTGGTCCGAACCCACCGACGGGAACCGCCTCCTCTAGTGTCCATGACCCGGTATCCCAGATTCTGATCACACCTTCGGCACCCAGCGTGAACAGCTGCAGCCCAGAGGTCGAGAACGCAACCGAACCAACTGCTCGTTCATGACCCTGCAGCCGCTTCGGAGTCCCCTTGATGAGGTCGAACACGAGGATTTCTCCGCCGTGCCCGGCGGCTGCCAGCATGGTGCCGTCAGCCGAAAGGTCGACCGTGGTCATGCGACCACCGAGACCCTCGACCTTGACCGATTTTCCCGGCTCGGTGAACACGAGTACGGTTCCATCGTCGGAGGCCGTGACGATTGGGCTTCCATCGGCGTGGGCAGCCACAGCACCGACCCGATCACTGTGTCCGAAGAGCTCAAAGCGGAGATCCAAATCCGGCAGGGCCCAAACCCGAACCTCCGAGTTACTCGATACCGTGACAACTTCGCGGCCAAGGGATGTGAACGCCGCTCCGTTTATCGCCGCCTGATGGGCGCGAACTTCAACGACCTTGTTGCCCGTCCCCGGATCCCACAGTCTCAGGTACCCATCCATGCCGGCGGTTGCGACGCGCGACGAATCCGGTGACCAGTCGATGGCGGCCGCAAAACCGCTGTGTGCCTCAACGATCACAGCCGCGGTCCATCACGATTCCTCCAGGAACGCATCGTCCAGGAATATATCGGTTTGTAGTTTTGCATTCGGGCCGAACTGGTACTGCCCAAAATCGACCACACCTTCTTCTCGCAGAACGTCTTCGTCAATGAAGAAATTACCCGTGGTATCTGCTGCGTCCCGCGTGAAAATAGCGTGGGCGGCGTCGGCGACGATTGAGGGACGCCGGGTCATCGACATGGCAGCATCTCCGCCGAGAAGATTCTGAACGGCCGCAGTGGCAATCGTGGTCCTCGGCCAAAGACTGTTGACCCCCACGCCATCGGCACGAAACTCCTCCGCCATTCCGAGCGTGCACATGCTCATCCCATACTTGGCGATCGTATAGGCGACATGGCTTCTGAACCAGGCCGGGTTCAAGTTCAGTGGTGGAGACATGGTCAAGATATGGGGGTTTGCGGATTCTTTCAGGAACGGCAAGCAGGCCTTCGACACGACGAACGTGCCGCGCGTGTTGATATCTTGCATGAGGTCGTATCGTTTCATATCGAGGTCGAGCGTGCCCGAGAGGTTTATCGCCGAAGCATTGTTGACGAGAATGTCGATGCCACCGAACTGCTCGACGGTCTGTCTGACGGCACTCACGACAATTTCATCGTCGCGAATATCACCGACCAGCGGAAGTGCAGAACCACCGGCTTCTTCGATATCGGCTGCTGCCGTGTAAACGGTGCCCTCCAGGCGGGGATGAGGTTCAGCCGTCTTGGCAACGAAAGCCACATTGACCCCGTCCTGCGCCGCCCGAGTAGCGATAGCCAATCCGATGCCGCGACTGGCACCCGTGATGAAGATTGTGGTTTCCGGACTCAGCTTTCGGTCAGTCATTTTTCAACTCCATTTTGTCACGTCGACAGCCGATACTTGCTCTATACCTCACGAAGCAGCGAGGATGCGAAAAGAAGGCCTTGACCGAAGCCATCGTTGGCACCAAACTAAGGCACCTGGACGTGTGGTGGTGTCTTCGATGTGGTGCGCCAGCCAAGTGACTGTCTCGGGCCTGGCATATTTTGGCCGAGCATCCTGGTTTTGGCCTCCCGGTTTTGCGAAGCCTGGTTTGAGCCTATCGCTCGAGCATATGGATGAGCGATCGGAACCTTTTTGGGGATCCCGACGTCTAAGAAACATAAGGCGACGAACGCGAGCTGAGCTGGTTATTGACAATTCGGTCGGATCCAGGAATAGATCCGACCGAACATCTGTTCTATTATTGCGTGCATTGAGCCACCGCCGGGATACGCAAGGAGATGCGATCCCCGAGAGTGGCGGCACCATGAACGTCGACATGAAAGACGTCGGCTGTGGGACCTGCATCAGGCCCCTGCGGACTAAAGAGCGGATTGATACCCGCCGTCGCTGCATGCGACCGTCTTCCGGCGGACCGCATGAGGCGCATACGGGTCGCAGAGACCATACGGGTCGCAGAGACACTGCGGCCCACAGGAAACCCTCAGATTTATCAGTGACACTCAGACCAACCAGCCATCCATACAGCTTTTGGCAACGAACCAATCATCACCAGCAACCAACTACTGAAATACCCGCACTAAAGAAAATTTCCAGATAGGTCGAATGATCGGCGTGTCTGGAGAGGAGGCAGAATGGCAGCACCACGAGCGGTGCGTCCAAATCCCGTAATCGATGAACGGGGACGACTGACTACCGATCTGGTGAGTCAGTATTTATCCGCGATCGGTGACTATGACCTGTTGACGGCCGACCAGGAAGTCGAGCTGGCCCAGGCCATCGAAGCGGGAGACGCCGCACAAAAGCAACTAGACAAACAAAAAGTATCGACTCAACGACGCGAACAACTCAAACGACAGGTGCGGCTCGGCAATCGAGCGAAGGACACGTTCTTGAATGCGAACCTTCGTCTCGTGGTCTCCAACGCCCGCCGGTATGCAAATGCCAACGGACTGGACTTTCTGGACCTCGTCCAGGAAGGGAACCTCGGCTTGATCAGGGCCGTAGAAAAGTTCGATTGGCGAAAGGGATTCAAGTTCTCGACCTATGCCACCTGGTGGATTCGTCAAGCGATCACCCGGGCGATTGCACAGCAATCACGGACAGTTCGGATTCCCGTCCATCTGCACGACACAGTTGGAACCGTTCGTCGCACACAGGCTTCGATGAAGGCAGACCTCGGCCGCGACCCCACTGCTGAGGAGCTGGCTGAAGAGACCGGCCTCGAACTCGAGAAAGTCAAAATGGCGCTCGAGGTCTCGGACACGGTTTCACTCGACACCCCGGTAGGCGAAGACGGCGACGCATTCCTGGGCGATTTCATCCAGGATGCCGCCGCCGAAAATCCGCAGCAAGTTGCCGTGGTTTCGGAGGTCACCGATGCACTCATGGGTTCGATCGACAAGCTACCGGAGCGCGAGGCCAAGATCTTGACGCTCCGCTATGGACTGGCCGACGGCCGTCCCTGGCCGCTCAAAGAGGTCGCAGCCGAGGTCGGACTCACACCCGACCGGGTTCGCCAGCTCGAGCGCAGCTCGATCGCCCGGATCCGTGAGGACACGGACTGGACCGAGGACCCCCGCAGCAACTAGCGCACGCTCGAACACCTGCAACTGATACGAGTAAGAAGTGGCAGCCTCGCGGCTGCCACTTCTTTATGGTCCCGCCACCAGGGGATGAATGCCCGCGTATGCTGGGGAATCGGCCTGAAGGACCCTTGTGCGCGGGATCGATCTGTTCCTCAACCTGGCCTACGTCACATATGTCGTTGCCCCGGCCATCAAGAACGAGTTGTGGTTACGCATACTTCTGGCGATCAACGCGATCGCATTCTCGATCTGGGGGACACTGATAGGCAACGGTTCGGTGATCTTCTGGAACGTACTTTTCGCAACAGTCAGCGCCTTCGCCATCGTGCGGCTGCTCAGAGAGCGCAGAATTGTCGTCTTGCCACCGGACGTCGAGTCGGTCCGTGACAGCTTGTTCCCCGCGGTTTCTAATCGCGACTTTCTCTTGTTCTGGAGTCTGGGCGAGACTCAACGGATCACCGATGGGAGCCTCACAGTTGAGGGTCAACCGGTAGCCCGGCTGTTCCTCCTCGTGAATGGTGCGGCCTCGGTGCGTATAAGGGACGAGGAAGTCGCTCAACTAGGAGCCCATCAATTTGTTGGCGAAATGGCATTCGTCACCAGCCAGCCTGCATCTGCAAGCGTGCGGATTACGCAGCCCACCAGCGTTCACTCCTGGGCATTTTCTGACCTGGAAACCCTCAACTCCTTAGAACCCCGCTTGGTGGCCCCACTATTGAGAACCGTGAACCGTGATCTGGCAGAAAAGCTGCGTGTGTGATCCGAAGACGTCCGGCTAGCCTGATCTTTCGTGCGCACGATCTTGTTCGTTCACTGGAATGCCGGCGAGGCAGCCGAACTCATCAAGCCACTACTGCGTCGTTGGGCTGTCGAGGTCGAATGCGACGATGGGGCCGCGGTATGGCGGAAAGTCAAAGAATCGGCCCCCCGTACGGTGGTGATCTCCCTCGATCGTCTACCTTCGCACGGTCGTCAGACGGCTCTTTCCATCCGAAACCCATCGTTGCCCCTGATCTTCGTCGGGGGCGAGCCCGACACGGTCAAGAACTTGAAACAAGAGATTCCAGAAGCGGTTTTCACCAGCCACAGCGAGCTGTCGAAGGTACTCGCCGGCCTCGGCTAGCTGTCCGTCTCCTTGGCTCACTCGGGGATTTGTTCAACCCGTTTGGCAGGATCAACGGTCGTGGTGCGCTCAGCCGCCCGCAACTCCGACCTGAGATCGTGTATTCGCTGATCCTGTTCGAGAATCCGGTTCGCCATGTCGAGTTCCGATGCGCTCTTCTCGCGAAGTCTCGACTCGGCCTCAATCTCTTTGATACGAAGCTGATGCCGGTGGGTCATCAAGGCCATACCGACCCCGGCACCTACGATCGTGATCAACACGAGGCCTACGATCACCAGCGCAATGGCACTGTCTGCCACAGCGATGATCGGAATCGAAAGACCCATCGCGGCCGGCAACAGCCAGATGAAATCGCCAGGGCTGGATTCCTTCTCGTCTTCTTTGCGGGACCTCGCCATTCGACGATCCTACATCAAACGGTTTCGGGACCTTCAAACGAATCATGGTCCACCGCGAGGCCGCCTTCGAACGGAACGATGCGGGGCAGGATGGGACCAGGGTTGCGTCCCCGGGCGTCCCGGATCACGGTTTCGACGCTAGGAAACTGGGCGAGGTCCACGAGATTGCGACGAGTGGGAAGGATTATCTGCACGTCGCCCCGCTCAGCCGCCACCAGCGCTTCGCCGGGACGCATCCACTGCGAGTCGGTCGTTTCGACGTCATCATGTTCTGCAACCTGGCCTACCGGGACCTCGGCAACGAAGAACCGGGTATCGAATCGCTTCGGGAGGCCTTCGGGTGTGATCCACCATGACCACCAATGAAGCTGACCGAGTTCGAGTACGAGATCGTTTTCGTGCAACCACGGTCGCCAGTCGGCCGTATCGCCCCTACTGGCCATGCGAGATCGCAATGCCTGTGTGTCTTCACTGGCGACGAAGCCGGGATCGATTGGTTCGCCGGCCCGGGTCGCCAGCAGCACGCCGGCCTCCTCGAACGTCTCGCGCACGGCGGCGATATACAGCGAGAGCACCATTTCGGGTGATGAACGGAACCGATCGGCTTCCCCGTCCGGATCGATCCCGGACCACGATTCAAGCTCCACATCCGACTCGTCCACCTTTCCACCGGGGAACACGAATGCGCCTCCGACGAAGTCTGACTCGATATGGCGTTCCAGCATGAACACTTCTAGCGCTGCCTGCTCGTCGCGCAACAGCAGCACGGTGGCGGCGTCGTGGATCATGAACCCCGGGTCGTCACTGCGAGTAATTAGACGACATGCGGATCGACTCCTCGAGATGCACATTCACCAACGCAGGCAACCCGCTCGCCTCGGCCCGTTCGAGCGCAGGGCGGATTTCTTTCGCGGTGGTGACCAGCTCTCCGTAGCCTCCCATGGACTCCACGACCGAGTGGTATGGCCGTCGGCCGAGGTCGGTGGCCACCACCCGATCGGGGTAGAACGAACGATGAAACGTCTTGATGTTGTTCCAGACACCGTCGTTTCCGACCACGCCGATGATGGGCAACCCGAGCCGCACAAACGTGTCGTACTCCATGCCGTTGAAGCCGAACCCTCCGTCGCCAAAGACGATGCCTACCCGAGCTTCGGGGTGAACGACCTTGGCGGCGAGTGCATAACCGGGTCCGGTGCCCAATGATCCAAACGGTCCGGGATCCAAGACACGCCCGGGTTGCGAGATCTGCAGCCACCGCGCGGTAGTCGAAACGATGTCGCCACCATCGACCGCCACGATCGCATCCGGTCCGAAAAACCCGGCTACTTCGCGTCCGAAAGCCTGGGGTGGCACGAGATCGGATTCGGTGTCTGCCTCATCTTGAGCCCGGGCTCGCAGGTCGGCTTCGGCCTGTTGCAGGTCGCCGGCGAACTGGCCAATCGGCCTCCCTTCCGGCAGGTGATAGAGCAGGTCCTCAACGACCCGGATCGGGTCGGCTGTCACTCCGACCTCGGCCGGCCGATTCCACCCGATTCTCGTCTCATCGGCGTCGACGTGGATGACTGTCGCCTCTCGACCGATCTTGCTGCCGTAGCCAGTTCGAAAATCCCAATCGACACCGAGCGCAAACACGACGTCGGCGCCGGCAAACGCGGCCGATCGAGTGCGGTTGCCCAGGAGGGGATGATCGTGCGGTAAAGCCCCGCGGGCGGCTCCATTCAGATAGGTCGGTGCCTGGAGACGGTCCGCCAAATCGATCAGCACGTGGGCGTTAACGGGGCGGATCCCGCTGCCGGCAAACACCACGACCTTGTCGGATGCGATGAGGCGGGCCGCGATGTCCTCGAGAACCGAGATCGGGGCCCCTATGGGATCCGGTCGGTAGAACCGGGGCCAGTCGATGTGGTCCTCGTCCACGACATCCGCCTGAACGTCGAGGGGAACGTCGAGGAACACCGGACCGCCACGGCCGCTGAATGCATGTCTTGACGCCGTCGCGATGTAGTCGGCCAGCCGATTGGTCTCCCAGGCGGTTGCCGCCCACCTCGTGACCGAAGCCACCGCTTTGGGGTGGTCCATCTCCTGGAGACCACCTTTCAACTCCTGGCGAATCGGATGGCGCCCTCCGAGGAGGAGCATCGGACTCGAGGCGTGGAGTGCGGTGGCCAGCGCGGTCACGGAATCGGTCACTCCCGGGCCGGCGGTCACCGCGGCAACCCCTAAACGACCGGTCAGCCGGGTGTATGCCTCGGCCGCGTGGCCGGCGGCCTGCTCGTGACGGACGTCCACCACCCGAATTCCTTCGGAGACACAGCCATCAAGAATCGGCACGATGTGTCCACCTGTCAGCGTGAACAGGGTATCAACCCCCTCCTGTCGAAGAGCACGGGCAATCACCTGTCCACCGTGGATTTTTGGCATGTGGCAACAGTAATGCCCGGGGCACAGCTGGGTCCGGGAGGGTAATTCCGCCGGATCCGAGCTGGTGCCGCCTCAAAGGAGTAAAGAAGCCGCCCAATACGGCCGAATCATCACCTGTGGATGGAGGCAGGGGTCGCAGCACGTCAGGAACGGCTTATCCATGCGTAGAACGTTCGGACATATCCTTCTTTTGCTCGGCCTCGTCCTCTACACCCTCGTCCCCGTAGACGCAGCGGCGGTCGAGATCCCCACCCCTTCTTCGACAGCCTTCCAACAAACCACCGGGCGCGACGCCGGCCTCAATATTGGTGACTGGTACACCAATGCCGCCGGCGGAGACACCATCCATCACATCGACGTCGAAGTCGGCTGCAATTGGCCTGCCACGACTCCGGTGACGATTGCAGTGTTCGATCCGGAAATCAATGTGGGCTATGGGACCGTGGCACCCTATGCCATTGACGAGGTTCGCGGTACCGCCGATACCACTCGTTTTCAGCTCCGCAACCCGAGCGGTGGCATCCTTGTTCCCTGGAGAAGCTTCACCTCGACCAACGGGTCGGACGGCCGGTGGGTCGAGATGCTGACGTTTCGCCCTAGTGATCTGCCCGCGGCAGATCGGTGTGGTACGTTCGTCCTCGAATCGGAAGTCAGCGACGGCAATCCGGCAACCCCCGAAGACGACGACAACTCCTGGCGGCTGCGCGCCAATCACGATCCTGATTGCGGGATCACACCCGGAACATGTTCGGTGGTAGGGGCTGCGTCCTCCAACCTGATGTCGGACGGGGACGAAATCGACAACCCGGATGGCCTGGCGGGGACGGGTGATGAGTTGGCGATCGGATATACGCGCGCTTCCCAGCAGCACGGCGGCGCCGGTACAACGTGTCAGGATTACTGGTTCTTCGACGACGGTTCGAGCGGACCAACGTTCAGCGTGCGCAACTTCGACATGGACGGCAGCGGCTCGATCACCTATTTCCCGCCGTCGGGAAGCCCGGCTTCGATAGCCGGTTCGGTGTCGGCGAACGCTGCCTGGGCATCAAACACCCTCAACACGGATCTCGGATGGTGGCGGACAGCTGTGTGTATCAACAGTGGAAACCAATACATCTTTGATGGTATCGCCGGCCGGACCGTCTATTTTGCAACCCCTCCCGCCGAACCCAGCGTGAGTATCACGAAGGATGACGGAGTTGCCAACGCGTTGGCAGGAGATGAACTCACCTGGACCCTTCTCTTCCAGAATGACTCGATTCAGGGTTCGGGCGGCGCACCGGCATTCAACGTCACAATCACCGACACCCTGCCCGCAGGCACCACATTCTCAGATTGTTCGATATCTCCTCCGTTGACGGGTTCGTGCAGCGAGAGCGGAGGAGTGGTCAGCTTTTCGATCGATCAAAGCCTCAACGGGCAGGGAGGTGCGGCGCCAACCGGAGGAACCGCATCGGTAACTGCGAAGGTGGACGACCTCACGGCCGGAACGTTGACGAACAGCACAACGATCAGGTATATGGACCCTTTCCTGATCGAGATGATTCCGGACAGCGACACAGACGACACGACCGTCAGCCCGTCAATCGGAGATCTTGTGTGGGACGACTTAGATGGCGACGGTATTCAGGATTCCGGAGAGCCGGGAATCGACGGAATTGTTGTCACTCTCTGGAATGCGGGCCAGACCACGGTTCTCGACACCGTCACAACCTCCGGTGGCGGCCGGTATAACTTCTCTGGCGTAAGTCCAGGCGACTACGTCATCGAGTTCGCCCAGCCCTCCGGTCTGATTCCAACCCGGACCAACGTCGGGCCCGATGGAACTGACTCTGACGCCGACCGATCCTCCTTGACTGCCCCGGTGACCCTCGGTGCCTCGGCGAGCGATAGCTCCATCGACGCAGGATTCGTGGCACCCGGCACCATCGGCGATCTGGTCTGGGAGGATGAAAACGGAAATGGCGCGGTCGACGGCGCCGAGTCCGGGCTGGCGGGTGTGAACGTTCGGCTCTACAGCCCTGGACCCGACACGACGCTCGGAACTCCTGACGATGTGCTCGAAGCCACGATCACAACGGGGGGCACAGGCAATTACCTGTTCCCCGATCTTCTGACCGGTGGCTACCGGGTCGAAGTAGATGAAACGTCACTGCCAGCAGGCGTCGATACCAACACCACCGGCAACCAGCCGCTCGACCTCACCCTGGCGGCAAGCGAGGACTATGTAGCTGCCGACTTCGGCTACCGGCGCAGCGCCATCGTGGTCATCGAGACGTACACGAATGGAATCGAGGCCGATACGGCTCCGGGTCCGTATCTCCCGGTTGGATCCAGTGTTACCTGGACCTACGAAGTCAGCAATCCGGGTCTGGTACCGCTCACGGGTCTCGTGGTCAGCGACGACGGCGGTGCCATACCTCTGTATCAGTCCGGAGATTCCAACGCCAACAACGAGCTCGATCCCGGAGAGGTCTGGATCTACGACGCAAGCGGCACCGTGTCAGCGGGCGCGTTCGCCCATAGTGGCTCGGTGGTCGCCGGCCAGAC
>JAHEJY010000076.1 GCA_024638625.1 Actinomycetes bacterium
CATGCGCATAATGACGATTCCCCGTCTCATACTCCACATGCGCAATCGCAATCGTGATACCCCGCTCACGCTCCTCCGGCGCCTTATCAATATCCTCAAACGCCGTCGCCTGACCACCATACGTCTCAGCCATCACCTTCGTAATAGCCGCCGTCAACGTCGTCTTGCCATGATCAATATGACCCATCGTCCCCACATTCACATGAGGCTTCGACCGCTCAAACTTCTGCTTAGCCATGACGGCGCTGTCCTTTCATACAGAATCCCACCGGGTGAACGGAATGGGATGACTCGTGGTTTCGAGAGCACAAACCCTCTGGTTCCTCGGGGGTAACCCGAAGGACGGCGGAATAGTAGCCATTGCAGACGAAAACTGAGCAATAATCAGTCGACCAAACGCCTCAACACTGTGGGAAGAGCCTCGGGCAGATCTTCCGCGATGAGGCCCGGGCCGATCTCGGCAGCAGCCTCTCCGTGCAACCAGACACCGGCGCACACCGCCTGGAAGGCGTCCATGTTCTGGGCCAGCAGACCGGCGATGAAGCCGGTCAGTACGTCGCCGGCACCGGCGGTTGCCGTCCATGGGGGTGCATTGGCAGTGATCGCAGCTCTTCCATCGGGGTGAGCAATGACGGTATCGGGGCCCTTGAGCACGACGATGGCATCGCTGGCCAGGCTGGCATGACGAGCGCGTTGTAGTTTCGAGCCTTCGCCTCCAAACAGGCGCGAGAACTCGCCCTCATGTGGAGTCACAACAGTTCGGGCACGCCGGCTTCGGATCGCGACGAACAGCTCTTCGGGATCGTCGGCGAAGGAGGTGAGCGCGTCTGCGTCGAGCACCACGGCCGCGTCCGTGGCCAGAAACGCCGCAACCGCCGCGCGTGTATCCGGACCGATCCCGAATCCCGGCCCTATCACCAGGGCATTCTTGCGGGGATCCTCGACGATCTTTTCCAGTCCGAACGTGCTCTCGAACGTCTCGATCATGATGGCGGTCAGATGGGCTGCGTTGACGGCGAGGGCCGACCCCGGGGAAGCCACCGTCACCAGCCCGGCGCCCGCGCGTAGCGCCCCACGGGCGGCGAGCCGGGCAGCCCCGGTCGCTCTTGGCGGGCCCGAAGCGACGACAGCATGGCCCCGGTCGTATTTGTGCCCGTCTGTCGCCGGTAGCGGCAAATCCCAAAGATCCGGACCGTTTTCGTATGTTCCTGGTTCGATCTCACCCAGCACCTCATCCGGTATTCCGATCTGCGCCAGCACGATTTCGCCGCAGTACGACCTGCCGGGCAGCAAGAGATGCCCCGGCTTCTTTCGAAAGAACGTCACCGTTGCATCGGCTTGCACAATCGGTCCAATCGCACGACCCGCGTCTGCGTCCAGCCCGGAGGGAACATCGACGGAGAGCACCAGTGCGTCGGATTTGTTGATTGCGGTGACGGCTTCTTCGGCCAGGCCGCTGATGGGGCGCGATAGGCCGGCGCCGAACAGAGCATCGATTACGAGATCAGCCGGAGCGTCCGACATTTCGGTCCGGATTCGCCCAGACCATCCGTTGGCGGCTTCCCCTGCATCGGGAGACAGTGACGACCGGTCGCCGATCAGCACGACCTCGACGTGGTGTCCGTCCTCGTGGAGGCGCTGCGCCGCTATGAATCCATCTCCTCCGTTGTTGCCCGGACCGCAGACGACGAGGATGCGGGAGGCGCGTGGAACCATCGTCGACGCATGATCGGCCACGGCTCTTCCTGCTCGGTGCATGAGCGCGAAGCTCGACTCGCCGTGTTCCGCGGCCTTGGCGTCTGCCTTGGCCATCTGTTCGGTCGTGAGCAGCTCCACAGTGACACCTTCCGATACAAATCACGGTAGTGCTAGTCGAAAAACAGCGCCACGTCTTCCAGCGGCTTGCGTACGAGATCGGGAACTCTGGTTCCCGGCATCGGGTAGCCGACCGGAAACAGGACAAACGGTCGTTCGTTGTCAGGACGCTGGAGCGTCTTGGTGAGAAACGCCATGGGAGAGGGCGTATGAGGCAGCGTCGCCAATCCCATGTTGTGGAGAGCCGCGATGAACATGCCGGCTGCTATCCCCGTGCTTTCTTTGACGTAGTAGTTCTTGCGCTTTTCGCCATCGGGGCGGACCTCATAACGCTCCTCGAACAGCACGACGATCCACGGCACGACTTCGAGGTACTCCTTGTGCCAGTCTGTTCCGAGAGGTGCCAGCGCCTGCTGCCACTCCTCGTTCATCCGGTTCTCCTCGTAATTGATGCGTTCTTCTTCTTCGGCGGCCAGGCGGATGGCCGATTTGAGAGCGGGATCTCCGACGACGACAAAGCGCCACGGCTGCTTGTGGGCTCCCGATGGTGCCGTTGATGCAGTCATGATGGCGTGCTCGATGAAGTCACGAGGCACGGGATCGGGGCTGAACATCCTCACACTCCGCCGCTGCTCCATCTGGATATGAAAGCGTTCGGCTCGACGGCGCATCTCGTCGGGGCTCAACCGCTCGAACTCGAGCTCCCGAAAGGGATAGGCGGCTGCCAGCTCGGGAGAGGGATAGGGGTACTGATAGGGATCAGCCATGGCGTGGAGCGTAGGGCGGTGCCCGCAAAGACAGAGGGGTATTCAGCCAGAGGGGTATTCAATCTGTCATAGCCACCGGATACGTTGCAACCATACGACGATTGGGGAACCGTGAACATTCTCGTAGCCGGCAAAGCGAGCGACCAACTGACCGACCGCGATTTCGTCTGGACCGTCGAAGGCGAGCTCGTGATGATGCCGCCCGACATCTGCGACTGCCCCGATTGTGGATGCGAGCGGGCAGTCGTCGGCCTGGCGAGCAGCGGGGCCTCGACGATGTTCCAGGTGATCGACCACCCGACAATGACCCGTCACGATTATCGCCAGGCGTTCGCAGACGGTCTTGTGCGACAGGGCTACGTCGACCTCGACACCGGGGCGGTTGCCGACTACCACCTGTTGCTCGCAGCGGGCTTTCCTCCCGGTGAACTACTCGAGATCAACGAGGGATATATCCGCCGTCGGTCGATGAGCGACCAGCGGTGAGTGGCCAGAGCTGAATGGACACGTGCCTCAGATCTTCGGTACTTTGAAACCTGATTTGGCGATCACGTAATCCCGCGACTCCGCCACCTGTCGATGCACTGCATCCCAGTCGACGTGCAGGAGTCGACCGTGGCGCTTCATAACACGTCCCGCGATGATCACCGTGTCGACATTGCTCGTATCCATGCCGGCTACGACCGCGGTTGCCGGATCGTTCAGGGGTGTCACGTTCATCCGGTCGGTGCGCAGCAAGACAAGGTCGGCTTTCTTGCCCGGCGCCAGGGACCCCACCTTATGTCCGAGCCCATTCGCTTTGGCACCTTCGATCGTGGCCCAGCCAAGCACATCCTTGGCCGATGATCTGGCGCCATTGGTGATTTGGGTGCGTTGGAGCGCCAGCACAGACCGCATCTGGTTGAACATGTCGCTCGGCACGTTGGTCTCCACATCGACGCTCAGGCTCGGGGCGAGACCGCGATCGAGAAACTTCTGGATGGGTGGCATCCCATGGCCCATCATCATCTCGACAGGCGAGGCCAGCGAAACCGTTCCTCCGGAATCGACGATCATCTGGATCTCGGTGTCGTTGAGCGTTGTGCAATGGATGTAGGTGGTATCCGGCCCCAGCAGGCCCGCCTCGCCGAATTGTTGGACCTTGCCATCGAGGCCATAGCTGCCCACCCCCACATGGGTGCTGATGCGGGCCCCCGCCTCACGCGCGAGCTTCCAGTGATCCCGGGTCACCTCGAAATCGGTGAACTCGGGGCCCGGGGCCGCCAGCGCCAGCGTCAACATCTGATCCTGGGTCGAGAAGTGCTCGGTAGCCGCCCGCACGAACCAGCTCGGCTGGCGCTCCTCCCACTTGCCCCACCACGGGAAGCCATATGCGAAGACGGCCCGCATTCCGGAGTCCTCCAGCGCCTGCACAACGGCGTCGGTATGGGCGGGCGAGCCCTGGATATGCGACCAGTCGAGCAAGGTCGTGACACCGGCATCGATCGCACCCAGCGCCGAAACCAGATTGCCGACATAGGCATCCTCGGGACGGAAAGCCGGTGCCAGCTTGTGTAGCACGAACGAGATGTAGCTGGTGCGACCCTCGAGCGGAACATCGGTCCCGATGTTGCGCAGCACGCCCTCCCAGATATGGCGGTGGGTGTCGACAAATCCCGGCACCACGATCATCCCTGATGCATCGATGGCCTCGGCGTCGGCCGCTTCCAGGCCGTTTCCGATTTCGACGATCTCCTCGCCGTCGATGAGGATATCGCCTCGCGAAAAGTCGCCGAGATTCGGGTCCAGCGTCAGGACGATTCCGTTCTTGATCAGCGTGCGATCGGTCGGGGTCACCGAAAAGTCGGTACCCGACGGGTAAAACGCCGGGATCTCGGCGACGTTGGCAGCGCTGCTCCCGATCACCAATCGTCTCGCCCGGCGGTAGTTGCGCTTGACCAATTCCTTCAGATCGCCCACCTGAAACAGGATGACACCAATCAGGACAAGCAAGCCGATAATCATGGACCCGTCTGTAGGTGACAGTCCGAGGAACGGCAGCACCGTGATGATCAGGGCTAGAAGAATCGAGGCCACAGTGCTGCCGACAAATGTGGCTCGCCCCCCTCCCAGGGAGGCGCCGCCCAATACGGCGGCCGTGATGCTGTTGAGTGCAAATGGCGTTCCGATCTGGGCATTTCCGATTGGCGATCGAGCCATCACAAAGAACGATGCGATGGCGGCGAGCACGCTCGCCAACAACAAGGCCCGCACCCGAATCCAATTCGTTCGGACGCCGCCCCGTTTGGCGGCACGCTCATCAAATCCCACGGCGCGCAATTGCAGACCGGAACCTGACGCGTGTAGCCACACGTCGAGCAGGGCTGCGCCGGCAACGATCACCAGCAAGAAGATCGGGATCGGACCGACCTTCGCTGCCAAGAACGAAACCAAACCACCATTGATGATTCCCTGGGCACTCGGTCGCATCGTCAGGGAGACTCCGTCCAGGATGCTGAACGTGGCCAGGGTGGCAATCAACGAAGGGATCTTCACCCCCCTGATCAGTCCGGCATTGACAAGCCCGAGACCGACTCCCGCCCCAACGATGGCAAGAACTCCCACCAGTATCGCCGCTCCAGACGCCTCGGCACCTATCAGGAACGAGCCGACCACGACGCCGAAGCTGATCATGGCTCCCACAGACAGGTCGAGGTAGCCGACGAGAATCGCATTCGTTTGGGCGATCGCGGCTATCGCCAATGGCATGGCAAGCAGCAGAATATTGAAGACGTTTCTTTCGTTGAGGAAGCCGTCGAATCGTGTATTCGTGTACCAGAGGAGCGCCAGGATCAAGATGATCTGGAGCGCCACGGGCATCCACAAACGCAGCTTGATGATCTTGCGCCACTTGTTCTTGTCACGGGCGTTGCGGAACCCCTTGCGGACGAGTTGGCGTACCTGATCGACCCTGGTGCTCGTGATCTCGGTCGTCACTACCCGTCTCCTGCGGTCGCCGCTTTGGGCATCGCCACGCCGAGCGGCGATCTTGCGGCTTTCGACATGCCGGGACCGCGTACGATGGCTTCGACGATGCGTACTTCGTCCAGCTCGTCTCCGGGGATCTCTTCAACGATCGTGCCGCGGGACATGACCAGAACCCGGTCGCAAAAGCCGGCCAACTCGATGGGGTCGCTCGATTTCACCAGCAGCCCGGCGCCAGAGTCACTTCGCGCACGCAACGCTTTGTAGATGTCGAAGCGGGAGCCGACATCGACGCCCTGGGTCGGCTCATACGCCAGAATCACTGATGGCTCGCGAAGGAACGATCTCGCAACAGAGACTTTCTGCTGGTTGCCTCCGGAAAGAAACTCGACCGGTTGGTCGAGAGACGGGGTTCGGATCTCGAGTTGCTCGACAAGTCGATTGACCGCCGATCGCTCCGAGCGCCGACGCAAGAAGGCCAGCCGCGAGAACCGTCGCAACGATTGGATGGTTGAGTTCACCCTCACTCCCAGGACTCCCATCAGCGCTTCTTGTTTCCTGTTGCCTGGAAGGAGCATCACACCTGCGCCGACCGCTTCGTGGGTCGAGATCAGCGTTAGCTCCTTGCCGGCGCAATCAACCCGACCCGCCCGCGGTGCCTCTCTCCCGGCAAGACAATCGAACAACTGCGGCTGTCCGTTGCCTTCGGCGCCTGCGACGCCGACGATTTCACCGCTGAGAATCGTGAAGCTGACCGGACCAAACGCCTGTCCTTGCAGACCGTCGACGACCAGAACCGGCTTCTCCTCATCGGGGGCAATTGCCGGCGGCGGGAATGCCGCATCAAACGGACGGCCGACGATGTGCTCGACCAACTCCGGCTCCGATGTCTCTTTGGCGTCAAAGGTGCCCTGGTACTCACCGTCCCGCAGCACCGTCACCCGATCCGCCACCTCGAGAACCTCGGGTAGACGGTGGCTCACGTAGACGACGCCGACACCCCGATCACGGCACGCCAAAGCCGTCCGGTGAAGCGCTTCGACCTCATCCGGACCGAGCGCCGTGGTTGGCTCGTCGAGGAGCAGGACTTTGGGATCGGTCACGAGCGCCTTGGCGACCTCGAACAATTGTCTCTCCGCCATGGTGAGATAGCCCGCAGGGGCGTCTGGAAACAGTTCCAGGTCAAGGTCGAAATCGGCCAGAACACTTCGCGCCCACCTCTTCCTGCGCCAATACGGTGGGCGCTGGTTGGGCGGAGCGGCGTAGTACAGGTTGTTCTTGACGGGTTCGGCGTTGATCGACGAACCGTCCTGATACGCCATGGCGAGACCCAGACTGCGAGCCTGACCGGGAGAGTCACGGGTCAGGCGCTTTCCCCCGATTCGGACGATGCCTGTGTCGGGGTCAACAAAACCAGACGCGACTCCGAGGAGAGTCGACTTGCCTGAGCCATTCTCTCCGACAAGGGCGTGAATCTCGCCGGCGCGGCAGTCGAAGCTGACGTTCGTCAATGCTCTGACCGCGCCGAACTGGCGCGATATTCCCTCCATCTCGAGAACCAGCTCATGGTCCATCGACTCTCCTCGGCTCGCCTTCGTCTGTTAGCCGCCGAACATGCGCTGTAGCACCGAGTCAGGCGCGAGCGACGTGCCCGAGACGACCTCGTTGACTCGATCCGGATTGCAGTCTTCGGCTGTCACCTGGCGCATCACATGGGGAACCACAATCTGGCCGGGAATCTCGGCACCTTGCAGCTTCAGCATCGCTGCGGTGACTGCAGTGCGCGACTGAAAGTTGCCGCCCGCTGAGTACCAGATGTTGTAGGTCGGCTCATTGCGGTCCACCCAGTCGCAGAACAGTGTCTGTTCGTCGGTCCGCAATGCGACACTCAGATTCTCGACCGGGATATTCAGCTCGTCATAAGCCTGCAGAGCTGTGTACAAGCCGTCGGAGTACTCGTATACCCATCCGCCGATGTCGGGGTTGGTCGTCAGCAGAGCCCGAACCGCATCGAGTGCGAACGTGTTGACCCAGTACGTGTCGCCAGTTGTGGTGTTGGCGTCAGGGGGCGGGTTCACCAACTCAACGCCGCTAGCCAGATCCGAGACCGTGCACTGCTGCCAACCGAGGGTCAGAGCGTTGCCAGGCGTGCCGCCCAGCATGCCAACTGATCCGCTGCCGACTCCGTCATTGAGGATCTGCGCGAAGCTTTGGCCCAGAGCACAAAGATCTTCGCCAACCACAGCTGTGTAGTCGACCCCGGGTGTCAGAGCGCCCTCCGTACCAGGAAGACCGACGTACCCCGCCGAGAATGACACGTAAGGAATACCTGCGGCCTCGGCCTCTGCGACGACTCCTGACAACGCCGCACCAAAGTCCGGATATCCCACGATGAAGCTGGCGCCCCGCTGGATCAGGAAGCTGATGCCGTTCACATGTACCGCGGGATCCGCGTCGAAGTTGGCTGCGGTTGAGACAATCGTGCCGATCTCCGGGTACGTGAGGGCCTGGAGAATCGCCTCCATATGACTCACGCCCCGCCAGACATTGACAGAATCTCCACCGCCGTCGGCCCAGCCCATGATGAGATCTCCGCCGGTGCCGGTGTCGCACTCCTGATTACTCCAGCATTCCATGGCCTTATCGATCGTTGCCTGGTCGAGATCCTGATTGGCGCGGGCGATCGAAGCCAGGACGATATTCCAACTTGCTTCGTCAGAGGGCGTCACTGGCCCTAATGCCTTCGCAACCAGATCCGGATCTGCTGCGGACGGATCCTCGCCGTATTCTGCGAGAGGCCCGGCCGGTGTGTCCGGTTCGGGCGCAACGGTGTCCGTCGACCCGGCAGCAGTTGTCGTCGGTGCCGCAGCAGTTGTCGGCGTTTCCGGGGCTTCCGTTGTGTCGGTTGATGAATCGCTGCACGCAGCGGCCACCATCGCCAACACGACAATGAAGCCCAATAGTTTTCTCATCTTCACGATATGTTCCTCCTCTTACTTGCCTGTATGGGACGTCTCATTTCATTCTTCTTTCATGCATGCCCTGGTCTTCGCCTCTCACGTAGAAGCCGCTCGACTCCCTTGATGATGCGATCACCGGAAACCAGCATCCCGCCGATGATCACAAGCCCGAAGACAACAAACTGAAGTGCGGTAGGCAGGCCGAGCGAGCGCATCATCTGGTTCAGACCTGTGAGGAAGAACGCGGCGACCATCGTTGACATGGGGCTGGCCAGGCCGCCGGTCAGCGAAGCTCCGCCAATGACGACCGCGGCGATCGGGCCCAGGAGATAGGGCGACCCGATGTTGACTCCCGGGTTACGAATCAGTCCGGCAAGCGCGACCCCGGCTATGGCGTAGAGCATGGCGGCCACGACGTAGACAAGGATCTGGTTGAGCGTCACGCGCACTCCAACCACCTGCGACGACACCGGATTGGCGCCCACCACCTGGAACCTCCGGCCAACGGTTGTGTAGCGCAATGCGACGATGAGAAGAAGGGTCATGGCAACGCCGATCCAGAAGATGGGACTGACGCCAAGAATCCGGGTAGCTGTCCAATCCGAGAGACCGGTAGGTACTGGACTCTGCACCGGGAACGTACGCACGTATCTGCTGATAACTCCGATTACCACTTGACCTACGGCGAGCGTCACGATCAGGGGATTCAGCTTGATTCCACCGATCAGGATCCCGTTGATCAATCCGATGATGGCCGCAACGCCGATGGCAGTTCCAATGGCCAGCCAGATTCGTCCATCTGCCCGGTCCCCCACTCCCACAGTGATCATGGCGGCCAGGGTCAAGGTGCCCGGAGTGCTCAGGTCAATTCCCCCTGTCATCACAACGAGCATCTGACCCAGCGCGGCGATGCCCAGGAGCGCGCCAAATGGGGCGATCGCAGATAGAGCGACGCCGCTGAGCGTCTCCGGGACCCAGATGGCTGCCACGATCAGCAGCAACAACAGCGCCACGTATACCGGCATGTAGCGCGAAGCCACCACAAATGAGGTGAGAGCCGACGAAGGCATCTGCCGGGTTGTCACGATGTGCTCGTCTCGGCCGAAGCGAGTAGGCCGGCTGCGGCCGCCACCTCGCGCTGGGCTTGCACCGCCAGGTCCCGGGCACGCGTCACATCATGGGTGAGTTCCCCAGCGCTCACGACTGCCCGTCCGCCGACCAGCACCCAGTCGATATTCGAGGTATCCATGCCCCAGACAACGGCGCCGATGGGGTCGTTGACGGGTGCGATGTTGGGCCGATCGGTCCTCAGAATCACGACATCGCCCCGTTTGCCCGGACTCAATGAACCAGTGATGTCGGAAAGCCCGGCCGCCTTCGCTCCGTCGATTGTCCCAAATCGAATCACGTCACGAGTTCCGAGCAGGTTGGGAACCCCGCCCTTGCCCGCCAGTTTCAGGTCGAAGAGCGTCGCATGTTGTACCGACTGCGCGGCCCGCATCTGGGCGAATATGTCTCCCGGCGATTCCATCTCGGTCCCGACACCCAGTCCGGGCCGGATTCCCCGGTCGATCAGTGATTGGAGAGGCGGTCTGCCCATTCCTTCGGTCATCTCGACAGCCGGCGTGAGGGAGACCCTCGTGTCGGATGATGCGATGACGTCCAGGTCTTGATCCGACAGATTCGTACAGTGAGCGAGGGTTACGTCCTCGCCCAGTAACTCCAATTCGCCGAGCCTGGCAACGACCCCGCGCGATCCCTCGTCGACGCCGGCGTGCGCGTGAATGCGAAGCCCGACCTCCCGGATCGAACGCCACAGGGCAGACATCGCATCGAGTTCGTGGGGCGGATCCGGCGAACCGATGGCGAATGCCCGGTCAGGTAAGCCCCGATCAGCCAGGGCCTTCACCGCCGCGACGCCGCCTCCTTCCCAGTCTTTCTGGACCGCGACAAAGACGGTGCGCAGCCCTGCATCGGTGTGAGCTTGGAGCGCTGCCTCGATGAGAGGCGTCTCCGCCGGAATGTCCGCCCAGTCGACGACCGTGGTGATGCCGGCTTCCGTGGCTCCGAGGAGGCCGATCAAGGTGGCCGCGTAAACGTGATCCGGTGAGTGATGAGGCCGGATCAAATCGGGCGTGATACCCGCCGCTTGTCCGCCGGCGTTGCGAAACAGTGAATGCCACGTATGGCGATGGGTGTCGACGAACCCGGGCATGACGATGGCGTGCGACGCGTCGATCACGTCTGCGTTTCGGGCGCGTAATGAGGCTCCCACCTCTTGGATCAGCCCGTCCTCAATCAGAACATCGCTCGCTTTCAGATTCCCGATCGATCGGTCCATGGAGAGGACCGTCCCACCTTTGATCAGGACTCTTTGGCTCATGGCCGGAATTCGCGTTGTGGGTCAGGACTCATCGGCCAGTGCATTCTCGAGATAGGCCCAGTCGCGGGCAAACCGGTAGGAATGACGTGGTGGCGGCTGCGGTGCCTGGGTCTCCAGCCACCGCACGACTCCGTCTCCGATCTGACGGAACTCGTGGACGCAACCCACGCCGGCCCATGCCACATCGCCCGGCCCGAGCACGTAGCTGCTGCCGTCGAAGACGGCCTCGGTCTGACCTTCGAGGATCAGGTACGTCTCTTCCAGAGGGTGGTCGTGGGCCCCGGCAAATCCGCCCGGTTCGTACTGAACCATGAACATCGTGGAGAGATCGGCTCCCAGGTCGGAGTCGACCATCATTTTCACGCTGATACCGCTGTAGACGAGTAGCGCAGTGCGCATGCTTGCACTCAACGCGAGTTTGTCCTGCGTCTGGAGCTTGGGATCCATCGAAGCGGGATCGATATGTCCGAAATAGCGGTTGCGCGGGTCACGCACGTCGATCGGCAGGGCTTCCGCCGCCCCGAGGGGAGGTGGGAACTGCGTGTCGAAACCGAACCGTTCCCGCGGCAGGGGTGCTTTCATCTCCGCGAACTCGACCGGCGATCCTGACAAGTTGCGGAAGGCGTGACTCATGCCGACCGGAAACAGGGCGTAGTCGCCGGATACCAGCTCGTGACTTCCATCGGGTGTATCCACAACGAGTGTTCCTTCGATGACGAAGAGCGACTCCTCAAAGGAATGGACGTGGGTTGCCACGAATCCGTCTTGCTCGAGGCGAGCGACCCGGAATCCCATCTGGACGGCCCCGCCCGGCTCGGAGACGACAAAGTCACCCGAATAGCCGCTGCTGGCCTCGGCGAATTCGCCCGGCGTTTCGTAAAGCAGCTCGGAGCGGCGTTTCACAATATGGGCTGCCATCAGCCCTCGTCTTTGCGAAGAAAGGAAGCAATGGCGCTCATGTCACCCTCGCCGTACCCCTCGTCAATGGCCTCGCGAACGATGCTCAAGTCCGTCTCCGCCTGGTGCATCGGGACTCCGACACGTTTGCCGAGACCTGTTATCAGCTCCAGGTCCTTGGCCACGAGGTTCAGGCTGAAGGCCACCGGCGCCGATTCGGGGTGCTCAAACGACTCTCGTTTGTACTGGACAAAGGGCGCGCCGCCCGCTCCGCTGGCAAACACCTCATAGGCGGTTGCACGCTCCACGCCTGCCTTTTCGGCCAGGACAAGGGCCTCGGACAAAGCAACGTTCAGTCCGTGAACGAGTCCGTTCACGGCGAGCTTGGTTACCGCCCCGGCGCCGCGATCGCCAACGTGAATTACCTTGGCTGCGAGCGCATCGAGAACCGGACCCGATGTCTCGACGAGGCTTGCATCGCCGCCGACCATGATGGTCAGCGCCCCGGCCTCAACCGTAGAGACGCTCCCGGATACCGGACAGTCGAGAAAGCCGGCCCCGGTCTGGTCGACGGCGGCGCCGACTTCGAAAAC
>JAHEJY010000077.1 GCA_024638625.1 Actinomycetes bacterium
CCTAACGGGTCGGGCACCTCCACCCGGATCGTGTGGACCTCGCCTGGCACGTCGCCGATGCCCGGTATGAGGTATTGGGACAGCCGTGGGTTGAGGATGCGCCCGTCCACGGACTGGAGGTGTTCGCTGAGGGTGTAGCCGTGGGCTTGGACAATCGCTCCCTCCGACTGGCCCTCGATGAGGATCGGGTTGAGCGAATTGCCGACGTCGACCCCCGAGAACACCCGGTCGATCCGGACATAGCCGGTCTCGATGTCCACGGACAAGTCGACCGCCTGGGCCACGTAGCCATAGGCGAAGTTGGGTTCGGAGCGGCCTCCGTCGGGATGGAACGGCTCGGTCGAGGGTGGCACGAACCGAACATCGCCGACCGCGGGACGGTCTCCCTGGTTCCAGGCCTTTTCGGCTTCGCCCGCGGCCGCCAGCACCGAATTACCTGCCATCCACGTGAGGCGAGAGGCAGACGCCGAGCCGGAATCTCCGGAGGTGGCCGTGTCCGAGTAGACCGCTTCGACCTGGCTCACGTCGATCCCCAGTGCTTCGGCCGCCAACTGGCGCAGGACGGTGTGGGTTCCCTGGCCGACGTCGGCCGCACCGTGAAACAGGATCGCCTTGTCGATCTCGTCGCCCCCATGAAGCTCGATGCGGGCATCGGCTTTTTCCGGGAAGCCGAACGAGAACCCGACATTCTTGATGGCGCAGGCAAACCCGCGTCCACGCCGGGTGGCGCCCGGTCGAGCGGGGAGGCTGCGGAACGGGCGGACCTCGGCACCACCGGGATGCGGTTCACCCCAACCGGCTGCGTCGGCGGTTTCCGCGACTACCTGGCGCACGCTGACACCCAACGGGAGAGGGGCCTGGGTTATCGACTCGTCGCCGTCCTCGAGCAGGTTGACTTCTCGAAACGCAACCGGATCCATCCCCAGCTTCTCCGCAAGCTTGTTGATCTGCGATTCGGAAACGAATGTTCCCTGTGGCCCTCCGAATCCCCGAAAGGCGCCGCCGGGAACGGTGGTCGTGTATACGCCGTGGCTGTCGATGCGGGCGTTGGGTATGCGGTAGGGACCGGCCATGGTCAGGTGCATGTTTCCCAGCACCTTGTTCGTGGTGTAGTTGTAGGCGCCGGCGTCGAGCCAGCCTTCGGATTCGACGGCCACGATGTGGCCACGGGCGTCGGCCCCCCACTTCGCCCATGCCTTGCCACGGTGGCGCTTGTGGTGGCCGATGATCGACTCTTCCCGGGACCATACGGAACGAACCGGCCGCTCGATACCCATGTCGCGCAGGTGTAGCGCTACGGCGCACAGCACGATTTGGAGGCTCATGTCCTCCCGGCCCCCAAAAGCACCCCCGATCGCGGGATAGATCACCCGGACCTGGTCGAGCGGGAGTGCCAGGGCGTGGGCGATCTGCATCTGATCTTCGACGGTCCATTGGCCTGCGATCTCGACTGTCACCCGACCCTGGTCATCTAGATAGGCAACGGCGGCTTCCGGCTGGAGGTAGGCGTGCTCCTGATAGGGCACCTCGTAGGTGTCTTCGACGATCACCACCGCCTGGTCCCAACCCTCCTCGATATTGCCTTTGCGGAACTTGTACGTCTCGTACACGTTGGACTCGAGCCCGTTCTCGGGATGGAGGAGCGGCGCTCCGTCTGCCATGGCTGCGTCAATTGAATCGACCAGCGGGAGATCTTCCCACGTCGGATTGAGCAGCTCGGCCGCCTGCTGGGCGGCTTCGGTGGTTTCGGCCACCACCACCGCCAGCTGGTCACCTTCCCACCGGCTGATATCGGTCGGAACCCCGCTGTCGTTTCTCGAGCCCGTTCCGATGAGCACCGGCTGGTCGAACATCGTCAATCCGTATTCGTTGTTGGGGATATCGGATGCGAGAAGGATCATGACGAAACCTTCGACCGCTTCGGCGGCACTGGTATCGAGGTCGATCAGCCGGGCGTGTGGCCGGTCGGTAAAGACGACCATGGCGCTCAGGGCATCGGCGAACGCGCGGTCCGCCGGGTATTCGGCGGCGCCGGTCACTTTGTCATAGGCATCGGCCTTTTCCACCGAGGCCCGGATGGTGGTCCTGTTCATGAGCCGGCGGCCTGCGTGAAGGCGTCCACGATCTTGTAATAGCCCGTGCAGCGGCACAGGTTTCCTGCCATGGCATCGGTCAGCTGGGCCGGCGTTGGCGTCGCAACCTCGTCGAGCAGCGACGCTCCGGCGACCAGAAAGCCGGGGATGCAGAACCCGCACTGGACGGCTGCGTTGTCGATAAAAGCCTGCTGCAGTGGATGCAGCTCACCGTTCGCTGCCAGCCCTTCGATGGTGGTGAGGCTTCGTCCATCTGCCACTGCCGCCGGTACCAGACAAGACATGACTGCGCTTCCGTCGACAATGACGGTGCAGGCTCCGCATTCGCCCTCGGCGCAACCCTCCTTGGTGCCCGTGAGCTGCAGCTCATCCCGGATCCAGTCGAGGAGCGTCGCGCCGTTGGCCCCGGCGGCGCTCATCGATTGGTGGTTGACGGTGGTCGTGATAACGGTGTCGGGGCCGGCGTCGATGGCCTGCGCCGGCTGATGGCTGGTGCCCGTCGCCGACAGCAACGCAGGCGTCTCAGGACGTATGGCTGAATCGTCGCGCAGAGTTTCGAGGCCGCGGGTCACGATCGCAGAAATCATGGCCGAACGATGGCCCGCGCTGGAGCGTACGTCGTCGATCGGCTGGCAAGCGGCCGCCGCCGCGGCGGCGGCTGCCGAGATCTGTTCGTCGGACAGTGGCTGAGCCACCAGCAAGGTTTCGGCATCGACCACGGTCACGATCGTGGGCGCCACCGAACCGAGGGCGATGCGGGCATCGGTCACCGATTCGCCCGCGAGGCGTACAGCGACCGTCCCGTGGACGACCGAGATGGCCTGGGCCGACCGGTTTCCGACTTTGACGAAGACGGCGCGCTCGTCCGCGTACAACGTCCGGAACGTGACGTGGGTGACCATTTCATCCGGTCGAAGCACTGACGTTCGAACACCGGTGTGGAAGTCAGCGAGTGGCACCACCCGTTCCCCGGATGCCGAGGCGAGGGTGAGGTCGGCATCCAATACGCGCAGCGGGCTGATCGTATCGTTGGCGGGGCTGGCGGTCACCAGATTGCCGACGATGGTTGCCCGGTTGCGAAGCTGCGGCGAACCGATTTCCCAACAGGCCTGGGCAAGGGGTGTGGCCGATTCCCAGATCAAATCCGATGCGACGATCTGATTGTGGGTGACGAGCGCCCCGATCCGAATCCGGCCGTCATCGAGTCGTTCAATGGTGCCAAGGCCGGGCAATCGGGTGATGTCGACAAGTACCGAGACGCCGGGTCGGCTCCGTCGGTCGAGCTCCATGATGAGATCGGTGCCGCCTGCGATCAGTCTCGTGGCCGAAGGGTGTTCGGCTAGGAGATCGAGGACCGCGGCGACGCTCTCTGGTGCTATGTGGCGATCAATCCTGGTGCCGGTCAGCTGTACTTCATGCATCAGCCGTTGTATACCTCGTAGCCGCCTTCGCCGTATGCCCGCAACGCCGCGCCGGCCTCCTCGGCCAGAAAGCCTGCGACCACTTCGATGCCGCGTTCTTCCAGGCACTGGATCCAGTTCTCCGGCTTCGGTCCTTCATCGAAACCGATCGCCTCGGCGTCCTCGGCCGTGGCCCCGGAGACCAGCTTGCGGACGCCGGACCACGGTATTGCGCCGAAGCACATGGAACAGGGCTCGGAGGACGTGACCAGCTCTGCTGCGGGCATGCCCTCGGCCGCCAGCGTGAAGGAACCGGTCATCTGGCCTGCGATCGAAATCGCCATCACCTCGGCATGGGCGGTGGGGATGTTGCTCGGCACCACCCGGTTGACGCCAGGGGCGATGAGCCTGCCCGATTCGGTCTCGAAAATGGCAGCTCCGAATGGTCCACCGGTTTCGGCCTCGACATTGCGATTGGCCAGCTGCACCACCAGCCGCATCCGTTCTTCGAGGGTATCCACAATGAGCTCAGGGGGAGCCACATCTTCGATCCACGGCGGCAAAGAGATCTGGACAGATTGCCACATCGTCACCCTGAAACTCCCAGCCGTTGGATCCGCTCCATCTTACGATTCCTGGCCGACCGGCGCGCTGCGGCCCAGCGGGAGACAGACGTATCCTGCCCGCTGTGCGGCACCCCTGGCATCGACGAGTTGGCACGGTCATGGCCGCCGTTGCCGCGGTCGGATTTTCTTCATGCGCCGCAAGTGTCGATTTCGATCGAGTCTGGGCCGCGTCTGATGACCTCCGCATCTTCTCGTCACCGCGCATCGTCGATCTCAACGGAGATAGCGTCGATGACGTTGTCATCGGGCACGGAAAGGAGGCTCTCCCCAGGGCCGGTTTCGTCACCGCCCACGATGGAACGAGCGGCGAGGTGCTGTGGCGGGTCGAAACCGATGATGACATGGTCGGGTCGGCGGCGCTCGCGCTGTTGTCTGAAGATGACGTGCCGGATGTTGTCATCGGGGGAAGAAACGGACAGCTCCATGCCATCGACGGTCGGGTCGGCACGGTGCTGTGGTCGTTCGCAGAGAAGCCGATCGAAGGGCAGGAGCGTTGGCTCAACTTCTATACGCCGCAGTTTCTGGCCGATGTCGACGGGGATGGGGTTCCAGATCTGTTGGTCGCCAACGGTGGAGATTCGGGTCTGCCTGCGTTCTATCCCCGTCCGCCCGGGCATTTGCTGGTCGTCAGCGGATTGACCGGCTCGCTGATCGCTGCAGCTCCTATGCCGGACTCCGCTGAGACCTATGTATCGGCGCTCAGCTACCGACGTGCATCGGACGGGGTCGACATGGTGGTGTTCGGTTCTGGTGGGGAAACCCAATCTGGCTCGTTGTGGGTCATCGAGCTGGCGTCGGTGCTGGCAGGCGATCTGAGCCAGGCCAGCCAGGTCGTCAGCCCCCTGGCTGACCGGGGGATGGTGGCCCCTCCCTCGCTCGCCGATCTCACCAACGACGGAACCGATGACATCGTCGTCGCCACGTTTGATGGGCGGCTGATTGCGCTGGATGGTGAGAGTCTCGCGATTCTGTGGTCTACCTCGGTTTCGGATGCTGAGACGTGGGCGTCGCCTGCGATTGGATGGTTTGACGATGACCCGGTTCCGGATGTGTTTGCCGCCTATTCGATCGGCCGGCTGCCGGAATATCGAGAATCGGTGCTGATGGCGGTTTCGGGAGCCACGGGCGAACAGCTATGGGCGCAATCGTACGACCAGCCGATCGTCAATTCGCCGCTGGCGGTTGATCTGTCGGGTGATGGGCTCGACGAGGTGATCATCACGCTGAGCCCGCTGTTCGAAGGTGATCAGGTCGTGTTCGTGGTCGAACCGGGCGCGGGACGGACGCAGGAAATACTGCGGCGGGAAGCCCGCAGTTTTGGGACCGGACTGGTTGGCGACCTCGACCGTGATGGCATCCTCGACTACATCGGGTCGAGCTTCGACGGGAATGGATCGATCCTCGAGCGGCGGAACCTTGGCGTAGCGGCGGCTGACCCACCGAGTTGGGGAGCGTATCTGGGCACCGGCTACGGCGGTCGATTCAACTCTTAGCGTTGCTCGCAGAAGTAGGGGATGCCGAGGGGGTCAGGGGCTGAGCCCCTATTTCTGAGCTTCTCTGGAAGAGGGGAATGCTTGGTTAGCGCTGTTCTCGGAAATAAGGGATGCCGAGGGCGGCGGGGGCACCCAGGAACCTGGCCCGTTTGCCGCTGGTGAGCGCGATCATCGCAATGATCGCCAGCACGAACGGGATCATGGCGAGAATCGTCGCCGGGATGTTGCTCCACGGCTCGCCCAGGGTCTGCAGGGTGAATTGGATGCGGGCCGCAGCTCCGAACAGATAGGCAGCGAACAGCGCTCGCCAGGGCCGCCAGCTCGCAAGGATGACGAGGGCGATCGCGATCCATCCGGCCGCGCCGATGGGGTTGTCCTGCCAGGTCGGGACGAGGGCGAGCGGGTAGTAGGCACCCCCGAGCCCGGCGAGGGCGCCACCCGCCATGACATGGACGTAACGCACCCAGGCCACATTCACGCCTGCCGATTCGGCGCTGGCCGGATCTTCGCCCACCGCACGCAGCGACAACCCCATACGGGTGCGGAATAGGTAATAGCTCGCCGCTCCTGCTGCGATCCAGGCCACGTAGACCAGGATGTCGTGGCCAAAGACGAGCGGTCCGATGATCGGCCAGTCGGCGATCCCTCCGCTGATGATCGAGTCGAACTGATCGCGAGCCGGCTCTCCCACCAGCGGATCCGATCCAGCTTTGCCCAAGAAACTGGCCAAACCGGTTCCGAAGATGGTTAGAGCCAACCCGGACACGATCTGGCTGACTCGCAGTGTGATGGACGCGAAGGCGTGGATGAGCGAGAACGCCGCGCCCGCCAACAGCGAAGCGACGATGCCGAGCGTCAGGCTGCCCGACTGAAAGGTGGCCCAAAAGCCGGCAACGGCACCGACCAGCATGGTGCCTTGAACCCCGAGATTGAGGATGCCGGCCCGCTCGGTGATGATCTCTCCTACGGTGGCGAAGATCAACGGTGTGCCTAATCCGACGGCTGCAACGATGGTGAGGATGAGTTGGGAGTCGTTCATGCCGCTGCCTCGCCCGCCAGCACCTCCGGCGGCAGCTCGGGCCTGCGCAACCGGTTGGCTATGAAGAATTCACCACCGACTGCGAAGATGAGGATGGCACCCTGGAGCATGGTGACGATCTCAGGTGGGACCCCGATGGACTGCAGCGACGGCCCGGCGTTGTTCAGCGCCCCCATGAGGATCGCGACCGGGATCACGGCCAGCGCGTTGAGCCGGGCCAGAGCGGCCACGATGATGCCGGTGAACCCGAGGCCGAGGTCGAGCGAGCGAGGATCGAGGGCTCCGACGGGGCCTGCTACAAACAGCGCGCCTGCCAGTCCGGCGAAGGCGCCCGAGATCAGAAACACGCCGAGAATCTTGCGGGGAACCTGGATTCCGGCGTAGCGGGCCGTCTCGGCGGAGTCGCCGACGACCCGGACTTCAAATCCCCAGCGGGTGCGGTTGACGAGATACCAGGCGAAGATGGCCACTGCGATCGCAATGAAGATGCCGACATCGAGCCGGTTGAAGAATCTGGGAAGGCTGGCTCCGTCGGGAATGGGACGCCCGGTCGGGAATGTGCTCACAAGCGGATCCCGCCATGGGCTGTTGCTCCCGAATATGAGGTAGTTCATCAGGTTGAGCGCGATGAAGTTGAGCATCAGTGTCGTGATGATCTCATTGGTCCCCAGATACACCCTGGGAACTGCGGAAACCGCCGCCCACAATGCCCCTCCGATGGCGCCGGCCATGATCACGACCGGAATAGCCAGAACCGCCGGCACCCCGTCTCCCATGGCAATGGCGATCCCGGCAGCAACGATGGCTCCCAGCAGGAACTGACCCTCGGCCCCGATATTCCAGACGAGCATTTTGAACGCTATGGCTGCTGCGAGGCCGGTCAGGATCAGGGGTGTCGCCGAGATCAGGGTTTCGCTCACCCCCCGCGAGCTGCCGAAAGCTGCGTCGACCATGTGGCCATACACCGTGAGCGGGTTGTCGCCGGTGATCCAGAGGAAAATGCCGCCGATGATGAGGGCGGCAAGCACCGAGAGCAGTGGGACCGTGAGGGTCAGGCGCAACGACGCAAGGCCGCGCGGCTCCACGATGATGCGACGCACGGTCATGGAGCGACCTCGTCGCGCTGGCCGGCCATCAGGAGACCGAGCCGCTCGGCGGTTGCCATCCGGGCTGTCAGCTCGCCGACGATTTCGCCCTCGTAGAGAACGATGAGGCGATCGGAGAGGGCGAGTAGTTCGTCCAGGTCCTCGGACATCAACAAGACGCCGGTCCCGCGCGAGCGCTCGCGCAGGATCGAATTGCGAACTGCCTCGGTCGCACCGACGTCGAGGCCACGGGTCGGGGAGCGGGCGATGAGGATCTTGGGTTGCATCTCGACTTCTCGAGCCAGGAGTGCTTTTTGGAGGTTGCCGCCCGACAGCAGCCGGATCGGGAGTCCTGGCACCACCCCCCGGATGTCGTACTGCTCGATGAGATCCTTGCCGCGCGACTTGAATGCGGCCGGTACGAGCTGTCGTCCCTTCGAGTAGGGAGCTTCCCGGAAAGCCTTGAGACCCAGGTTGTCTTCGGTGGTCAAGCCCGGCGACAGGCCCATGCCCAGGCGATTTTGCGGAATATACGCGAGTCCCTGGCGGATATGCTCGAGGACGTTCTCTTCGGTGACGTCTACGCCGTCGAGCGTGACACTGCCCGAGGTCGGTCTCCGCAGCCCGACGAGACCGTAGGCCAGTTCCCTTTGACCGTTGCCAGAAACGCCGGCCACACCGACCACCTCGCCCGAGCGGACCTCAAATGACACTCCTTTCACTGATTCGAGGCCGCGGTCGCCCGGTACGCGCAAGTCACGCACCACCAGCATCGGCTGACCGGTGCTGTCGTCTTCTGCTCGCGTGGGGAGTTCGAGGTCCCTGCCCACCATCATGCGCGCCAGGTCCTTGGGCTCGGCGTCCGCGGTATCGATCTCGCCAACCATCTGGCCCTGGCGCATCACCGAAACCCGATCGGAGACCTGCTTCACCTCGTGGAGTTTGTGGGACACGAAGATCACCGATCGGCCCTCGTCGGTGAGCTGGCGCATGGTGCTGAAAAGAGACTGGGATTCCTGCGGTGTCAACACCGCGGTCGGCTCGTCAAGAATCAGAACTTTGGCGTCCCGATAGAGGAGCTTGAGGATTTCGACCCGCTGTTGTTCTCCGACTGAGAGCTGCCAGATGCGCGCCGTCGGGTCGACCGGCAGGCCGTAGCGTTCGCCGAGCTGCGTTGCGTCGCGTTGAAGGTCCTTCTGGTCCACCATGACGCCGAGGTTGTGATGGCCGAGTGCCAGGTTTTCGGCGACCGTGAGGTTGGGAACGAGGCGAAAGTGCTGGTACACCATCCCGATGCCGGCCGCCAGGGCGTCCTTGGGTGATTTGAACACCACCGGCTCGCCTTCGATGATCATCTCGCCCGCATCGGGCCGATAAAGGCCGGCCAGGATGGAACACAGGGTCGATTTGCCCGCACCGTTCTCGCCGAGGAGAGCGTGGACCTCGCCCGGGCGCAGTTGGAAGTTGACGCCCTCGTTGGCCTTCACGCCATAGAACTGCTTGTGGATGTCTCGAAGATCGACCGTAAGAGTTTCCGTCGAATCCGACATGAGTCCACACTAGAACAATGGGCCCCGCGAGTGCGGAGCCCAGCGTTCTTTTCGTGGTTATCGTGAACTAGCCAGTTGGGCTACCGATCACGCCCTCGACGAAGTAGTCCATGCCGAAGATGTCGCCCAATTCGCGGCTGGTGCCGTCCTGGTCGACGATCGGATCCGGGAAGACGGAGAAGGAGCCATCGATGATCTGGGCTTTTCGCTCCTCAATGGTTGCCCTGGTCTCATCCGAAACCGACGGTCCGAATGGCGCAATGTCCACCATGCCGTCCGCCATGTTGCCGTAGTAGGCCTCTGATTGCCAGCTTCCGTCCGCCACCTGTTGGGCGGTCGTCAGATAGAACGGGCCCCAGTCCCAGACGGGAGCCGTCAACCAAGCAGTCTCTGCAAACTCGGTCATGTCGGTGTTGTATCCCACCCACTTGGCGCCGGCAGCTTCGGCGGCCTGGCCGGGAGCGGCCGAGTCCTGGTGCATGGCGATGACGTCGGCATTGGCGTCGAGCAAGCTCTGTGCAGCCGTGCTTTCGAGTGGTGGGTCGAACCAGGTGCTGGTCCACACGACCTGCACCTCCGCATCCGGGTTCACTTCCTGGACTCCGAGGGTAAAGGCGTTGATACCACGCAGCACTTCCGGAATCGGGAAGGCCGCCACATAGCCGATCAAATTGGTCTGGGTTGCTGCTCCCGCCGCGATACCCGTGAGGTATCGGCCTTCTTCGGCGGCCCCGAAGTAGTTGCCCATGTTGTCACTCGACATGAAGCCGGTGGCGTGCATGAACGTCACATCCGGGAAGTTGGCCGCTGCAGCCAGCATCGGTTCCATGTAGCCAAAGCTCGTGCCGAAGATCAATTCATTACCGGCTGCCGCCAGGTCTTCGAAGACTCGCTGCGAGTCCGACCCTTCCGGGATCGCTTCGAGCGTCGTGATGTCGACGTCCATATTGGCGGCCAGGTATTGGGCGCCCTGGTCGTGGGCCCACGACCAGCCTTTGTCCGCGACCGGGGACACGTGAACGAAGGCGACCTTCATCGGATCGCCACCCGTTTCGCCCCCGGCCTCTGTGGTTTCCGTGCCTTCGTCGGAGCCGCAGGCGGCAGCCACCATGGCCAACGCCAGCAACAATGCAATGAATCTACGTAGGTTCCCTGTTCTCATGTTCCTCATTCCTCACTAGGCCGTTATCGACTCTAGATCGCCGCGGCCGTGGCGTGGTGTCCGGAGTAGGCCCGGGTTTCGCGCTTATGCCAGGGCTGCGTGGAGCCGCGTTGCCTGCTCTCTCGCTTTTGCTCGTACCTCTGCTGCATCCACCCGCGTAGGCCCGGATTCGTCGAATAGAACCTCACCGCCGGCCACCACCCGCAACGGCCGTATGCCGGGGGTGAAAGCGATATGCCAGGGATCCATCGGATCGTATGACCAGGTGACCGAGTCGTTGCGGGCTTCGGGGAACAGCTCCCAGCCTTGCTCCAGCCAGCCCCAGGCGGTATCGGGCGTTGCGGTCACGTTGGTGGAGCGCTGCATGACGTATGCCAGCCGGAACGACTCGATCATGTTGGCGCCGATGCCATCGGTGCCCAGCATGACCGGATTGGAAAACCGGGCGGGCTCTGCATACCCCACCGAGTTGTTGAGGTTGGAGCGCGGGTTGTGGAGGATCGTTCCTGCGAGGTCGTGGTCGGATGGCAGGTGTACGCAATGGGCGAGCAGCCAATCGGGCCGCGTGAGGGCTCGTAGCCGTTGCGCGGCAGCTTTGTCTTCGGGACCTTCGCACACATGGATGTGAACGCCTACCCCCAGATCTCTCGCCAGGCCTGCTGCGCGCTCCAGTGTCTCGTCGGAGCAGGTGAAAGCAGCGTGTATTCCAACGAGAGCGTTTCCACCTTCGCGGATGAAACGACGATTCTCTTCCAAGCCGCGCTCGGCACCGTCTGAGCCGTTGCGATCGGTGACTCCATAGGCGGTGAGGACGCGGACGCCGACTTCCTCGCAGGCGCGAGCGATCACGTCGAGGCTGCCCTCGATGGCGTTGGGGCTCTCGTGGTGGTCGACAATGGCGGTCGTGCCCGATTCGAGGGCCTCCAGTGCCCCCAGCTTGGCCGACCACTCCAGCATCTCGAGGTCAAGGGCCGAATCGAGCCGCCACCAGATTTGCTCGAGGATGGACTGGAACGTGGTCGGCACCATAGGGGGCGCGGGCATGCCTCTGGCCAGAACCGAATAGAGATGGTGGTGGCCGCAGACCAATCCCGGGGTTGTGTTGTCAGTCACCGTTTGCCGTTGCCGTGGGATGGTGTTTGTTCATCGGCAGGTGCGTTCGGAAAACGCCGTCAGCTTGCTGCAGGGCGCGGGCCACGGCGCCTGCGGTTGGGACGAGACCGATCTCGCCGACGCCCTTGATGCCGTAGGGCGCACGGGGTTGGGGGGCTTCCACCAGGATCGTCTCGATCTCCGGCATGTCTTTGGGGCGGAGGATGCCGAGGCTCCGGAGTGTCATGTTGGTGGGTCGAGCGGCCTCGTCGTACGGAAAATCCTCTGTGAGGGCGTACCCCAGGCCCATGTGAGCCGCACCTTCCACCTGGCCGGCGCATAGGGCTGGATTCACGGCGCGACCCACATCGTGAACCGCCACCAGCTTTTCGATGTCGCCGCTTTGTTTGTCGGCGATAACCATCTGGGCGGCGTATCCGAAGGTCGAGTGGAGAATGGGGTTTTCCACATCGTCTTCGAGCTTGTTGGTCCAGTCGATCCGGTATTCACCCTCGTAGTCGACTCCGATCTTGCGGCCGTCGGCATTGGCGGCTTGGCAGGCGGCTTGAACCGATCCGGCTCCCATGAGCGTGCCCCGTGATCCGGTGGTCTGTCCTGCTCCGAGCTCGCGCGTGGTGTCGACAATCACGCTGATCCGCTCCGGGGAGATGTCGAGTTCCTCGGCCGCAACTTGCAAGGCCACGGTGTGGACGCCCTGGCCCATCTCGGTCCAGCAGTGGCGGACCTCGACGGTGTCATCGTCGTTGAAGCGAACAACCGCTTTGGCGATCTCGAGAAACCC
>JAHEJY010000214.1 GCA_024638625.1 Actinomycetes bacterium
TCGTCGACAAGCTTCGTTCGGGTGTCCGCCCCTTACAGTCCTGAGTTCGTCTAAGCGCCGGGTGCAATCAGGTAGTTGGACATCGCCGCGGCTACGATCTGGTCGCGATTTGGGGCCAAGGCAATTCGTTCTCGAAGCGGAGAGGTGTGATGTGAAGATTGTTCGCCTGCGAAGCGGACGCGACGACATCACGTATGGCGGTGTCGAGGAGGAAGGAATCCGGCTGTACCGGGGGACTCCATTCGTCGCCTGGGAGCCAACCGAGAGTCTCGTGACATTTGAGGAGGCGGAACTCCTCGCTCCGGTGCTCCCGACGAAGATCGTCGCCATCGGAAAGAACTATGCAGATCATGCAGCCGAGATGGACAGTGTGATGCCAGATGAGCCTCTGATGTTTCTCAAGCCGGCGACCTCGGTCATAGGACCGCATCAACCGATTGTGCTTCCGCCGCAGAGCAGCAACGTCCACCATGAGGTTGAGCTGGCAGCCGTGATCGGCAAGGTCGCCCGGCATGTCTCTGCTGAAAACGCCGGCGACTACCTTCTCGGATATACCGTGGCCAATGATGTGACAGCTCGTGACCTGCAAGCAAGCGACGGCCAGTGGACGAGAGCAAAGGGATTCGACAGCTTCTGCCCACTCGGACCGGCGATCGAAACCGAGTTCGACCCCAGCCAGGGTTGGACCATCAGTTGCACGGTCAACGACGAATTGCGCCAGGAGGGAGTGCTCACGGACCTCCACTTCGGCGTCGCCGAATTACTCGAACACGTAACGGCTGTCATGACACTTCTGCCTGGCGACGTTCTGTTGACGGGCACTCCGGCGGGCGTTGGTCCCATCGAGGCCGGTGATGTGGTCGAGTGTGCGATAGAGGGGATAGGAACCTTGCGGAACCCGGTCGGGAAGCGATGAGAGCGCGCTTTGCACCGTCGCCGACTGGCTATCTCCACGTGGGCGGGGCCCGAACGGCGCTCTACAACTACCTCGCAGTGCACAGTGCCGGTGGGGAGTTCATTCTGCGGTCAGATGACACAGACACCGAACGATCTTCTGACGAGTTCCAGCGCGACATTCTCGATGGCATGGCATGGCTTGGTCTGGACTGGGACGAGGGTATTGAAAGAGGCGGTCCGCACGCCCCATACCAGCAATCCGAGAGGTTGCCGCGTTATCAAGCGGTCGCCGAATCCCTTCTTGCACAGGGCAAGGCCTATCTCTGTTTTGCGACTGCCGAAGAACTCGACGAGATGAGAAGAGTGGCCCAAAGCGAAGGCCGGCCTCCCGGATACGACGGCCGGTACCGTGACTTCGATCCGGACGAAGCGCAAAGCCGCAGAGCAGCAGGTGACCATGCCGTGATCCGCCTCAAGGTCCCCCGGCCGGGCGAGACGGTCTTTGCTGATCTGGTTCGCGGCGAGGTCCGCTTTGATCATGAACATGTCGAGGATTTTGTCATCCTCCGCTCGAACGGAACCCCCACCTACCATCTTGCCTCGAGCGTTGACGACATCGATTTCGAAATCACCCACGTGATTCGCGGCGAGGACCTGCTGTCGTCCACCCCCAAGCACATACTCATCGGTGAGGCGCTCGGAGCGGCGCCGATCAAGTACGCCCACCTGTCGCTTCTGATGGGCCCCGATGGCAAGAAGCTCTCAAAGCGCCATGGAGATACCTCGTTGCGGGCATACCGGGACGCCGGATACCTGGCCGAGGCGATGGTGAACTATTTGGCGCTGCTGGGGTGGTCGTACGGTGAAGACTCCGACATCTTCACGCTCGAGGAGGCGGTGGGCCGATTCAGTCTCGAGGATGTCCAGCCGAACGCTGCCATTTTCGACAACGACAAGCTGGAGTGGATGAACGGCACCTATATCCGGGCGATGAGCGACGAAGCATTTGCTGATCATGTAGGGCCGATGCTGGCCAGCGCGTTCGGTGACCTGACGGACCTTCAGCACAACCGGTTGGCCGCCATCCTTCCGCACGTGAAGGAGCGGACGAAACTGCTGACCGAGGTGCCCGGGCAGGTCCGATTCCTGATGTCAGAGGATGTGGAATACGACCAGGGCTCCTGGGAAAAAGTCATGAAGGCGCCCGAAGCCAGAGCCGCCATCGAGGACGCTCGCCATCGCTTATCCGCTCTCGAGTCGTGGGACGCTGCGACCATCGAGGAGTCATTGCGCGCCATGCTCGATCAGCTACAACTGAACGGACGCAAAGGTTTGCAGCCCATCCGGGTGGCGATCTCAGGCTCATCGGTGAGCCCGCCACTGTTCGAATCGATGGAAGTCCTCGGGAAAACCGCCACCCTCGCCCGCATCGACATCTCCCTCGAGCTCTTGACGGCCGCCTGAGCTAGTCTCCTTGACAGTCGACAAGAGGAGGCGACATGGACGATCTATACGGGGACGACAGCCCTTTCGCCGAGCCTCCCGAGGCGAATGACGCCATGCAGGCGGCCCACCGCGAGATCAGTGATGTGGCCGGGGATCCGCTCGATGCCATCTCGAGGCCTGACGGGCCCGAAACCAGAGTTCCGGCTCTCGGTAGCACGATGTCGTCAACTGATGAACAAACGTGGTCTGTCTTGGCGCATGCATCCGGTCTCATCGGGCTGGTCGGTCCGCCATCATTTTTGGGGCCCCTATTTGTGTATCTGTTGAAGAAGAACGAAAGCCCTCGCGTTCGCGCCAACGCGGCGGAGGCTTTGAACTTCCAGATCACCGCATTCATCGCCGCGATCGTTTCGGCGCTCCTGATCATCGTGCTGATCGGCATCGTCCTCCTTGGCATCGTGGCCATCGGCTGGCTGGCCTTCACCATCATCGCGTCCGTCAAGGCTTCGAACGGTGAGGATTACCGATACCCGATCAACCTCAGATTGGTTTCCTGACCCTCAATAGTCCCTCACGAAGTGGCGGGAGGTACCGCCGACCCAGGCCGGGGTATAAGTAGGGGGTTCGGTAGTTCAGCCATACGACGCCTTAGCTGTCGGTGCAGGGAGCGACTCTGTGGGTTGGTGTGGACGTGGGGCGAGGGGGCGGGCAGCGGAATTCTTTCTTGTGCCGC
>JAHEJY010000078.1 GCA_024638625.1 Actinomycetes bacterium
TCTGAAAAACCTGGGGTCGGCAGTTCGATTCTGCCCCTGGCCACGCTTTGTCCGCCATGGGTACTCCACCGTCCATTGTCGCCTCCGAGCGGACCACCGCGATCAGACCCGGAGCAGTAATTGCGTCGGCGTTTGCCGGAGCCGTCAGCGGAGTGGCCGCCAAGGCAGCAGACCAATCTCAGGTGGACTGGCTAAACGACCTCGGGACGTATCCGGCCGTGTGGATCCTCATCATCGTTGCCGTCAGTCGATGGAGCTCCACCCCGGTGCGCGCGGCCGGTTATTCGGTGGCGTTCTTTGTGAGCATGGTCGCCAGTTACTACCTGTACGCCCGCCAGGTACTCGGTTTCGGAATGGCTCAGGATGAGCTGATCTGGTCGATCGCCGCCGTGACGGTGGCGCCTCTTGCGGCCTCGTTTCTCAACCGGGCTGCACAGGCAGACCACCCGGGATGGAGTATCGTCCCTGCGGTCATGGCCGGTATCGTGCTGGCAAGCGGGCCGCTGAACCAGTACGTCGCTCACCTGCAGCAGCTACTGCCTCCAGGCACTCGTCTCCATCCCGTCCAGGTTCTCTTCGACCTCATCGTCGCGGCAGCGATTGTGATTGTCATCCCGAAGACGACGACCCATCGTCTGCTAGCGGCACTGTTCACTGTCCCTGCGACGTGGCTGGCCCCGCACCTCATCCAGCTCGCCACCAACCTCGCCTACTGACAGAAAGAACTGACTCGAGATCACGAAAGAGCCGCGTACGCTCGTACCATCAGATCTCAGACCGGAATTTCGTCGCCTTTGCCGATTACGACGATTCCATTGGGAGAAACCTCGAATCTCTTTTCATCCAATTCGGGGTCGACACCGATATTGGCTCCCTCCGGAACCACAACGTTCTTGTCGATGATTGCCCGCTTGACGACTGCTCCTCGCTCGATTCGTACGCCGTCGAAGATCACCGAATCCTCCACGACGGCCCCGGTCCGGATCCTCACGCTCTGCGAGACCACCGAGCGCCGAACGGTTCCTCCCGAGATGATGGTGCCCTGACCGATGATGGAGTCATAAGCAGCACCTCGTCGATCGTCGAAGTCCCACACCAGTTTCGGAGGCGGCAGGAACGAGGCGGCGGGGTAGATCGGCCAGTGGGCGTTGTAGAGACTGAATTCGGGATCTTTGGCGATGAGGTCGATCGACGTCTCGTAGTAGGCATCGAGCGTTCCGACATCACGCCAGTAGCCCCGGTGATGCTCTTCCTGGCCGGGTACGTCGTTGGTCGAGAAGTCGTATGCGTAGGCAATTCCCTGGGAAACGAGTGCGGGGATGATGTTGGTTCCGATATCGTTCTTCGAGTCCTCGTCTCTTGCGTCTTGCGAAATCACGTCCACCAGCGTCTTTCGATCGAAGATGTAGTTGCCCATCGAGGCAAGACACATTTCGGGGTTGCCCGGCATGGTGGGGGGATCCGGGCTCTTTTCGACGAAGTCGGTGATCTTTCCGTCCGTATCGACGGCGAGCACGCCAAACTCTGTTGCTTCGGCTTTCGGAACCGGGATCGCAGAAACCGTGGCTTTGGCCCCTGTCTCCTGATGGTGCCGGAGCATCTGGCCTGGATCCATGCGATAAATGTGGTCGGCTCCGACGACGATCACGGTCTCCGGGTTCTCGTCGACGATGAGGTTGAGGTTTTGGTATATCGCATCCGCCGAACCCGAAAACCAATGCGGTCCTCTCCGCATCTGGGCGGGCACCGGAGTCACGTAGTTGCCGAGCAGAGGCGACATCCGCCACGTGAGCGCGATGTGGCGGTCGAGCGAATGGCTCTTGTACTGCGTCAGTACCGCGATGTGGAGCATCCGGGCGTTTGCGAGGTTCGACAGGGCGAAATCGATCAGCCGGTACTGGGCGCCAAAGGGCACAGCCGGCTTGGCGCGATCGCGGGTCAGCGGGTAGAGACGCTTTCCCTCGCCACCTGCCAGGACTAGGGCGAGGACAGAGGATGGTCGAAAAGCCACATTCCCACGTTAGCCAAGACGAAGAACTTGTCCAGCCTGAGGCGTCACTCCGCAGTTGGCCCGGTGGTTGTCGAAGACTTGTCTTCCACGGGCCGGAATGCCAGATCGAGCCCGACCCATATTGCTTTGGAAAACCGATGGAAGATGATGGGGAATACACCCATCAAGACGATCAACCCGATCCACATACCGGTCCAGGGGACATCGGGCCAGGTGGCGAGCGCGATCGCCAGGAACGTCACACCAAAGAGCCCGAAGGAGATGGCCGTGTTGATTGTGATCGATCCCAACCAGTAGCCCTGCTCGCGCTCGAAGCGATGGTGGCACGTAGGACATTCCTCCTTGAGCCCAAGCCCCTCGAAGATTCCCCTCCCTCCGCAATTGGGGCAGGCCCCGGCAATTCCACGGCCGAGCGCGCTCAAATCAGCCAAACAGTTCTTTCCTTCTCGCCGACGTTTCGTGGATCAATGATCACCGCCGGCCGTCGCAGGATCTTCCACGGCGATAGATGACATGGCCGTCGCGTCCTCTCGCTGCACGGCGCGAGCACCCTCCAATACTTCTTCGATCTGGGGCGCGGGAATGATGACGGCTCCGGAAGCATCAGCGAACACATAAGAGCCCGGGATCACCCCGACGCCGGAGATGACCACGGGCACGTCGGCCTGGAATGGCGTCACAGTGTCGCCGCCCCAACGCGTCGCTTCCCCGGAGCAATAGAAAACCGGATCGTATTGGGAGAGTTCATCGAAGTCGCGCAGCCGGCCGTCCGTCAGGACACCGGCAAGATGATGATTTTGCACTCGCGACATTTTCGTGCCACCACCCAACGACACTCCGGTGTGACCATTGCTGGCCAGCACCAGCACTTTTCCGGTTCCGTCCTGGCCGATCGCCTGGTAGAAGAGTTGCGCAAAACTGTGGGTTGCCGGATCCAACGCCATCTCACATGTCGGAAAGAACGAGATAGTCGCCGCCGGCCCGAACAACACGCGCCCGGGCGTGGGGCTAACGAGATCGAGGACATGGGCACGATGACGATGGAGGCGACCCAGGGAGTCCACAACATCTGCTGTTCGCAGCCCCTCGGCGAGATCGCTGAGCGAGGATGCCATGGTCCTCCTGCCAGTCCGGGAATCACCCCAACATTACTCAGCAGACTCGCACCGAAACGGAGTCGAGCAATAGTGGGTGATGTCGACGATCTGTTTCAGTCGATTTCCCCAATCTTTTCGCCTCGCGCTGCATTCCCCCATTTCCGATGAGGGACCGAAGGAGCAGTGCTCTATCATCGATCCCACAGACCAGCGTCCGGACTACAAGGCTCAGCACTCTTGATCATCGTTCTATCCCCCGCCAAGACGCTCGACTACGAGTCGAAGCTCTTGACGCGCAAGCAATCGCTACCGCAGATGACTGATGAATCGCAAAAGCTGATCGAGATCATGCGGACCAAGTCGCCGGCCGACGTTTCCCAACTCATGAGTATTTCCCCGGACCTGGCGGCGCTGAACGTCGAGCGCTACCAGGATTGGCAGCCAGAATTCACCAGAGAGAACTCGCGACCAGCCATCCTCGCATTTCAAGGCGATGTGTATCGCGGATTGGACGTCTCGCAATTCAGTGAACGAGACTTCACACACGCTCAGAAACACCTTCGCATTCTCTCTGGCCTTTACGGGATACTCCGACCACTCGATCTGATGCAGCCATACCGCCTCGAGATGGGCACAAAACTGAACACACCCCGGGGAACCAATCTCTACGAATTTTGGGGGGAGCGCCTCACTGATGCCCTCAACAAAGACCTCGTGGACCAGAAGCCAAGAGCCTTGATCAATTTGGCGTCGAAGGAGTACATCTCATCCATTCGATTGGACGCCATCGAGGGCAAGGTCATCACCCCCACCTTCAAAGATTTCAGCAGGGGCGATTATCGGGTCGTGGCATTCTTCGCCAAGTATGCGCGGGGCCTCATGGCTTCCTGGCTGATCCGCAATCGGGTTTCATCCGTCAAGGCGATTCGGAATTTTGATGGAGGCGGTTATCGATACAGCGCCGACCATTCGACGCCGTCCACGCCGACCTTCGTTCGCGACGCCTCCTAGCGATCGAGTCATTCGGCAATGTGCTGAATCGTCCACTGATACATGGCGATCCCGGAGGCGACCCCGACGTTCACTGACCGGGTCGATCCGTACTGCGTGATCTTCACGACGTACGAGCAGGCCGCTTGCATCTCGGGCGACAGGCCCGGCCCTTCCTGGCCAAAGACGAGACAGCACCGCTCGGGAAACTCGAAACGTTCAATCGGCAGGGCGTCAGAAATGATGTCGATGCCGATCAAGGCAAGCCCGTCAGCCTCCGCCCATTGGGCAAATGCTTCGACGTCTGAATGATGATCGATATGGACGTATCTGTCGGTGACCATGGCGCCCCGTTTGTTCCACCTCTTCTTTCCGACGATGTGAACGCGATTGGCCATGAAGGCGTTGGCATTGCGAACAACGGTCCCGATGTTGAAATCGTGTTGCCAGTTCTCGACGGCCACATGGAACGGGTGCCGCCGACGGTCGAGGTCCGCAACAATCGCTTCAACCGTCCAATATCGGTATTCATCGAGAACGTTGCGTGTGTCCCCCTCCGCCAAAAGTGTCTCGTCAAACTGATGACCTGTCGGCCACGGCCGCGGGTGGGGTCCAACACCGATACCCTCAGCCATACGAATGTCAGTTCATGTAGGCCAGCGCCTGAGCTCTCGCCCAGCGACCGGCTGCACGTGCGTAATTGGTTCCGGCCTCGTCGAGGTCACCCTCTTCCAAGGCGTTCAGGCTCGCCAACATGTCGCCCGCTGTCTCGTCCATCGCAAGATCGCCCTCGCTGAACAGAGCGGCAACGCCGCCGTAATCGAGCTCCACCACCGAATCGTCGGGAAATCGAAAAAGCCAATCAACGAGCTCCCTAAGTGGATCGACGACCGAATCCTGGAAACCCGCATTTGCAACGACGTCGAGTGCACGGGTCATCCTCTCGATGGCGTTGGCCAGCGAGGTCCGAAAACGAATACCGGTGACACCGGACTCGTTCTTGAACACGTCACGCTCCGAAGGATCGAATGCCGCGAACCAACGGAGCGGCACGTGCCATGGCGAAGCAATGATGTGTGAGCGAATCTCCGGGTCCGCCTCGACCATGTCATCGAGCTCGATGGCTGCTCGCTCAGCAATACGTCCGGGTATCAGCTGGTCGGACGTTATCCCCGGATAACTATCTCGAAAACCGAGCAATGCTTCGAGGATCCGTAGACGCGGGCGGCGTGGGCAAACGTACAGTGCGTTGTTCCACTCCAAATAGAGCGCATCTTCGATCAAAGATTCCGTAACAATGCCGAAGTCCGTCACGGTTATGTAGCTACTCGGAATGGCGGGCTTGTGCTCCTGCAGATCGCTTTCCTCGTCGACTCGACTGTAAACGCGGAGGTAAGCGGTGCGAATCATGGTGCCCGCATGCTATCTGCGATCGCCGATAGTCCGCGAACCGGGTGACAACGCTCACCAGGTCGTCCTACTTCTAGGATGCTTGCGATGAACCCGCTCAATACGCTCCCGGTGGATCAGGGGATTCTGCTCGAGTGGTATCAAGACCTCCTGACGGCCCGGATGCTCGACCAGCACCTGTCCTCCATTTCAAATGCGACTTCTTTCCAGGGAGGAGAACTCGTTCCCCTCATTTGCACGGAGCCGCTGGACCCAGCCCGTGACCGCTACTTCCCACACGGTGTGAGTACGGCGACAGCTTTGTCCAGGGGGGTCAGTGCACCCAATCTCATGGCCGGATACCTCGACCGGGCCCAGTGGAATCCCCCGCCGGATGAAGAACACCTGGTGGATCAGGCCATTCACGCCGGCGCCAAAGACGATGGAGTCACGGTGGTTTCTCTACCCGACGGCCCCGTTCTGAGAACACTGACAGAACGTGGTGCCGACAAGGCCATCGTGGTCGTGGTCAGCTCTGATTCGGGGGCGGACAGGCACTCCGACGCGGTTCATGTCGACGGGTCAGACGCCATCGCTCTGGTCGGAGCAATCCGGGAGGCGGTCGACCACGCCCGCAAGAATCGCAAGCTCGGCGTAGTGGTGGCCATGGTGGCTCAGGTCGACGGTCGCCGTGGTCCGGACGGAGCAGAAGAATTGGGAAGGTGGCGTCAGAAGGACCCACTGCGGAACCTCCGGCAGCTCATGATCGAGGAGCGGATCTTGAGCGAAGACCAGGAGGCAAAGATCACGCGGCGTGCCGAAGAGGCGACCATGATGGCGAGCGCCAGCTTGCGAAGAGCTGCCACCGGCACCGCAATCACCGAGCAGAAGGCGCCGGCCGAGGTCATCGGACATCGGCCTTTCGAATCACCTATCTCGAAAGACGTGGACCATCCAGAGCAGCAACCCGAGTCGGCTCCGGACCAGGAAACAGATGTCGTCGACGAGGCCGCCGGCGACGTTAGCCCTGAGATCGAGACGGTTGAGGAGTTCCGCTCCGGAGACGCGATACCGATGCGTGGCACGTCGGCCTTGCCTGAAACAGTCCCGGACGATTCCCTCGAAGCAGCCGAGCCCGAACCAGCTGGCATCCGGCCTGGTGAATCCGAACCGGTTCGTACTCCTGAACCCGAATTCGAACCAACGCCTGAGCCCGAACCCGAATTCGAACCTGCGCCTGAACCAATGTCCGAACCCGCATTTGATGACGCGACCAGTCTTCAGGCCGAACCAGAAGCCGCTCGTGAACCCTCCGAGGAGCCTGAACCGATAGCCATCACCTTCGACCCGGCTGAGACCACGGTGCCTCCTCGAACGCCGACCACGGCTGAGCGATCCGGAATCACCATGGATGACTCGATCTCCATGGCCGGCGTGGATCATGACGATCCAGAGCTCGAGCCGCGTCGGGAAGCCCGCGATGGACCGGCCGGGGTGTTTCCATCGACAGTCTCACGGCACCCGGCTCGATCGATCGAACCCGGCACGGCCGAGCCCGGCCCATCACAATCCGAACCAGGTCACATCAGACCAGATCAGCAGGAATCGGAACCTGATCATGCGGGCCGGTTTGACGCCGGGGAGGCCACCGTCTCGGTTCAAAACGGTGACGAGCTCACGCTGGTCTTCGTTGGGATGGAGCCGTCCGGGCTCAGCATTCCAGGGGCCCATATCTTGTCGGTACACCGGCTCGAGCCGGTCGACCTCGCACCTATTACCGAGTCGGTCAAGGAAACCAGCAAACCGTTGATCGTCACGACCCCTGCTACCCGACCCATAGGCGATATCATCTCGGCTCACATATCAGAGAACCTGGAAGACTGGCTCGACGCGGATCTCGAACACATCACGGTGACAGACCTGATGAGCGAACGCTCCAGAATCGTAAAGGCGGCCAGCGACCTGGCCGAATATTGATACCGATGAAATCCAAACCCTTCATAGTGGTGGCGTTCGCCCTGGTCATCGCTGCATGTTCAGCAGACGAAGGAAGCCCTGACCCCGTTTCGAACGGGTCCGTAACCACTGTCACCACAGAACAAACGGACACCTCAATCGATGGCACTACCGAGGACACCGCGGCCACGGAGGAGTCGACTGCCGTTCTGCAGTCTGGATCGTCGACCTCGCTGGGTCCGTCAACCACGGTTCAGACCTTCGAATCGGATCCGGATGCGGTTTACGCCATCCCCTTCGAAGACATCCCTCCGGGACAGAACCCGGCCTACTACACGCCGTTCACGGTCGATCAAGGGAGTGTTCAAGTGGTTTGGGATCGCTGGTGGTGGGGACTCCTTGATGGACTGGGGACCGTAGCCGTGACGAACGACGGGTCAACGGTTGCAGAAGGCAACATCTCGGGCGAGGGCGCGGTGCAGGTCCAGGATCCTTCGACAGGATCGATCAGCATCTACGGCCCCAACGGCGACGTCGTCGCCACCGTCACCCAGGAAGATCTGACGGAAGCGATCCGCGATGCTCAGGCCGAAGCCAATATCGGCTAGCTCCTAGCCTTGCCGCCATGGAAGTTCGACCGGCGCGGAAATCCGATCTAGACGCAATCCAACTCTGGACCAGTAACACGTTCAGCTGGGGCGACTACATCGACGTCGTGTTCGAGCGCTGGCGTCTGGACCCCATGGGCAACCTGTTGATCATGGCCGATGCCGAAGACATTCCAGTCGCGCTGTGCAATGTGGCGATGGTGAGCCCAACCGAGGCGTGGCTGCAGGGAGCAAGGGTCCATCCCGATCATCGTCGCACAGGGCTGGCTTCCGAGATGACCCGGCATGCCTCTGCTTGGGCAAAGGGTTGGGGGGCCCAGGTGGTTCGTCTGATGGTTGAAGAGGGCAACGACGCAGCTCACGCACAGGTGCGAGCGGCGGGGTTTCGAAGCGTCGGATCCTGGACGGTCGCCCGGCGACAGGTTGGCGACGGGTCGGTGATGCCGGCGGGCAATGGCGGCCGACCGATCAAACGTGGTGACCGACTCGTTTTGGCTTCGTCGGCAGAAGCCCAACCTGCTTTTGTGGCATGGTCGTCGGACGAGATAGGACGCACTGCCCGCGGCCTCGTTCCCAATCGCTGGATTTTCCGAAGACTTCTCATAGGTGATCTGGAGAAGGAGGCCAGGAAGCAACGCCTGTGGATGGCCCCGGGGGGATGGGTGGTGGCTCGCCCCCTCGGCGATACGTTGATCGCCAACTGGATTCATACGAGTAGCGATCATGCCTACGACGTGGCCCGGTCGCTCAATTTGCTGGCGGAGGAACTCCACATGGAGCGAATCGAGTCGTTCTTTCCCAGCATCGGTTGGCTTGATCAGGGATTTCGCAGGGCAGGCTCCGTACTTCGCCACGACTCGGTGTATGCGATGCCGTTGTGACCACAGGAATTCACGTGTTCTATCCCGAAGCGGCGGTGATCGGATCCGACACCTCGTGCTGAGGTGTTGCTGAGAGGGCGCTGCCACGAGCGATGCCCACTGCACGGGAGGAGCTCCTCATAGACTTCCTCTGATGTCACGAATACCGGTACTGGTTCTCGTCATCGTCGTGGTTCTCTCTGCATGTGTCCGCGACAGCGAACCGACGGCAGTTGAAGACCCAATCACCACGGTGAGCGAATCGACTACGTCGACAACGGAAGCACCGACGGCCAACGACGAGCCTTTCTATCTGATGTTGATGTGGCACCAACATCAGCCGCTCTATCCCACAAACGAGGATGGAGCATTTACCCGTCCGTGGGTTCGGATGCATGCGACCAAGGACTACTACGACATGGCCGCCATGCTCCAGGAGTATCCGGATGTCAAAGCCACTTTCAACCTGACACCGGTCCTCCTGCAGCAGCTCGAGGCTCTCGAAAACGGAACCAGGGACGTCTATTGGGTTCTTACGGAGACCCCGGCCAACCGCCTTCGCGAAACGGACAAGCAGTTCGTCGTCGAGCGATTCTTCGACACCAACCGCAAGGTGATCTCGAGGTTCCCTCGGTATCAGGAGCTCCTCAGCCTCCAGGCCCAGGGGGTCGGCGTCTTCTCGACGCAGGACGTTCTGGATCTCCAGGTTCTCTTCAACCTCGCCTGGACCGACCCCGGATTCCTTGAAGAGCCGCCCCTCGAGGAGCTCGTAGCCAAGGGTCGGGATTTCACCGAGGACGACAAAGCCATTCTTCTCGCCGAACACGAAAGAATCATCGGGCTCGTGCGACCCATCCACACCCAACTCTGGGAGTCCGGCCAAATCGAAGTCACCACGACGCCGCTCGCCCATCCGATTCTGCCGCTGATCGCGGACTCCTCGGTTGCCACGGTCGGAGATTCCACAGGACTGCAACCGGAGAACCGATTCTTCGAAATACCCGACGCCACCGAGCAGGTCAGGAGGGGCCTCGACGAGGCCGAGCGGCTGTTGGGAAGGCGCCCGGTCGGCATGTGGCCCGGCGAGGGCGCTGTCGCCCAACTGGTCATGTCGCTGTTCTCGAGGGAGGGCGTACGGTGGGTGGCGACCGGCGAAGATGTTCTCAACAACACCTTGAACGCCGGTTTCGAACGCAACGAGGCCGACGTAGTGATCCCGGCTCACACGATGTACCGGCCCTGGAATGCCACCCTGAATCGAAATCCAGACATCGCAATGTTCTTCAGGGATGTACGGCTCTCGGACCAACTCGGGTTTGAGTACTCGGGGATGAGCGGCGAGGCGGCGGCCGACGACTTCATGGCGCGGCTTGAGGCCATCAAGGAGGAGCTGTCCACGACAGAGGGTCCGCACGTGGTCTCGGTGATCCTCGACGGAGAGAACGCCTGGGAAAACTACGACAACGACGGGAAGGACTTCCTCAACGCTCTGTATCAGAGGCTGTCTGAATCCGAGGTCGTAACAACGATTACGCCAACCGAATACCTCGACCTTCATGGCGAATCCATCGACGGGCTCCCTGAGGTGTGGCCGGGCGCCTGGTTCTCACCCAACTACGCGACGTGGATCGGTGAGGCGGAAGAGGCCACCGCATGGGATTACCTGTACATGGCGCGCCAGGACCTCCACCGGGCCGAGACCATCGTCGATTCGGAAACCTATGAGCGTGCATTCGAGAAGATGCTGTTTGCGGAAGGATCAGATTGGTTCTGGTGGTACGGAAATGACCAGAACTCAGGAAATGATGATTACTTCGACGTTGCTTTCCGGGAACTCCTTGGCCAGATGTACGACGAGTTGGGAGACGAACGCCCGGCCTATTTGTCGGTTCCGATCATCCCTTCCCAAACCGTCGAGGTGACCACCGGCCAGTCCGATCTCATAACGCCAGACATCGACGGACAACTCGATGATGCCGAATGGGAAGATGCCGGCCGATACGAGTTCGATACCGGTGCAATAGAGATGATTCATTTCGGATACGACCGATCCAACCTGTACGTGCGGGTCGACTTCGCCGAAGGACTGGGCGAGAACTTTGCTTTTCTGGACCTCTATCTGGGAAGCAGCCTTCCTGCCAGGAGACCAACAACGGTCGTAGATGATGCCGTCCTCGGATTCGGAGCCACCCACATGGTGAGGTGGGACGCGCTCGAAACCTGTCTCTACAGTCCGCTTCCCGAACTTGGCAGTGGCGCCCTGGGCGATTGTGAGACGCTGTCCGCTGCCGATGACGGAACTGGATTCGAGCTCGCCATCCCCCTGAAGACCCTTGGGCCTCTGGTCGCCGGAGACCGGGTGTTGATTCGGGTAGATGCCGCCGGCGATCTGATCCCCAACGCCGGGCCCGGTATCGCACAGGTCGCAGACATATCAAACGTGGCCGTCGTTCTAGGGATCGAGGACCCGATTGGCGACGATTACGGGCCTGGCACCTATACCTATCCGACCGACCCGGTCTTTACCGAAGGCAGCTACGACCTCAAGAGTTTCGAAGTCGGTATCGAAGAGAACGAGCTCGTCTTTACGTTCGAGGTCAACCGCGCTGTACGCAACCCGTGGGATAGCCCGATGGGTTTGAGCATCCAAACCTTCGACGTCTACATCGACAAGGATCCCGGGGCGGGTACCGGGTCGCGAACTCTGATCCCTGGTCGAAATGCGGCGCTCGAACCCGACAACGGCTGGGAGTACGCCGTGACCATCGAAGGCTGGGATCCGGCTATCTACACCGCTGATGCCGAGGGATCGATTGCGGAGACGAACCCGACATTCTCGACCATCGTGCTGAGCGACAGAGGCAAGGTCATCTCTCGCATCCCCCTGGAGTTGGTCGGCAACGGTGATCCCTACACCTGGGGATACGCCGGAGTGGTGTTGAGCCAGGAGGGCTTTCCCTCGTCGGGCGTACGAAGGGTGCGAGATGTCGAGTCGAGGTCCTCGCAATTCTCCCTGGGCGGGGCACCAGCTGATACGAATCACACGCGCATCATCGACCTCGCGTGGCCGTTCGAAGATACGCAGGAAGACCTACTCGGGAATTATCCGCCGTCGACCGACGCCCCTGCCAAACTGCCCCCGGACCGTCTTCCCCAGGTCCCGATCGTTACGCCCTGATCCCGGCTCGCAAAGCGGATACTCATCCTGGTCATGTTCGGAAGCCGGCACGCCATGGCAGGAACCCCGCGTAGAGCGATCCAACGCTTCGCGTTCGATCCACGCCTTGATCCACCACATCGGATCGTAGGGCTGATCCAGCCCGCTGATCGCGTACCCGGCGGGTACCCGGAGATCCCCGGTCTCCAGTGCCTCCTGGATGCGACGCTCAGCCAAC
>JAHEJY010000079.1 GCA_024638625.1 Actinomycetes bacterium
GGGGTGCTGCCGATCGCGCCGGGGTCGCTGCAGCCGTTGGCGCACGCGGGAGGTGATCTACGTCGGCCGTATTCGCGGCAGAGAGCTACCGCCTTTGTGGCCGAACCTCCATGCCACGAACAGCACGGGCCCTCAGAGCCTCGAGGGTCGCCCCTGAAGTTGTCCGAAAGAGATCGACCAGCGCGGTTGACTTGTCCGTGGGAGATCGCCGCCCGGACATCGACGCAAAGGGGCTTGGAGAACTCTGCGCATGCCATCCAAGAAATCGACGCAAAGGGGCTCGAAGACCCTGCGCATGCCATCTAATAAGCATTCTTCGTCAATCTCCCAACCAAACCCCGGGCGCGAGCCGCCGCTTTCTTACACGTACCGGGAGAGGGACTTGAACCCTCACGGCCTTGCGGCCAACGGATTTTGAGTCCGCCGCGTCTGCCAATTCCGCCATCCCGGCAAGATCGGCAATGTTAGCCGTGCACCGCCGCGGCGAGGCTGGATACGGTGGTGGTCAACGCCTCGAGGTCATCGGGTTGCTCCAGAACGATCCGCACGATGGCGGAGCCCACGATGACTCCATCTGCCAACTTGGCTGCTTCCGCTGCCTGGTCCGGGGTGGAGATACCCACGCCAAGGACGATCGGGACCTGGCTGATCGATCTCACGAGACGGATCAACGCGTCGATGTGGTGGCCGGCGTCCGCCCGCTCACCGGTGACCCCCATCTCTGCGACCCCGTAGATGAACGCGGGATTCGAAGCTGCGATCTCCCGGACTCTCTGTTCCGGCGTGGTGGGTGCAACAAACAGTGCGAGTCCGATGTCGTGACCGGCGGCAGCTGCCGAGAACGGAGCGGACTCCTCAAAAGGAAGATCCGCAATGATCACACCGGCCGCTCCGGCTGTGGCTACGGATCCCATGAAGTGGTCTATCCCCATCGAAAGGACCGGGTTGACGTAGGTCATGACGATGACAGGTTTGTCCGTCTCGGATGCGACGCTGCGAACGAGGTCGATGCCTAGCGACATCGTCATACCTCGCTCACGCGCGAGCTCTGAGGCCTTCTGAATTGTGGGACCGTCCATCAGAGGGTCGGCATAGGGAATTCCCACTTCGAAGGCGTCTGCTCCCGCCGCAGCCATGGCCACGAAACGATCAACGCTGGTCTCGATTGAAGGCAGCCCCGCAGTGAGAAATGGCATGAAAACGGCGCGACCTTCGGCGCGTGCCGATGCGAAAGCCTCTTTGAGGCCGTTAAACCCCAAGTGCGGCCACCTGCTGAACATCCTTATCTCCGCGGCCGGAAAGGTTGAGCACGACCGTTTTTCCCGCCAGAGAGGCGGCTTCCCGCCTGATCCAGGCGAGAGCGTGGGCCGACTCGAGCGCCGGAATGATGCCCTCTTTGCGGCTCAACCACGCGAACGCGTCCAGGGCCTCGGCATCGGTGGCGGTTTCGTAACGCACGAGACCTTTGTCTTTGAAGTATGCGTGCTCGGGCCCTACTCCTGGATAATCGAGCCCGGCTGAGATGGAATGCGCCTCGCGCACCTGACCCTCCTCATCCTGCAGCATGTAGGTCATCGAACCATGCAGCACGCCAGGCCTGCCGAGGCTGAGCGAGGCGCCGTGAGCCAGGGTCTCGGTTCCGAGTCCGCCCGCCTCGACTCCGATCAGCTCGATGCCGGAGTCGATCAACGGATAGAACACACCCATCGCGTTCGAGCCGCCTCCAACGCAAGCAACGACGACGTCTGGCCGCTCCTCACCCATCTGGGACAACAGCTCTTCGCCGATCACCTTCTGAAACTCCCGCACGATCAGCGGGAATGGATGCGGTCCGACGACAGATCCGATCATGTAGTGGGTGGTGTTGACCGTGGAAACCCAGGACCTCATCGCTTCTGACACGGCATCTTTGAGGGTCCCTGCCCCCGAGCTGACCGGCACGACCCGGGTTCCTAGCAGTTCCATCCGATAGACGTTGAGAGCCTGGCGTTCGATGTCTTTCACCCCCATGAACACCTCGCATTCAAGGCCCAACAGTGCAGCGGCGGTCGCACTTGCAACTCCATGCTGCCCGGCTCCGGTTTCAGCAATGATTCTTGGCTTGCCCATCCGCTTCGCCAGCAGCCCGTGGCCGATGGTGTTATTGATCTTGTGAGCGCCGGTGTGATTGAGATCCTCGCGTTTGAGCAGCAACCGAACGCCGAGTTCCTTCGACAGATTTGAGGCCTCGTATATCGGAGTGGGGCGACCGACGAAGTCAGCGAGAATACGGTGATATTCGCCGACAAATGCTTCGTCGCCCCACGCTTCTTCGAAGACCGATTCGAGTTCCAGCAACGCCGGCATGAGCGTTTCGGGGGCGAATCGGCCTCCAAACTCCCCATAGCGGCCTCGCCGATCCGGAAGGCTTACGGTCATGGCCTCGATTCCTTTGCAGCTCGCACAAACGCCCGAATGAGTGACGGGTCTTTCACACCTGGCGCCGACTCTAGGCCGCTCGATGCGTCCACTCCCCACGCACCGGTCGCCTGAATCGCAGCCCCGACATTGGCTGGCGTGAGACCGCCGGCCAGTATCCATCGATCACCCAGCCGGGTGCTGTCGACCAACTGCCAATCCAGCGTTCGCCCGGATCCGGGTTCGATGTTGTCGAGCATCGGCATCCAGGAACCGCCTGCCTGCGCAGGAAGATCATCGGGCGACGAGACGGGCATGATCACCTGGACTCCCGCCCTTTCAGCAGCCATCGCTACCTCGATCTGATGGTGGCCGTGGGGCTGGACCGCGGTGGCTCCCGACCTGGTGACCCAGTTCAGCACCAGGTCTGGCTGCGTATCTCGTGTAACGGCCACCACGCCGACTCTTCCCGCGTCCTGCGCCAATTCACGAGCGGCAGCCGGAGAAACGTAGCGAGGCGATCCTTGATGTATCACCAGCCCGATGGCGTCGGCACCTGCCTCGATGGCAGCGGCGACGTCCCCCCGGGTGCGCAGTCCACATACCTTTACCCAGGTCATGGGGCCACTCCCGTCAACTCGGCAACCATCGCTGCCGGATCGGAGGCACGCACCAGTGCTTCTCCAACCAGGATGGCCTGATATCCGGCGGCCGCCATTCGACCGGCATCTGCCGCATTCTGTATTCCGGACTCGGCAACCGTCGCGTCTGCATCGGTGATCAACGGTGCGATCGACTCGGCAGTCGATAGATCGACGTCAAACGTATCCAGGTTGCGATTATTCACTCCGATCAGCCTCGCACCGGCCTCGAGGGCCCGGCGGGCTTCCGAGGAGTCGTGCACCTCCACGAGCGCGGTCATGCCGGTTTTCTCGGTGGTCTCTATCAGCGTTTCGAGGTTCCGTTGATCCAGGGCCGCCACAATGATGAGAAGTGCATCGGCACCAGCAGCCCGGGCCTCATAGACCTGGGCTGGATGAACGATGAAATCCTTTCTCAAGATCGGAACCCCGATCTGGCTGCGGACAATCCGCAGATCATCGAGTGAGCCTCCGAAATGATCAGGCTCGGTCAGAACCGATATCGCGGTTGCACCACCGGACGCATAGGCAGCCGCTTGTTCAACCGGATCGAGTTCGTCGGCGATGACGCCCGCAGACGGAGATCGCCGTTTCACTTCAGCGATGACGGCCAGGCGATTCGATTCACGGATCGCTGTCACGAGATTGCGGGGCGGGTCGGCGAAACCTGCCCGGCGTCGCCACACGCCGCCGTCGAGCTTTTCCGCCCGCCCGTGAGCCTCTGCGACGAGCTGACCGAGAATGCTCACGGCAGCTGCTTGAGATACAAGACAAGGTTGTCGACCTGGAGTTCAGAGAGGCCCTGAAACCCCGGCATCGCGGTGCCTCTGACACCACGACGTATGACTTCCCGGATCTCGGCTTCCTCCCACCCGGTCAGACGGCCGCCGGAATCGAGCGCGGGACCGCTACCGCCCTGGCCTTCGGATCCGTGACATCTGGCACATTGATTGGCATAGATCGTCGGGCCGTCGAGGGCCGTTTCGCCGCCACATCCGGCCACGAGAGCGCCGATCACCACGATCGAGGAAACGGATTTGCGTAGACGACCCATGATCCGTTATCCGTCGGACCCGGATACCCGCGCCGCAACTGTTTCGTCATCCCACGAGATAGCTACGTCATCGGCAACCGCCGCAGGCAGCATGGCCATGGCAACACTTCCAAGCCCATCGAGCCGCCGCGCCGATGAGCTCACTGCGCCGACCTCACTCCCATTTGCCTCGATGCGTGCACCGGCGGGTGGAGGATCATCGGCATCGATCTCGAGCAGGACAAGTTGGCGATTGACTCTGCCTCGCGAGTCGATGCGCGAGACGAGCTCCTGGCCCAGATAGCAGCCTTTGGTGAACGACACGGCGTCTTCGACCAGGCCGGATTCCTGAGGAATCGTCCCCTCGTCGACATCCCGGCCCATCAATGGTTCGGCCGCTCCGACCCGCGCGGCGGTCCAGGTATCTGCATCCAATGCGGCGAGCTGCAATTTCGCGGGCTCGACGCCGGCCACAATCCAACGTTCGACCCCTTTCCAGGGAATGTGGACGACAACGCCCCCCGCCACGACATCCGGCCTCCCGCCGAGCACATCCAAAACGGGGCCGCCGAACGGCGTAATCGTGCAGTCAACTCGAAGATGAAATCGTCGTAGGTCTTCCAGCAAATTGTCTGGGGAATCGGTGAACAACCAGAACGCATCCTGGCGGCGCACCAGCCACATCAGGGAACGGAATTTCCCTCGTGGCCCGAGCAAAAACGATCTCACTGCTTCCACTTCGCCGACCCGTCCCACGTCCTGGCTGATCAAACCCTGGAGAAAACTGCCCGCTTCGGGACCTTCGACGACCACCGCATGCGTGACTCCGGCCACATATCCATGCGCGGCCTGCGCATGGCCGACAGGGTCGAATACGTTGAGTTCACTCATGGGATGCGGCTCCGACTGCTGTGAGAGCAGCTGCTGCTTTGTTGAGACATTCTTCGTACTCCTGGGCAGGATCCGAATCGGCGACAATCCCGGCGCCGGCCTGCACCCACGCCTTGTTGTCAGCAATGATCACGGTCCTCAGCGCAATCGCGGTGTCCATGCTTCCGCTGAAATCGATATATCCAACTGCCCCGGCGTAGGGACCCCGCGCGACCGGCTCGACGTCGTCAATGATCTCCATCGCACGCACCTTTGGAGCTCCGCTCACAGTGCCGTGCGGAAATGTCGCCCGGAGTACTTCAACGGCACTCGTGTCGTGCCTGAGTTTTCCCGACACGCCCGACACGATGTGCATCACGTGCGAATAACGCTCGATGACCATGAGGTCGTCGACTTCGACCGTTCCGTACTCGCACACTCGCCCGAGGTCGTTGCGGGCGAGATCCACCAGCATCACGTGTTCAGCCCGCTCCTTGGGATCGGCGAGCAATTCCGCTTCGAGTCGGTGATCCTCATCTGGCGAGTTTCCACGCGGGCGCGTCCCCGCTATCGGACGGCTGTAAACAATTCCATCACGCACCCGTGACATGATTTCTGGACTCGCTCCCACGATCGACATTGCGGGATGGTGCAAGTAATAGAGAAAGGGTGATGGGTTCAGCAGACGTTGATGCCGGTAGACGGAGAAAGGGTCGGCGGTGAATGGCATCTCCAACCTGAGACTGGGTACCACCTGGAACACGTCGCCGGCGAGGATATGTGCCTTGGCGACGGACACTGCCTCCATGTATTCGTCACGGTTGAAACTCGCCTCCAGGTTTGCGACATCGGGGGTCGATGCCTGAACCGGCTGGCGGATGCGATATGACCTGGCGGCGCCGAGTCGTTCGACGTCCTGCCCGAGCATCGCCACCGCCTGCTGATATTGACCTGTCAGATCGCTGTCATCTACGAACACATTCCGAATCAGGGTCACCGATTGGGTGCGCCGATCGAATGCGGCAAGCGCCCCGACGAACATCCACAGTGAGGTCGGTAGACCCCGGTCGTCCGGAGGTTGATCCGGTAAATGCTCGACGAGTCGGACCGCGTCATACGCCAACGCTCCGACCGCTCCGGAATGGAGGGGCGGAAGGCCCGGCCAATCCGGTGCTTTGAATCGGTCGATCAGCGATTCGAGGACTTCCAGGGCATCGCCATCGGGGAGTTCTATATCCGAACCCTCGACCCAGGACCTCCCGTCGCGGCTGAGGAGAATGAACTGCGGATCCCAGCCCAGGAAAGACCACCTGCCCCACTGTTCTCCTCCTTCGGCAGATTCGAGGAGAAACCCGGTGCCCCCTCCGACGAGCTTTTCGTAGATGGTGACCGGAGTATCTCGATCGGCCACGATCGTTGCCGTCACGGGTACGACCCCGTAGTGCCCGGCATGCCGGGTGAACGTGTCCAGGTCAGGAACGATTCGAAGAGGGGGAATCATGGCCGAAGGTTACCGACTATATGACCGTGAGCTCTTCCAGCCCGATCCGCTCGAGCAGCTGGGTGAACCACGCTGATAGCTCGGTTATCTGACCCGTGACCATCAACACGCCGAATCCCGCAAGAGCCAACCCGGAAACCACGGTGATGGGCGTTAGGTACTTCTTGATCCGGTCGAAGGAAACGAACAGCTTCTTCGTGAACACCGACACGGCCAGAAACGGGACACCCAGTCCAAGCGAGTACGACAACAGCAAGACGATTCCTTCGGCGACCCGTCCGCTGGCGCTGGCGATCGTCAGGATCGAACCAAGGATCGGACCGATGCACGGAGTCCATCCAAAGCCAAAAGCAACACCCATCATCGGAGGCGCAAAGGCTCCGAGCCGCGAAGGGCGCACCTCGAGCCGGCGTTCACGCATGACCGGCATGAGTGCAGTCGGCGTCCAGATCGCGGTTGCCGCAATGAAGATGCCGAAAACAATGACGAGCCATCCGGCCCAGCCGCCGATTTCACTCAGCCGTGGATTGATCCAGCTCCCGAACAGGCTGGCCCCTGCTCCAAGCAAGATGAAGACCAGCGAGAACCCGGCAATGAACAGAAGTGTCGATCGGACCACTTTTGCGGTGTCTGCTTCGCCTTCCTTGAGGTCTGCTACGGAGAAACCGGTCATCAGGCTCAAATACCCTGGCAGCAGGGGCAGGACGCATGGCGAGATGAACGACAGCGCTCCAAATCCGAACGCGACGACTACCGATATCAGGCTGAGGCCTTCAATTTCCATACTGCAAGCTAACGCCGCAGGCCATGCATATGTTCCGGAGCGGAAATGAATCCCCGAACGCAAGCCCGATCACGGTAAACCCTGCACTGAGAGCCCATGCTGGTAGCCTGATTGCTGCCCCGGCCCCAGCGCCGTTTCTTTTCTACCCGAGGCGACCATGGACCGGAACGACCGGCGCATCCTGACGCTCATCATCATTGCCGGGCTTTCCCAGTCATTCGCCGGCAGCCTGCTGGTTGTAACTCTCCCCTTTTGGCGTGTGGCTTTCGGACTGACGCCCGAAGAAGCCAGCGGCGCCCTCGCCCTCGTTCGCATCGGGGTGTTGATAGCGATCCTGTTCGGGATTGTCGGAGACCGGTTTGGAAGGCGGGCGCCCCTCCTGGCGAGTCTGACGTTGTTGTTGATGGCCAACCTCGGGACGGCGTTTGTCGAAGATGTGGGCATGTTTCTCACGCTGCAGGCAGTCGCACGCGGGGCCTCAACGGCAGTCGCCGGCCTGGGGGTCATCTACTTGACTGAGGAGCTCCACCACGGCAGACGCGGTGTCGGGCTCGGCGTGCTCGGCCTGGCAACGAGCGTCGCCGGCGGCCTCGCCTACCTCCTCGCCCCCATGTTCGACCTCGGGACGCAATATCAGTGGCTGTTCGGATTGAGCGCGCTGGGACTTCTCACGCTCCCGGCTCTCTTCCGGTTTCTCGATGAAAGCCGGGCGTTCGATGTCAACGCCGATCGATTCAACTTTGCGGTTCTCGTGCGATTCCGCAGCCGACTACTGCCACTCGCCGTTGCGGGTTTCCTGGGAGGCGCATTCACGGCGCTGACGACATCCTTCGTCAACGATTTCTTGATCAACACGCGTCGGTGGGGATCGTTGCGTGCTGGTCTGGTCATCATCGGCGCCGGGGCGATTGGGTCGTTTGGCCTCCTGGTCGGCGGACGCGTCGCAGACGTGGTCGGACGGAAACCGACGGCCGTTGCCGGAACCATGCTCGGCGTCGTAGGTGGTATTTCGTTCTTCTTCACGAGCGGATGGTTGATCGCACTTGGTATCGTCATCGGCAGCTTTGGGGCCTCGATGTTTGTGCCGGCTTTTCAAACAATGCGCGCGGAGCTCTTCCCGACAGATGTTCGCTCGAGCGCCGTTTCTGTGCTGATGGTCATGAGCGTCGTGGGAGCGATCACCAGCCTGGCGTTCGGCCGTGTCGCAATTGCTGAGATCGGCCTCCCGCTCTATATCGGCTTGATTGGCGCCGTCACGCTCCTGTCGATCCCGATGATTCTCATGGTGCCCGAAACGCGCGATACGATCATCGCAAAACCGCCCCCAGGCGACGGTGCCATGGGATCATCATCGCCGAGCGAAGAATCATCAGAAGCACCAGAGACCACCACACTCCGGCCAAGCCCCCTTCCTGCGACTGGACCCACAACAACGTAGCGATGGTCACCGACGATGCGATCACCATCGTCCTGGCGAGATAGCCAAAATCGCCTGCCCCCATCACGAGCCCGTCCCATACAAACGCCAAAGCCCCCACGATCGCCACGGGCGCCATGATCAACAGCGCGGTACTCAACTCGGCAAGAGCCGCGGGGTCATCCAGGAACAGCCTGCCCAGGAACGGCCGGATTGCGAGAATGGTGGCTGCTGTCAGCAGACCGGCAGCCAACCCGATTGTGATGAGCCGATCGGAGACGCGGCGCGCCGACGATCTGTCTGCGGCTCCGACGTATTGGCCGACCATCACCTGACCGGCAACCGCCAGCGAGTCGGTCGCGAGCGCGAGTAGGAAGAAGATCTGGGTAGCGACCTGATGAGCGGCGAGAGCCGCCTCTGAGATGGTGGCAGCCACCCGGGTGGCCATGAAGAAGGTGAGGACCAGCGACCCGGTTCTCACCAAGAAATCACGCGAAACCCTCAGCAGCCTGCTTGAACCAGACAAGCGCGGAGCGCCCAGCATCGACCGCTTGGTGAGAACAGCTACAAACACGATGGCGCCTGTCCACTGGGCAATCACAGACGCCCACGCCGCGCCCGCCAGGCCAAAACCGAAACCGAAAATGAGAAGCGGATCAAGTATTGCGTTCATGACGTTGAACAGCAGAGCGATCCATAGCGGCGTGACGGTGTCGGCATGTCCTCGAAACACCCCATTCCCAAGAGTTATCAACAAGAGAGCAGGAACGGCCAATGCTCGAATCCTCAGATACTCGATCGCGTTGTTTTCAAGAGATGCCACGCCACCAGCAGCACGTATCAGCTGAGGAGCTGCGAGTTCGAGCACGGCGAGCGCCACCACCCCGCCGATGATCGCCAAGGCCAATCCGTTGCCGGCCAGTGCCTGGGCATCGGCTTCCCGTTTTCCTCCTATGTCCTGGGCAACGAGCGGGCCCAGCCCGTGTGCGAGGAAACTGAACAGGAAAAAGGCGACCGAAAGCACAGCGCTGGCCACGGCCAACGAAGCAACGGCGTTCGTGCCAAGCCTCCCGACGAACGCGGTATCGACGATACTGACCAGGGGCTCTATCGCAAGGGTCCCGAGCGCCGGGACCGCCAGGCGTCGAATCCGCCCATCGCGGGAACGGTCGAGAAAACTGCCGGGAGTCAGCACCGTTTCAAGGGGCTGGTGTCTTGTCCTCGAATGGACACAGATCGACCAGGCTGCAGTCAAAGCAAGCAGGTTTCTTGGCCGTGCAGACATCGCGCCCGTACTGGATATAGCGCATCGATACCCCGGCCCACTGCCGTCTCGGATACACGGCCATGAGGTCGAGCTCGATCTTGTCGGGGTCGGTCGAACTCGTGAGGTCCCATCTGCCGGCAAGACGCTTTACATGGGTATCAACCGCGATGGCCGGCTTGTTGAAAGCCTCGGCGAGTACAACACTCGCCGTCTTTCGGCCGACGCCCCTCAACTTCACCAGGTCGTCGAGATTGTCGGGAACGACACCGTTGAATCGGTCGACGAGGTCAGTGGCCATGCTCAGGATCGATGTGGTCTTCTGTCGATAGAACCCGGTCGAATAGATCAGTTGTTCGACCTCTTCCGGGTTCGCCTGGGCAAGGTCCTCCGGCGTCGGATACCGGGCGAACAGGGCGGGCATCGCTCTGTTTACATTCTCATCCGTGGTCTGTGCCGAAACGATGGTCGATGTGAGGAGTTCGAACGGATTTCGGTAGTCGAGTGCCGTCCGGATCTGCGGATACCGGAGTTTGAGCCGGCGCAAGATGCTCCTGGCCCGCTTCACTTGCAACTCGCTGGGCTCTGGTTCGTATGGCATCGGTCAGACCCTATTGCAGCTGCATACCAGCCCGGACGAGTGAATCAAGCGCACATGCCGGCCGACTGGTCGGGAGTCTCGGCGAAACAAGCGGCCATGAACGCGAATCGGCGTCCGGGCTCGTCAGCGCTGATCCATGCGGCCAACCATCCAGACCACAAAACGCAAGAACCCCAGCATCAACATGATGACGATCACGAGCGTTGCCGAAAGCTGAAAGCTCGACAGGAGCGGGGTCTTGCAGCCGGCCAGCCCGGACGGGCAGATCCCCATGCCATCACCCCGCGATGTGAGGTCGAGCAGAATGTACAGCGGGAAAGCGGCAACGAGCAAAACCCCCAGAATCGCTATCGCCGTCAGTACCCGTGTCGAGGAAGGCCGCATCTTTTCAGGTTACCGGGAACGCGAAAACCTCGTCAAACATGGATGCGCGCCAGCAGTACGACAGGTTGTGCCTCATCGACATTTCACACCGAAACCCTGCCCCTGATCGCCGGATGAGGGGCATACCCCGACAAGACAACATCGTCGAATCGGTAGTCGAAAATTGACGCAACCCCGGGGTTCAATTCCAGATGTGGCAGGTCATGCGGATCGCGATCGAGCTGCTCTCGTACCTGGTCGAGATGGTTGACGTAGATATGGGCATCTCCCATCGTGTGCACAAACTCGCCTGCCTCATATCCGGTTTGGGCAGCGACCATGTGAAGCAAGAGGGCATACGACGCGATATTGAACGGCACGCCAAGAAACAAATCAGCGCTCCGCTGGTACAACTGGAGACTGAGGCGTTCGCCATTGACATAGAACTGAAACATCGTGTGACACGGAGGCAGCGCCATGGCGGGGACATCGGCAACGTTCCAAGCCGAGACTATGTGGCGCCGTGAGTGCGGCTGTGCTTTGATCTGCTCTATGACGTTGGCGATCTGATCGATCGTTCTCCCATCAGGCGTCCTCCAAGACCTCCACTGCACGCCATACACGGGACCAAGATCACCGGTTTCCGCGTCGGCCCACTCGTCCCAGATGCGGACGCCATGATCCTGGAGATATCGCACGTTTCCGTCTCCTGCCAGGAACCACAGCAGTTCGTGAATGACAGATTTCGTGTGGATCTTCTTGGTTGTTACGAGCGGAAAGCCATCCGCCAGGTCATACCGGGTCTGGCGTCCGAACACGCTGATGGTGCCGGTACCGGTACGGTCGCGTTGCTCGGTCCCATGCTCGAGCACATCTGTTAACAGGTCGAGGTATTGGCGCATGACGCCCATCCTTTTCTTCAGCTCATCCTGCGCTCTGCGCTTGACGAACACCCGTCCCAGGTGGGTGGTGCGAGCACGAAGATGAGAACTACAGCGATGTGATTACTGTACCCGACTCGTGAGCGACCTGACGGCGACTGAACGTCCGGCAATCTGAGCGAGACAACCTGAATGAGTAATCTGAGATAGGTCGGATGGAAACGAGAGGGGCAACCAGAAATCTTTCCATGCGGGTTGACCTGCAAAGCGGGCTCCCTACTGGCCCGCCGGCCGGCCGGATCTGCAAAAAAGCTCAGACCAGCCGGTTCAGCTCGAACGCAGCGGTATGCGCAGCACGAGCTCGTCGTCCTCCACGGTCCACGAAGCATCGCCGATCAGCTTGTAATCGACAAAATCCGTCTCGGCTTGCTGGACGAATTTCATGCGCTCTTCTCCTGCCACGGGCGGGAGAGGACGCGATCGAACTGCCTCTGCCCTGTCCTGGAACCGCGACAGCATGCCGTCTACATCGA
>JAHEJY010000215.1 GCA_024638625.1 Actinomycetes bacterium
TGTGATTGCTCGGGCTTGTTGTTGTGATCGTCGAAGCTGGCCAAGGTGACGTCGTAGGTTCCGGCAGGAATGGAGGCGCTCACCGGACCGAAACTGTGCCGGTCCGAGGAATCTGCCAGGAGTTTGGCAGAGGTCAGTTCGACGACGATGCCTTCGGTGAGCGGACAGAATGCATCCGTGGGAATGGCCGGTTGGGCAGCTTCGATCGGGTAGAAGCCGACGCAGAGCGGAGCAACCGAGTTGGGTTCATTGGTCCCAGGGTGGGCATGGAAGGCCGTGACAGCATCGGTGGCAGCGATTTCCATACGGTCGGCGAGGGTGTACGTGGCGGTGTCCAGATCTTCGGCCAGGTCCGGCGTGACAGGCGTACGGAACGTCCACACGTGGTCGTTGTATCCCTCGAGATACCACTGCTCCTGAGTTTGGACCTGGTCGGGCTTGGTGGAGTGTGGGTCGTATGACGCAGCCATGACGCGGTAGGTGCCCGCCTCCAGATCGACCGACACATGTCCATAAGAGTTCGGACCCTGGCTCCAACCAACCAGCGACTGGTCGGTGAGGAACACGACCTGGCCGCCGCCGGGCAACGGACACGCGTCGGTTGCCTGCGATGAGCGACCACCAACCACGACCGACCCGATCAGTCCGGCAACGAGCGCCAGTGCAACGTACCAGGCCATGCCGAGCGAATACCTCTTGTTGAGCGGGGTCTTGCGGCCGCTCATGGCCGCCCGGCTGGTGTTTTCGCCACTGATACCGACCGATGTAAGTCTCATCGCTGGTTCCGACCCACCTTGCCCGTTCATGCGGCCGTTTGCCGCCCGTTGGTTATTCGTCCTCTGGTTGGCTCACCCGTATCACTCGTTCTGATCCGATGCTGATCCGACGCTGATCCGATGCCCGGTGATCCAACTTCATGTTCGGCTGCCAGCACGGCGCCACCACACAGGGTGGAGGGTACCAATGATGGGCCTGCGCGTCAGAATAAATCGCTTTGGATTCTTTCGCGACCCGCCGGACCCCATCAAGCCAGGAGCGATTGGGCTATCAATCCGGCCAACAATCCCCAGATTCCCGCAACGAGGTCGTCGGCCATGATGCCGACCGGTCCGCCGATATCTTCCGCCCATTTCACGAATGGAAACCTTTTCGTGATGTCACCGACTCTGGCGACGATCCATCCGATTACGAATGGCCATCCGGTCAGGGTCAGGACCCCGAGGAAGGCACCGGCCACTTCGTCGATGACGATCCATCCCGGATCTTCGCCTTCGGAGGCGACGCCTGCCGCCCACATCCCAACCGCTGAAACCCCTAGCAACGTTGCGAGCTGGATCGAGGTGCCGAGGGGCTCTGTGTACAACGCAAGAGGAATGGCGAGCGCGGCACCGAATGTCCCGGCTCCATCGTCCGAGCCTCTGATCTTTCCCGGGATCCAGCCGACTCCGAGTCCGGCTGCCAGGAACCGTCTGATCGAAGTCATGGCCACGCGAGAACGTTACCCAGCCGGGGAGCTACCACAGGACCGTCAAAACGTGGCAACATAGGGGAATGCAAACTGTGCCCTATATCTGGATGAACGGAGAACTGGTCGGCTGGGATGATGCCAACGTCCACGTTCTCAGCCATGCCCTGCACTACGGAACCTCGGTTTTCGAGGGCATCCGCGCCTATGCCACCGACAAAGGTCCGGCGGTGTTTCGGCTTGACGAGCACATGGAGCGGCTCGTCAACGGGTGCAAGGCCTATCAGATTCCCTTGGATTACAGCGCATCCGAACTTGCGAATGCAGCAAAAGATGTAATCCGTTCCAATGAGCTGCCTGCGGCCTACATACGGCCGATCGCGTTCCGGGGACTTGGCGCCATTGGCCTCAATCCGACGAACGCCAGGGTCGAGGTGATCATCGCCGCCTGGGAATGGGGCGCCTATCTCGGTGAAGAGGCCTTGAGGAATGGCATCAGCATCGGCGTATCGTCGTGGCGACGGATCGATCAGCAGTCGCTGCTTCCCGGCTCCAAGGGCGGCGGGGCCTATCTCAATTCCATCCTCGCCAGGTTGGAAGCCGAAGCAGGCGGATTTGATGAGGCGCTCTTGCTAAACGATCAAGGTTTCCTGGCAGAAGGCAGTGGCGAAAACCTCTTTCTGATTCGGGACGGTGTCGTCTATACGCCGCCGAGTTTCTCCGGTGTCCTGCCGGGGATCACGAGGCATTCAGTGGCAACTCTCCTGCGGGAGTCTGGAATCGAAGTCATCGAGACCAGCCTCACGCGCTCTGATGCCTACGCCGCCGAGGAGGCGTTCTTCACCGGTACTGCCGCTGAGGTCACACCAATCCGCATGATCGACCATCGCCCGGTCGGAGACGGCAAACCCGGGCCGATTACCCAGCAAGCTCAGACGATGTACATGGAAGCCGTGACCGGCAAGAATGCCGACCACACCGACTGGCTGACGATCGTTTAACGATGGCCCAACAGCCGAAAATCGAACTCGACGCCGGAGATCTCCCGCGAGGCAGTATCGGACCGATGGTCGCGCGGCCCTGGAGAGCAAACCGACCCGGCGATTTTTCTGGCCCTGGCGACGTCCCGAGTGGTCCGGGTTTCGGTACGCCGGGACCAGATACCGGCTATGCCCTCCGGTTGTTGAGTGAGCGCGACATGGATCTTGATGCTGATGAGGACATCGGGCGCGTACGGACCGCCGCCATCAACCTCGTGTCAGCGCGAGCCGCTCATTCGGGTCGGGCGCCGAGCCGCACCGATATCGATGCCGTTTTGGCGATCCTGGGACTCGATGAGAGCGTGTCCGGCACGGTCCGGTCGGCGCTCGGCGCAGATCGCCGGCGTTGGGTTGCCAAAGCGGCCCACGGGGCCATGTATGGGAGGGCGATGGTTGCGGCGGTTGACAAAGAACTGCTGTATGCGCCGCTGACGGAAGTCGTCGACAAGCTTCGTTCGGGTGTCCGCCCCTTACAGTCCTGAGTTCGTCTAAGCGCCGGGTGCAATCAGGTAGTTGGACATCGCCGCGGCTACGATCTGGTCGCGATTTGGGGCCAAGG
>JAHEJY010000080.1 GCA_024638625.1 Actinomycetes bacterium
ATCGTTGAAGCCGGCGCTCCCCACGAGATGGTCGAGTTCGGTACGTATGCCATGGGCGTCATGCGGATCGAGAAGGGCTATAAGGCCTGGGGATCGGAGTTGACGACAGAAATCACTCCCGTGGAAGCAGACATCATGCGCTTTGTAGACATGTCAAAGGACTTCAAGGGCAAGATGGCAACCGCCGCCAGGCAGAACGAAGAGCTCTCGATGGTCTGTGTGTACGCCGAGCTCGACGCAGCTGACGCCGACTGCCGTGGAAACGAGCCGACACTGGATGGCAACCGGGTAATGGGTATCACCACGGCCGGTACGTGGGCGCATTCAGTGGGCCGGAGCGTGTTGTTTGCTTACGTAGAGCCCGCGTTCGCCGAGCCCGGATCGACGTTTGATGTGCGAGTGATGGATGAAATCCGACGCGCCACCGTGTTGGCCGATCCGGTCTGGGATCCCAAGAGCGAACGGCTTCGCGTCTAGTGGGGCGGCGGTCCGGCGGGCGCGAGGCACGCCTGGCGGCGAGGTCCGCCGAGCTTCCCGTCAAGCCCGTACGGCCGGGGCAAACCGGAGGTCAGTATCGACCGCTGTCCGATGCCCAGCTTCAGGACATCTTCGAGAATGCGCTCGACCTGCTCGAGGAGCTCGGGATGGGATCTCCCATTCCAGCCTTCATCGAATCGACGGTTGAGGCAGGCGGCTGGATGGACGACGACGACCGTCTGCACTATCCCACTGACCTGGTCAAGCGCGCGATCGATTCGGCAACCAAGGAGTTTGTCTGGCACGGCCTGGACGAAGATCGCAGCATCGAGTTGAAGGACCAGAACGTTCACTTCAGCACCGCGGGGGCGGCCGTGCTGATGCTCGATCATGGCACCAGGACATTTCGCGAGTCACAGTCGGCGGACCTGTATGACTCGGCTCGATTGGCAGACACGCTCGAGCACATCCACGCGTACGTTCGGACCGTTGTTGCCAGGGATGCCGACAACGCGCGCGATCTCGACATGGTGACGGCGTACGCGACCATGATGGGTACCACCAAACCTCAGGGGACGTCGTTTTTCCAGCCAGAGCATGTGTACGAGGTCGTGAGCATGTACGACATGCTGCTCGGGGAGGAAGGTGCATTTCGCAAGCGCCCCTTTGTCGTCGCCAACGCCACCTTTGTGGTCCCACCGCTGCGGTTCGCGCAGGATACGGCCGAATGCATGGTGGCCCAGGTCAGGACCGGCATGCCCATCAACCTGCTCTCGGCGGGACAGGCCGGTGCCACCTCGCCGGCTTCGTTGTCCGGGTCGCTGGTGCAGGCGATGGCGGAGTGTCTTGCTGCTCTCACCAACATCAACCTGCTGTCCCCGGGCCACCCATGCATCTTCAGCATGTGGCCATTTGTCTCAGATCTCAGGACGGGCGCCATGAGCGGAGGCAGCGGAGAGGAAGCGCTCCTCAATGCCGGCTCCGGCCAGTTGGCGAACTGGCTGGGCCTGCCGTCCGGGAGCGCCGCAGGCATGGCCGATTCAAAACTGCCAGATGGTCAGGCTGGTCATGAGAAAGGACTGACGGTTTCTCTCGTTGCGCAGGCCGGTACGAATGTGATCTACGAATCGGCCGGGATGCTCGCCGCGCTCCTCGGCCATTCCCTGGAGATGATGGTCATCGACAACGATCTGCTCGGGGCGGTCAACCGAACGATCCGCGGGATCGAGACGGATGATTACTCGATGGCCCGGACCGTGTTTGACGATGTGGTACACGGCGAGGGACATTTTCTCGGCCATCCCCAAACCCTTGACCTCATGGAAAAGCATTACGTCTATCCGATCATCGGCGATCGCCTGAGCCCGGACGATTGGAAGGATGAAGGGGCCACCGACGCATCGGATCGAGCGCATGACTATGTGGTGAGAACACTGGCTTCTCATTATCCGTCGCACGTGAGCCCGGAGAAAGACGCCGAGATCCGGGACGCCTTCAACATCATTCTGCCGGTCGACGTCGTCTCCGGAGCCGATGGTCGATGGCGCCGTGAGGCCACATGAATGATCTCGGTGACAGTGCCGAAGTCGTCGTAATCGGCGGTGGCATCGTGGGCTGCAGTGTGGCATATCATCTGGCCCGGCGAGGTGTTACGGATGTCCTCTTGCTGGAGCAGGGCCAACTCACCGGCGGCACGACCTGGCATGCGGCCGGTCTCGTGTCCCAGCTCAAATCGTCGCACAGCCTGACGAGGTTGGCCACCTATTCCGCCCGGCTGTTTGAAGACCTGGAAGCCGAGACGGGCCACGCTACCGGATACCGCACTCCTGGCTCGATCTCTGTTGCAGATAACCCGGAACGTTGGGAAGAGATCATGCGCGGAGTGTCGATGGCGAAGACCGTGGGCGTCGATGCCTATGAGATATCGCTCGACGAAGCATCCGAACGGTGGCCTCTCATGCGCACCGATGACCTGGTTGGCGCCGTTTTCATTCCTCAGGATGGCCAGACGAGCCCGGTAGACACGACTATGGCTCTCGCCAAAGGAGCCCGCGACCGCGGCGTGCGCATCGTCGAAGGGGTCGCGGTCGAGAAGCTCCGTACCGAAAACGGACGAATTGTGGGCGTCGAGACAGAACGGGGCTACGTAGAGGCCGGTGCTGTTGTGTTGTGTGCAGGCATGTGGACCCGACAGCTGGCGGCCACGGCCGGCGTGAATGTTCCCCTCCAGGCATGCGAACACTTCTATATCGTCACGGAATCGATCGAAGGTGTAGAAGCCGGGCTACCCACACTTCGGGACCCGGGCAACTACACATACTTCAAGGAAGAAACCGGCAAGATCATGGCTGGTTTCTTCGAGCCGCGAGGGAAAGTCTGGAACCTCGATGGCATCCCGCGAGACTTCACCTTCGGCACCCTCCCCGAAGATTGGGATCACGTTGGTCCCATCTTCGAACGGTCGATGCATCGGGTCCCGGCACTGGAAGAAGCGGGCGTCCAGTTGTTCTTCAACGGTCCCGAGGCGTTCACGCCCGACGGCGCGTACTACCTCGGGGAGGCGCCAGAAATCGACAGGGTCTATGTGGCGGCCGGTTTCAACTCCGTCGGCATCCAGTCGGCGGGCGGGGTCGGCTGGGTGCTCGCCGACTGGATCATCGATGGTCATCCACCGATGGACCTGTGGCCGGTCGATATTCGCCGAACGTTCCCCTTTCAGGCCGATCCCGATTTCCTGAACGACCGAATTTCAGAAAGCCTGGGCCTGCTGTATGCCATGCACTGGCCGTTCCGCCAATACGAAAGCGCCCGGAACATCATTCGTTCTCCGCTGCACGATCGGCTGGATGCGGCCGGCGCGGTGTGGGGAGAAACGGCCGGGTGGGAACGGCCTAACTGGTACGCCCCCGATGGCGTTGAACGAACCTATGAATACTCGTATGGCAAACAGAACTGGCACGAGCATTCGATGGCAGAGTGCCAGGCGGTTCGGGACCGGGTGGGCCTCTTCGACCAGACTTCGTTCGCCAAGTATTCGGTGAGCGGCCCGGACGCAGCCCACGTACTCAACCAGCTTTCGGGGAACGACGTCGACAGAGCTGTCGGCGACGTGGTCTACACCCAATGGCTCAATGTCCGCGGAGGGATAGAGGCCGATGTGACGGTCACCCGGACGTCCGAGTTCGAGTTCATGGTCGTTACGGCTGCAGCTAGCCGCACGCGCGATTTCGCCAGGCTCCGCAGGATCAGTGCGGGTCGAGCAGTCGAGATCCGCGATGTCACGGAAGAGCTCGCCGTGCTCGGCGTCATGGGCCCGCAATCGCGTTCATTGTTGACCGATCTGACCCCTGCTCCGCTCGGCAACGATGCCTTTCCTTTCGCAACGTCACAGAACATAGAGGTAGCCGGGATCGAAGTTCTGGCCCTGCGGGTTTCTTACGTCGGCGAGCTCGGTTGGGAACTCTACGTTCCCTATGCAGCTGCCGCCGATCTATACGATGCGATTAGCCAGAAAGGTCTAGATCACGGGCTCCACCATGCCGGTTATCACGCCATGAACACGCTTCGGCTGGAAGCCGGCTACCGGCATTGGGGTCATGACATCACTGACGAGGACTCCCCGATTGAAGCCGGCTTGAGTTTTGCAGTCGACTTCGACAAGCCGGGTGGGTTCGTCGGTCGAGACGCACTGCTTGCCCAAAAGGGCCGCCCCCGGAACAAGCGGCTGGTTCAATTCCGGCTTCTCGATCACGACCGGGTGCTCTATCACGACGAGCCGATTCTTCGCAATGGTGTCATCGTCGGAAGGACGACGTCGGGCATGTGGTCTTACGTCATGGACTCGTGCCTTGCCATGGGATATCTCGAAAACGCAGACGGAGTTGACAAGGAATATCTCGAAAGCGGAAACTTCGAAATCGAGGTGGCCGGTGACCGGATTCCCGCCACCGCGCAGTTCGGTTCCTTCTATCCGGGCACCACGCGAGTCAAGATGTAATGCCGCCACCCCGTGATTCGATGAGGCGGACAACCTCTTCGGCGCAACCCCAGCTGAGGCCGTACCCGTTGCCGTCGTGGCCGTAGTTGTGGACAACCGGTCCCGCGGCAGTTTCCTCGAATTCGACCCGCACGTTCGGTCTACCTGGTCGAAGTCCGACTGCGACCCTGACGATTTCGGATCCGGACAGCCGGGGGTCGAGTGCCGTGGCTTCACGAACGATGCGTTCCGTGGTTTCTTGGTCCGGCTCGAGACTCCATTCGCCGACAATCCGGGTACCTCCTAACACGACAACCTCGTTGCGGGGCAGCACATACGTGAACGGACCGCCAGTGATGTGCGTGTGGTATCCATCGGTGATACCCGGATTCCGGACGTGAACAACCTGACCCCGGACCGGCTGCACAGACTCATCTCCGACGAGGGTCCGGGCGCCGAGACCGGTGCAGTTGACAACCACGCGGTTGTCGGCAGCGACCAGGGACAGGTCATCTATCTCGCGGTAGTTCAGAGTGCCGCCAAGGCTTGCCAAGCGACGTTCGAGGTAGGCCAGGTAGATGGGCGGCTCGATTCGGACGGTCCCCAGGACATGGCCTGAGATATATGGTGCCGCTACTTCGTGGTCGGCGAGAACCCGGTATGACCGCAACTGCTCCGCCCACGCAGGGCTCGCCTCGTCGAGTCGATAGTCCAGGTACTCCGTGATTTCCAGGGGGTATACGCCAGCCGATGGGTCGTCGATGAGCTCGAGGAAGACTTCGAGCGACCTGGCCATGAATGCCTCGTTTGTCGGTTCTGGAAACCAGATCGCCGCCGCAACCACAGATGTCGTGTCGAGGGCTCGTTCCCGGCTGAGAATCGAAGTTCTGAACCCCGCTTCCGCCAGTCGAATGGCGGTGGTGAGACCGGTGACACCACTGCCGATGATAAGGACTTCCATCGGGCGTTCCATTGGTTTCACCCTAGGCACAGGCTATTGACAAGTAGGTAGCCTCTTTTTCCTCCACGTCGGAAGTTTCTCATGATTGAACCAATAGTCACGGCCGACCGGGTGAGTCACGCTCTCCAAGATCAATCGTCCGACATCGTGCTTGCTGACGTGCGATGGTATCTCGACGGTCGGAATGGACACGCCGCCTTCCTCGAGCGACACCTGGCAGGGGCAAGATTCGTCGACCTCGAGACCGTCCTGGCCGGTCCGGCCGGCCCCTCGGTCGGCCGTCACCCGCTCCCATCTCCGGAGGTCTTCGCCGCCGGGCTCGGTGCCGCCGGTATCGGCCCCGGAACAACCGTCGTTGCCTACGACGACTCCGGCGGGATGACCGCCGCCCGGCTCGTCTGGATGCTGCGGATCCTGGGAAGGCCCGCCGCAGTCCTCGACGGCGGCCTCGATGCCTGGTCCGGACCGACGGAGTCCGGACCGGTTGATGTCGATCCGGTGGACCATCCTGCGCAGCCGTGGCCGGAGAGCGCAATGGCATCAGCTGATCAGGTGCAGGCTCATCTAGATTCCGGTGGTGTGGTGGTCGACGCCAGAGCTGCTATGAGATATCGCGGAGAATGGGAGCCGGTTGACCCGCAAGCGGGACACATTCCCGGTGCGATCAATATTCCGTTTGATGATCTCCTCCAGGACGGATCTCTGCGCTCCGACGTTGGCGACGTTCTCCGTGAAGCAGGGTTAGACGCTTCGAGCATCACGTACTGCGGTTCGGGTGTCAGCTCCTGTCTCGGTGTATTGGCGGCTGAGTCAACGGGTATTGGTAGACCCCGGCTCTATGTCGGGTCGTGGTCCGGATGGTCCTCGGAGCCGCACCGGCGGGTCGAAACGGGCGGCGGTGTCTAGACCGGACTAAGCCATTGGTTCCGAGCGAGAGCGTTTTGCGATGACGTCGACCTCGCCGACTCTACGACCGTCCATGCGCCTTACCCGCAGCGACCAACCGGGCTCGCTCAGCAGGTCGCCCACACGGGGTAAACGCTCTAGTCGATCCATGACCAGTCCGCTCACGGTGTCGTAGTCGCCGTCCGGCAGATCGATTCCGGTTTCTTTGCGTACCTTTGATGGTCGCAGTGACGCATCGACGACAAATCGGCCTGCCGACACGCGTCTGATGCCTTCTCCCTCGGCGTCGTGTTCGTCGCGAATCTCGCCAACCACTTCTTCGACGATGTCCTCCATGGTGATGATGCCGGCAGTGCCGCCGTGCTCGTCCACGACCAGGGCCAGGTGGTTTCTGCGCCTTCGCATGTCCTCGAGCAATACGTCCACTCCGGCCGACTCCGGAACCACGAGCAATGGCCTGATCAACCGGGGTGGAATCGGCTGCTCAAATTCGTGATCTTGCAGCGTCAGCAAGTCCTTGGCGTGCACGAAGCCCTGGACATTGTCGAGGTCGTCGCGGTAGATGGGCGTGCGGGAGTAGCCATGCTTGAACACCGAATGCTCTATCTCGCCCGGGGTGCTGGTGTCAGGCATGGCCACAATGTCGGGGCGTGGCACCATGACGTGATAGGCGTCCAGCTCCCAAAGATCGATCGCGCCTGTCAGCAGCCGGTGCGCAAATTCTTCCACCACCCCTTCCCGCCGACCGGCGGTTATCAACGAGGCAAGTTCATCGGCGGTGTGAGCCGCCCGCTTTTCGTCAGGGTCGATGCCGAAGACCCGGAGGAGCTGGTTGGCCGTGCCATTGAGAAGCGTGATGACCGGTCGAAAGAGGGTCGTGTAGAAGCGGAAGGGCAATGCCATGATGATCGACGATTTCTCGGGATCGGCAATGGCCGCATTCTTCGGGGCCATTTCCCCGATCACCATGTGGAGGAACACGACGATCGAGAGGGCGATGACGAGCGAGATCGTGTGCAGCACATTGTCCGACAGCTGCACAAACGGCGTGATCGCGGCCTCGATCAGCGTTGCGACCGCCGGTTCGGCCACCGCGCCAAGGAGCAAGGAGGTAATGGTGATCCCGAGTTGGGCGCCCGCAAGGGAAAACGAGAGATCGTCGATCGCCTTTATCGCGGCGTGGGCCGACCGGCCTTTGCGAAACTCCAATGCGTGGCGGCTGGCGGCGGTGAAGGCGAACTCGGCTGCAACAAAGAACCCGTTCAAGAGCAAGAGCACCACCATGGCGGCGAGGGCGAACGCAGTCATTCCGCCTCGTCCTCCTCGACTGCTCGTATCGCAACCCGGTCCGCTCGATGATCGTCGACAGTCAGGACCTCGATCCTGAAACCTTCCTCCTCAATGACGTCACCGACCTCAGGGAAGCGCTCGAGGACCGTCGTGATGAATCCACTGAGGGTGTCATAGTCCCCGTCCGGCCAGGAGAATCCGGTTTCCTCGGCCACCTCGCGCCGGTGAAGTGCTCCGCTGATGACACCCGGTTTTTCGACCGGAGCGACCGTATCCGGGGCGTCATGCTCATCCTCGATTTCGCCGAGGATCTCCTCGACGATGTCTTCCACGGTTACGAGCCCGGCCGTTCCGCCGTACTCGTCCTTGACGATCGCAGCGGTACGACCCTCGTTCTGGAGCTCGATGAGGAGTGAGTCGAGCGGCATCGAATCCGGGACCTCATGCAGCGGGCTGGCGATAGCGGTCACCGTTGTGGCCCCGCGACGCTCGCGCGGCACCCCAAAGATGTCCTTGACATGGACGATCCCGACCAGTTGATCGAGGCTTTCTTCGTAAACCGGGAATCGGGAGTGTCCGGTTTCGATCGCAAGCTGGCGTACATCGTCGAGCGTTGCGGCGGCTTCGACTCCGACAACAGAGACCCGGGGAACCATGGCGTCACCCGCATCGCGTTGTACGAAACCGATCGCTCGCGTCAGCAGGGAGCTTTCATCGAGGCCGAGTTCGCCCTCCGCGGACGACGCCTGAACGATCATTTGAAGTTCCTGCATTGATCGCAGACCGGCCAATTCGTCGCGCGGTTCGATTCCGAGGAGTCGCACGGTCCAATTCGCCGACCGGTTGAACAGGTTGATGATCGGACGCACGAAGCCATTGAACGTGGCCATTGGCAATCCGACCCGGATCGCCGATCGATACGGACGCGCAATTGCGACATTCTTCGGAACGAGCTCTCCAAGCACCATTTGCGTGAGCGTCGTCAACACCAGCGCAATGGCGAGAGTGAGTCCCAGCGACGAGATACCGATTTCTCCGAGGAGAGGCTCGAGTAGCTTCGCCACCGTGTCTTCGGCCAAGGCGCCGAGCAGCAGAGACGTAAAGGTGATCCCCAGCTGGGCGCCGGAGAGCTCGAACGATAGATCCTTCAGCTTCTGGAGGAGGCGGGTCGCCCGCCGGTCACCTTCGGCGGAGCGGGCCTCGACCCGACTGCGGTTCACGGCAACCAAGGCGAATTCACCGGCAACGAAGAAGCCGTTGATACCGATCAAGATCAGGACGAGCGCCAGGCCTAGCCAGCGATTAATGCACTACCTCCAGGAGCAATGGGACGGGACAGGATACCGGAAAAGCGACCGCTATTCGACCCATCACGTGTTCAGCACGGCCTGCAGAGCATCCGAGGCCTGGTCAATCTCCGATTCGGTCGTGTAATGAACGAACGAGAGCCGAACGACGCCACGCTCAGGATCGATGCCGAGACCCTGCAATACCCGATATGCGTAGAAGTGGCCGGCTGCTGTCATGACCCGGCGTTCGACCAAATCGGCGGCCACCCGGTGCGGGTCACCGCGTGGAACAAACGCAACCGTTGGACATCGATAGGCGCCATTCGCCCCGTCGACACCGTCGGGCCCGAGGATTCGAACATCGAGGGAGCGCAATGTGCTCAACAGACGCTCAAGCAGGCGGGTCTCGTGGGTTCGCCAGAGTCTCGAAACACCGGCGCTCTTTTCCAGCGTCGTTCCATCGACTCGGTGGTGAGCGGCGAGCATGTCGACATAGTCAAGGACGGCCGAAGCAGCCGCAATCTGGGCGTGGTCCGGACCGGCTGGTGTCAACCGTTTGCCCGGGAGCGCTTCATTGAAGAAATGCCCCTCATTCGTGACTTCGTCAATGAGGTCGTTTTGTACGACCATGACACCCTGGTGGACCGAATAGACCTTGTAGAGACTGAACAGGTACACATCGGCACCGATATTTGCAAGGTTCGAGATGGTATGAGGGGCGAATGACACCCCGTCAATGATGACCCGGGCGCCCACGGCGTGTGCCATCGCGGTGAGCGCGGTGACATCGTTCTCGTAACCGATGACATTGGAGCAGTGCGGAATCGACACGATTCGGGTTCGATCGGAGAGAAGTTCACCAAAATCTGCTGCGTCGAGCAGTCCCGTTTCGGGGTCAATCCGCCATTCTCTGAGCGTTGCGCCGGTGGCGTCGGCCATGCGTCGGATTGCGCCGGTGTTTGCCTCGTGGTCCTGGTTGGTCACGACGATCTCATCGCCTGGTTCGATCATGGATCGCAGTGCGTTGGCCAAGACATAGGTGTTGGCCGATGTCGAAGGCCCAAAATGAACTTCGTCCGGTGCCACACCGAGTGCGTCGGCCCAGCGGCTGTGAGACCAATCCATGGCTTGGCCCGCGCTCGCAGACGCCTCAAATGTTGCGTACGGTTGCACCTTGGTTTCGGTGTAAAACCTTGTGAGGGCGTCAATGGTCTGCCGGCATGCAAACGAGCCGCCTGCGTTCTCAAAGAACGCCTGGCCCTTCAAGCTAGGTACCGCAAATGCGGGAAACTGAGCACGGACAAACTCGACGTCGAGATCCATGTCCGCACGATAGTCCTGAGCCTTGTGCTGAAACCGGTGGCGGCTCGATTTCACGACCGTGGTCGGCGCCGATATCGGCTACATTTGAACCGGGGATTGCGCTGGCAGCACCCCTCAAGCAGGTCCTGGCAGGCCCCGCCCAAGCAGGCCCCGTCAAGTAAGCGAGGTGATTGATGAGTCAGTTCGAAGCAGTTGACCCCGACTTCACGCCTGAGCAGAACAAGACCTGGGCAGAACTGTATAGAAGGCAATTGCCCAGAGTAGAACGTTGGGCGGCGAGCGAATATCTCGAGGGATTCGGGCCACTCGGAATACCTTCTGACGGCGTGCCGTCGTTGGACTACCTGACATCGAGAATCGAACCTGTGACCGGATGGAAGGTCATAAGAACCCACACCCGGTACTCGGACGCCGATGAGTGGTATGCCCAGATGAACAAGAAGCTGTTTCTCGTCACCGACTACATGCGAGACTGGGAGGAATTGGATTGGACGCCGGAACCGGATATGTTCCACGACATCTTCGGCCACCTCCCCTATTTCATGCTGCCCGTATACGCAGAGTTGTTCGAGATCTTCGCGCCGGCGTATCTGAACGCCTCGACCGACGATCAACGAGAATCGGTCAAGCGCCTCGCGTGGTTCTCGACCGAGTTTGGTGTCAAGCTCGAAGGCGGTGAGAAGAAGATTTTCGGCACAGGCTTGATGTCTGGCGGTCATGAGATGGATCGCGTCATGCAGCCAGACTTTCCGCTCGTACCCTTCAGCGTCGAGAATGTGATCTCTAAGCACAAGGTCATGTACGAACACCACGATCAGCTGTTCTCTTTCGAGACGATCGATGAAATCAAAACCGAAATGCAGTCCTACTTCGGAACGTTCTGATGTCAGTTCGCTTTGAGGAATTGTTGTGGCGAGCGAAGTAGACGAATGGTTCGACCACTATGACAATCCGATGAAGGACGTAGTGATGGCGGTCCGGAGCGTGATTCTCACGGACTCCCGGATCACCGAAACCATCAAGTGGAAGAGCCCGACCTTCATGTACAAGGGCAACCTCGCCAGTTTCAACCCGCGCAGCAAGGCTCACGCAAGTCTCATGTTCCATACCGGCGCAGAGATACCGGGCGACCATCCGATACTCGAAGGTGGCGGAGACACGGCCCGGTATGTCACGTTCGCATCCCGGGAGGATGTCGAGGCCAAGTCTGCCGATCTGTTACGGGTCGTCGATGCGTGGTGCGAAGCCCGGGACGCCTAGCTCCCGACGGATTCGTCGAGTATCTCCACGAAACGATAGACATCGCCATACGTGTTGTACAACGGGGCCGGAGCGACCCTGATGACCGCCGGGTATCTCCAATCGCACGCAACTCCGGCAGCCTCGAGGCGTTGATACACCTGCTTTCCGTCTGTGCCATCGGCAGTAATACGCAGCGACAATTGACAGCCACGTTCATCCGGATGGACGGGCGTGATCGATTCGACCCGGTCGGCCATGTTCACGTTCAGCAGGTAATCCATATATGCGCTCATGTTGCGCGATTTGTCGCGCAATGCCGGCATGCCCACTTCGTCGAACATCTCCATCGACGCCATCAGAGGTGCCATGGCCAGAATGGGAGCGTTGCTCACAGACCACGCCTCCGCCGTCGCTTCGGCGTCGAACGTGTTCTCCATCTCGAATCTGGTTTCGAGTTTGTGTCCCCACCAACCGTGGAGTCTTGGCAGGTCGCTGTTGAGGTGCCGCTCGTGCACAAAAGCGCCCGCTACCGCCCCTGGACCTGAGTTGAGGTATTTGTACGTGCACCAGGCCGCGAAATCCGCCTCCCAATCGTGCATCGCCATCTCGATGTTTCCGACCGCGTGTGCGAGGTCAAAACCTGCATAGGCGCCGACCTCATGGGCTCGAGTCGCGATCTCGGCCATCGGCAGTACTTGGCCCGTGTAGTACTGGACTCCTGGCAGCAGCACGAGAGCCAACTCCGGACCGTGGGCCTCGATCGCCGCAAGGATATCCGCGGTTCGGAGTGTCTCCTCTC
>JAHEJY010000216.1 GCA_024638625.1 Actinomycetes bacterium
TGGTCGAGCAGAACCTCGCACTGGCCTTCAAGGTCGCGGACCGGTTTATCATTCTGCGCGATGGAGCGGTCAGCGACGGTGGATTCGTCAGATCCCTCGAAGGCAGTATCGACGACATTGTTCGGACCATCTACTTGTGAAGGGACGGGAATCTCTACGGCCCATTGAGGAACAACACCGGCCGGCAGCATTGAAACGAGTAAGACGATGACCGATTCGACACTGCACGAGAGCGCGATCGTCTTCGATGGGCTCATCGTCTCCAACTGGAGCCGGGAAGTTTTCGACGACATGCGCCGCGGCGGACTGACCGGCGCCAACTGCACATGCTCGGTGTGGGAGGGCTTCCACGACACCATGGTGAACATCGGACAATGGAACCGCTGGTTTCGGGAGTTCGATGATCTGATCGTCAAAGCACGGACCACGGCTGACATCCATCGTGCCAAAGAGCAGGACAGGACGGCAGTAATCCTGGGCTTTCAGAATACCTCTGCGTTCGAGGACCGCCTCGAGTTCATCGAGATCTTCAAGGACGCAGGCATCGGAATCGTCCAGATGACTTACAATACCCAGAATCTGGTCGGCAGCGGTTGCTACGAATCCACCGACAGCGGGTTGTCCGACTTCGGTCGCGAAGTCGTCGCCGAGATGAACCGGGTCGGCATCCTCTGCGACCTGAGTCACGTCGGCTCCGTCACCTCTCGCGACGTGATCGAGACTTCAGCCAAGCCGGTCGCCTACAGTCACTGCCTGCCCGCAGGGTTGAAGGCACATCCTCGCAACAAGTCGGATGAGGAGCTGCGTTTCATCGCCGAACGGGGCGGATTCGTCGGCGTCACCATGTTCCCCCCGTTCCTGCGGCGCGGCCCGGAGTCCACCGTCGACGACTACATCGAGGCCATCGACTACGTCATCGATATCGCTGGCGAAGACAGTGTCGGGATCGGCACGGATTTCACGCAGGGCCATGGCGAGCCGTTCTTCAACTGGATCACGCACGACAAGGGCTATGCGCGCCGCCTCACCGAGTTCGGTGAGATTAAATTCCCCGAAGGTTTCTCGTCGATCCGTGACTTTCCGAATCTAGCCGTCGCAATGGAGCGGGCCGGATGGACCGAGGCCCGAATTCGGAAAATACTGGGGCTCAACTGGTTGCGATTGCTCGACGAGGTTTGGGGCCGGTGAGCAATAGTCGCACCCGGGAGGAGAATTCGATGTCGGATGAAATGACCGAGCTCAAGATGAGACTCGAGGAAGCGTTTGCTGCGGCAACCAAGCTTTATCAGGCCAGAGGGTTCCAGCGCCGTATCGGCTTCGGTCGCAAGCCGGCACTCGTGAACGTGGATCTCGCGAACGCCTGGACTCGTCCGGGAAACCCATTCAGCTGTGACGACATCGATGAGCAGATCATCCCGGGAGTCCAGCAGTTGCTCGAGGCGTGCCGGGCAAACGGTCATCTGGTCGTGCATGTGACGACGTGTTATCAAAATACGGATCGCAATGATCCGCATACGGACATGGGTCTGTGGCATCACAAGATCCCCGTCGAGGCGGTCGATCAGGCCGATACCGAGCTCTGGGCAATTGATTCACGGATCGCGCCCATCGAGGGCGAGCACGTCTTGATCAAGAAGCGCGCGAGCGCGTTTCACGGAACCTATCTGGCAGGCTACCTGCGTTCTGCCGGCATAGACACCATTCTCGTCACCGGAGTGACCGCTACGGCCTGTGTCCGGGCGACTATCTGTGACGGCCTGGCGGACGGATTCCGGCCGATTGCGGTCAAGGAGTGTATTGGCGATCGCATCCCCGGCGCAGTCGATTGGAATCTCTTCGATATCGATGCAAAGTTCGCAGACGTCGTGCCGGTCGACCAATGCGTGGACTATTTGAACACGGTGAAAAGGTGGAATGATTGAAGGCGTCGGGGTGCACGGAAAGGCGGACCCGCGTCGTCACAAACGATGACGAGCGCCCGGGGGCGCCGCAGGAGGTATGCGCCACGCTGCCGGAGACGTCATCGCCCGAGTTATCGCCCGAGTTATCGCCCGAGTTATCGCCCGAGTTATCGCCCGAGTCATCGCCCGAGTCATCGCCCGAGTCATCGCGGATCGATGGGAAGCTGGGTGGCGAGCCCCAGGATTTCTTCGAGCCGATAGGCCGCCCTGAGTAATGCCGCCTCTCCCCTCGGCTTGCCCATGATTTGCATGCCGACCGGCAGGCCTTCAGCGGTGAACCCACACGGTATGCTCACCACCGGGCAGGCGGTCATGGTCAGTGCGAAGGTGATGGAAAACCAGTCGATATAGGTTTCGCAGGGTCGCCCGTCGATCTCCTCGACGTAGCGCTGTTCGACCGGGAACGGCGGGATGGATGCCGAAGGACAGACCAGCAGATCATGACTTTGAAAGAATAAAATTATACGGTGATAGAGCTGCCAGCGCGTGCGTTCGGCTTCAAACACCTGTTCGGGCGTGATTTCGAGGCCGCGCTCGATATTGCCGATGATTTCCGGAGCGATTCGGTCGCGATGTTCGGCCAGGATGGGCTCCATCATGGTGGCGAACAGCACCGCCCTGAGGGTCTGAAAGCCGTCGAGCACGCCGGTGAAGTCCGGGATCTCGTCCGTTATCTCCGCACCCAGATCCCGGAACCGCTCCGCCCCGCGCTTGCAGATATCCGCAATGTCCCCGGCCATCGGAACGATGGCAAGGTCAGGGCTGAATGCCACGCGCTTCGGCAATTCGTCGCCCTCGAGTGCGCCCAGGAACGAAGTCTGCGGATCGTCGAAGGAGAATGGATCGTCTAACGCGTGGCCGGCCTCGGCATCCAGCATGAGCGCGACATCGCGCACGCACCGGGCCAGCGGACCTTCGACCCACAATGCGTCGAAAGCCGGCAGCCTGGCCCCCCTCGGGACCCGGCCGGGACCCGGCCGCAGTCCGACGACGCCGTTGAAACCGGCCGGCGTGCGCAGACTGCCGCCGAGGTCGTTGCCGGTCGCGAGCCACACCGAGCCGCTTGCGAGCGCCGCGGCCGACCCACCGGACG
>JAHEJY010000217.1 GCA_024638625.1 Actinomycetes bacterium
TCGGCCATCGGCAGTACTTGGCCCGTGTAGTACTGGACTCCTGGCAGCAGCACGAGAGCCAACTCCGGACCGTGGGCCTCGATCGCCGCAAGGATATCCGCGGTTCGGAGTGTCTCCTCTCCCCGCCTCGGTGCAACGGTCACCATCGAAGACGCCGGGTCAAGTCCTCGCTGGGCGATCTGGGATTCGACCGCGAAGTGGTCGGAGGGAAATGCGTGATCTTCGACCAGGATCTTGTGCCGTTTGGGCGTCGGTTGGTAGAAGCTGATCATGAGGAAATGCAGGTTCACCGTGAGCGTGTTCATGACAACGACTTCGGCCTCCCGCGCTCCGATGAGCCGTGCCATAGCAGCGCCGGGTGCCTTGTGATACTCGACCCAGGGACGAACGGTGTCAAAGTGGCCGGCCACGCCCTTCGTCGCCCATCTGTCCAGTTCTGTGTCCATGGCCTTCTGCGCCGTTTTGGGTTGGAGCCCAAGGGAATTGCCAACGAGGTAGACCACTGGTTCGCCATTGAGCGTTGGAATGATGAATCGCTCCCGAAATGTCGCCAGTGGGTCTTCGGCGTCCAGTTTCTCGGCGAATTGGGCGTTGGATTCAAACTCCATGGTCCTCCCATGCCGCGATTGCTCCCCCGAGGATCGTAGAGCGGTCCGCGAGGTCGTGCAGCACGTCGAAGTGGTTGCGGCCCACGATTTGGAGCGGGCGGTCGATGTTCCAATGACGGGCAAGTGCTTCGCTCTGATGTTGAAAGGCTTCGGTCTCGTGCTCGCCCAGTGCGACGAGGGTCGGCGGCAGATTCACGGGAGGGGGCAATCGCAGTGGACTGAGAAGTTCGGCCCGATGCTCGTCGAGCAACAGCGCATCATTGACGTAGGTACGGGTGAGGGGAACAAGGTCGTAAATGCCTGAGAGGAGGACGAGCCCGGCAAGCTGGTGAGCACCCGCCGTCATGGCTGCCAGATGGGCACCGGCCGACGATCCAGACAACACGATTCGGCTCCGCCCCAACCGTGCCTCGACCGTCTTGATTGCGGCCTCCAGGCCTGTTCTGACGCTTGCGACAATCTCTTCGAGTGTTGCCTGGGGAGCGAGCGGATATCCGAGCGCCACAAACGTCGTGCCTCGATCGCGGAATCCGGGTGCCAGGAATGAGACGCTCCCTCGTGAAAGCTCCTGCCAATAGCCGCCGTGGATGAACACATGGACGCGATTCGATGATGCCCAGAAGACGTCCATGGCCTGGCGTTCCTGTGAGCCATAGGAGATCTCTTCGAAGTCAATCGCTGATCTTGCTGTGAGGCTCCCGGTCTCGTATCTCGCAAGGAGTTCTTCAACGTCTTCGACCATCGAGCTCGGCGAGTATTGGCGATCGCGCTCATCGTCGTCGTCGTAGTCGAGCATCGAATCAAGATACTCCCGGTGGGCTCCAGGCGCCCTGGCTTCCCCTCCGGTCGGCCGCCCGGGGTGTCGATACAATCCGTGAGGATCTATGACCACCAGGCGCGACCCATATATTGACTTCTTGCGGGCGCTTTCTCTCGTCGTTGTGGTGATCTGGCACTGGGGTTTCACCATTCTCGAGGTAAATACGAATTCGGTGTCCCCCAACAGTCCGATCGGCACGACGCAAGGGATGTGGGCAATCACCTGGTTGCTCCAGGTCATGCCTGTCTTCTTTTTTGTAGGTGGCTATACCCACCGGCTCGCGTTTGACAACTATGAGCGGGGCACGTCGCGACGGTTCCTTCGCAAGCGCGTCATGCGTCTCCTGCCACCGGCGCTGGTGCTCATCGGTCTTTGGGTAGGAGCCGGGTTTGTGATCGAAGCGACCATCCAGCCCGCCTGGACCTGGTCGGCCGTGATTCTCGTGTTGTCGCCTTTGTGGTTTCTGATCGTCTATCTGGTGTTGGTGGCTCTCGCTCCTCTCGCGATCCGGGCCCACTGGAAATGGGGCGAGCTGGTGATCGTCTGGCTGGTCGGCCTGGCGGCCGTGTTCGACGTTCTGCGATTCACGCAGGGCCAGGGGTGGGCCGCCTGGCTCAACTTCATTGTGATCTGGGGCCTCGCCCACCAGCTCGGCTTCTTTTACGATCGCTTCATTGCCGCTCCGCGCCGCGTTGGCTGGATGTTTGTCTGGGGCGGCCTCTTCGCCTTGGTCGCACTCACGAACATGGGCTTCTACCCGAGGTCGGTTGTAGGAGTACCGGAGGACCGATTCTCCAACATGGGCCCCCCGACGTTGGCGATCGTGGGGCTGATCATTCTCCAGGTGGGGCTGGTGGTCTTGCTGAGAGACTGGGTAACGAACCGCCTGGAGACCGATGAACGCTGGCGCTCGTTGTTCGCATGGGTAAACGAGAACTCGTTACCGCTCTACCTCATGCACGGTACCGGCATGGCTGCCGCGATTGCGGTGGTTTTCGTGGTCTTCGACTATCTGCCACCGGCGGAGGCCAGCCTCGAGTGGTGGCTGACCCGCCCTCTCTGGCTACTGGCTCCGGCTCTCCTCACATATCCGTTCCTGTTGCTCTTCAATCGACTCACGCGGCGAGCAGACACTCCCTCTTCAGCTACCTCCGAACTCGTTACCGCCTAGGCCGAAACCCCGCCCGGGTGCGTTTCCAACTCGTCGAGGATCAGACGCTTGTCCGAAGGAGAGGCATACGAAGCTTCGATAGCGTCCCTCTGCATCTGTACCAATCTCTCGATCGCCACATCATGGACATCGTGCGCGAGCTTCAACTCGTGGTTGAGGGTCGTACGGAAGTAGGCGGGGTCGTCCGTGTTGAGGGTAACCGGCACGCCTGCGTTGATCATCTCGCTGAGCGGGTGCTCGTCGACACTGGCGATCACGGCAGTCGCCGCATTAGAGGAGAGACATACCTCCAGTGCGATCCGGTGCTCAGCCAGGTGAGCGAGAAGCTCATGATCGTCCGTTGATCTTGTTCCATGGCCGATGCGATCGGCCCCTAGCGAGCGGATGGCGTTCCAGATGCTGTCCGGACCCGCGGTTTCTCCGGCATGCGGAATCGAG
>JAHEJY010000218.1 GCA_024638625.1 Actinomycetes bacterium
ATGTCCTGACCGTTCAACATGATGGTGCCTTCGTTGACGTTCTGCACCCGGCTCAAGCAGTCGAACAAGGTCGTCTTGCCGCTTCCATTCGGGCCGATCAACCCGACGATTTCTCCCGCGTGTACTTCGATGTCGACCCGGTCCACCGCAGTGAGACCCCCGAACCGGCGCACGACGCCTTTCGCTTCGAGGACGACCGTCATGGTGCCTTGACCTCGGCGTCGCGGGTCGGATCGTCGTCGAGCGCCGACGTCATCCCATCGAACGTCGATTCGTGGTCGTCGTCCTCGTCCCGCCGTCCCAACAGGCGAAGCAGAGAGGTCGAATCGCCGCCGAAGATCCCGATGAGACCCTTGGGGAGATAGAGCACGATGAGGCCGAGGAGAAGGCCCTGCATGATCAGGTGGAAGTCGAGGAAGTTCGCCCACAGCACCTCACGCAGCAGGTAGAGGACACCTGCGCCGATGACCGGACCCATGACCGTGCCGAGGCCCCCGAGCATCGTGCCCATCACGGCATCGACGGTGCGGATCTCGGTGAACGCTATGTCGGGGTCGATGAATGTGTTCTGGTAGGCCCACATCCCGCCAAAGACTCCGGTGATGAACCCCGACGCCGTGAAAATGAGAACCTTGTTCCTGACCGTATCGATTCCCCGCATCTCCGCACCGACTTCATCTTCCCGGATCGCGATCAGAGTGGCGCCGAATCGCGTTCGCCGTAGCCACCACGAAAAGAAGAGCAAGGCGAGCACCAGGACCAACTGGACATAGAACCAGAGTGGCCGGTTGATCGAGGGCGGCAAAGTCAGGCCGACTCCTCCGTTGGTGAGAGGGCGCGTGATGCGAATGACTTCTCGCATCATCACGAAGAATCCGAGCATTGCTATCGAAAAGTAGGCACCCGACAGCCGCAGCGTAAGCCGACCTGTCAGGTTGGCGATCAGGGCAGCGAGCAACGCCCCGATGATGATCGAGGGAATCAAAGGCCATTCTTGCGGGATGAGGTCGGACTGCAGGGACATGAGTACGCCGGTGCCGTAGGCGCCGATGCCAAACCACACGGCATGACCGAAGTCGACGTATCCGGTGAAACCGCCCGTCAGGTTCCAACTGATTGCTACCCCGATCGAGGTGAGCATCAGGGTGATCGTGAATAGGCGGGAGTTGGTGGTTTCTGGCAGAAAGGGGAGAACGAAGAGATACACAACGAGCGCCGCACCGGCCACTCCTAACAGGGTTCTGATCGGCGAAGCGGCGAGCCGAGACATCCGCTTTAACCCACGGTCGCATCGACGGGACGGAGACCCCCGAAGAGACCTTGTGGGCGCGCAACGAGTGTGATTACGAGCAACGCGAAGGCGACGATGACCCCCATGTTTGACCCAATGCCGCCCGGCGTATACGTGGTGACGAGGCTTTCGATCAACCCGAGAGCCATGGCGCCCGCGAACGCGCCCTTGACCGATCCCAGACCGGCCAGGGCCGTAATCACGAAAGCCCGCAGTGTCCACACACTTCCCATGAAGGGAAATACCGGGATGATCGGACTTGTCATGGCACCGGCCACCGCGGTGATGCCGATGCACAGGGCAAACGTGAAGGCATAGACCCATTTGATGTCGATGCCGACGATCTTGGCGGCCTCGCGATTTTGCGCGGCTGCCCGGATGCTCTTGCCGAGCCGGGTTCTTTGCAGGAAGAGCTGGAGCGCCACTAACACAAACAGCGCGACGATCAGTACGACCGTGCCCTTCCTGGGGATGGTGACATTGTCACCCACCGACCAGAAACCCTTCTGGATGTCGCTTTGGACACGGCGAAAGTCCGCACTGAAGATCAATTTCACTGTGTTGGCAATAATGATCGACACGGCAAACATCACCAGCAAGGACACGAGATGGGGGCGATCGATCACGCGATTGACGACTGTCTTCTGCAGAATGAAGCCGACGACGAACATGATGAGAAAGATGGGAACTGCGCTGTAGAGCGGTTCGATACCCCATTCGGAGCTCGCAAACCAGGCCATGTAGGCGCCCACCATGATGAACTCGCCGTGGGCGAAGTTGATCACGCCCATCACCCCCCAGATGATGGTGAACCCCAACACCATGATCGTCAGCATCCCGCCCGTCGAGATGCCGTTGATCACGGACTGAAGGAAGGTATCCACTACTTGCTCATCACCGTTTCTGACTCCACGTCACTCTGTTTCGGGAAACCGAAGCGGTCTCCCGAAACAGAGTTTGCCGTCCTTCGACTACTTCGCTATCGGGTAGCTGAACGCAGCGACCGCCGCCGCACTCGGTGCAACGACGTTGATCTCGCCGTTCTGGACCTGCACGGTGCCCATCGGCTTGGCCGTGTTCACACCCCGCTCGTCGAAATTGATCGGTCCATAGAACGTGTTGACGTCCATGTTTCGAAGCGCCTCGCGAACCGCATCGGTGTCTGTGGATCCGGCTTGTTCGATGGCAATGTGGAGAGCCAGGCCGGAGGCGGTAGCCGAGGCGGACTGATAGACCGGGGGTTCGCCCCACAGGCTTTCGTATCGCTCCGCATAATCGGCCGCACTTCCAAACCACTCGTCTTCGTAGGCCATCGTCGCCTCCCACTGGGTGGGCCCGATCACCCCTTCCGTGGACTCGCCCAGCTCATCGATGAGCTTGGGGTTCGATGGTCCGACCGTGATCAACATTCCGTCTGGTGAGAACCCGGTGTCCTCCGAAGCGTTGATGAACAGGACCGCATCTACATAGTGACCACCACCGATGAAGATGTCCGGATCGAGATCACGGAATTTCGAGATAATCGGTGTTACATCGGTCGGGTTGACGGGGTAGGTCTCGACTGCAAGAACCTCAATCCCGTTGTCCTCGAGATGCTTGATTGCGCCATTGGCGACCGCGGTCGGAAATGATGCGTCCTCATAGGCGACCACAGCTGTCTTCGCTCCTTGCGCGGCGAAAGCCTCAATCCCCGTTTTCGTGTAGTCGCTGCCGATGGTGGCGACCAGGAACAGGTTTTCGAATCC
>JAHEJY010000081.1 GCA_024638625.1 Actinomycetes bacterium
TCGAGGTTTTCCTGCCAAACCACTTCATATACCTGGCGGAGTTCGGCGAGAGTAAATGACGGAGCGACCAGTGACGTGGCGAGGGTCGTGTACTCGAGCTTGGACCGGGCCCGCTCCAGACCCGCATCGAGAATGAGGCGATGGTCGAACGCGAGCACTTCGAGTCTCCCGTCGTCCACCGGCATCCATGCGGTGCCGACGGTTTCGACTCCAACGGTCGGAGTGGGGTGGAACCGGCTCAGAGCGAGATAGGCGACCGATACCACTCGCATGCGAGGATCTCGTCCGACCTCTCCAAACGTGCCTAGTTGTTCGAAGTGCACGCCGGAGAGTTGGGTTTCGGTCAAGCCGGTCTGTTCCACCAGCGCTCGCCCGGCGGCGTCGTCGACGGATTCGTCGGGCCTCACGAATAGACCGGGAAGGCTGAAGAAGCCTTTGAACGGATCGACGGCCCGCTTCACCAGCATGACCTCTAGCCGCTCGGTAATCGACAGCAACACGAGATCAACCGTTACGCCGAGCGGCGTGACGTCGGCGGGAACTGTCATCGCGCTAGATGAGAGGCTCGGACTGGATCGTCTCGTCGATGACTCCGATCGCCTCTTTGAGGCGTTTCTGCGCATCGCCGGTGAGCTCCACGTACGGAACGCCCGTGGCCTCGATCAGGTGCAACGTGTCGAGGTGCATGTCATGTCGGTAGTCGGGGGATTCCCTGGTGCCATCATGTACCCACGCGAAATCGGGAGCGCATACGAAATAGAGGTCGGGGAGGTAGCGGTCGACCAGCTTTTCTAGTGGAGGGTTCTCCGAGTCCAGATACCGGCGGTGCCAGACCTTGGTGACGAGTGCATCGGTGTCGAGGATCACCAACCCATTGGCAGACCTGCGCGCCAGGTCTTCCTCTCCCTGGTGGTGGGTGACGGCGATTCGGACAAACTCGTCTGCAGTCCAGGTACGGTCTTTGAGCCCAACCCGTCCATCTGTATACCAGCGCCCATATTCGGGAACCCAGGTGGTCTGGTAGTGGTGAGCGAGGTCGATCGCAAGAGTGGACTTACCCGTCGATTCGGCGCCGGCGAGCGTGACTCGCTTGGCGAAAGACGCACGAGCGGCTGGGACGAGCCAGGTGTAATGCTCGCGAAGGTTGGAACGAAGTTCTCGCTCGCTGACCGGGAACTCTTCGCTGTCGATCACGATGTGTTCAACAGGTACGCCCAATCTCTCAGCCGTCTCAGTCAGCTTCTCTTCATAGATGAAGGCCCTCGTAGGTCGTTGGGCTGCCAGTTCATGTGCTCGCTCCGCCCATTCCTGCTGCTGCGAGAAACTCGCGATGATGAAGGTTGCATCTGGCACGGAATCGGCCAACCACTCGGCTCGACGGAGAGCCGGCGTGACGGTCGTGGGCCCATCGTCCAGCACCACAATCAGGCGGTCGACTTGTGAGCCTGCCTTCTCGATCGCATCGATATGTCCCAGGTGGGGAGGATCGAATGATCCCATGAAAACACCTAGATCGTCGGTGGAGGGCATCGCCACAATATAGTCAATCCGACTAATAGTCGAGGCGACTAAAACCGTCGGAGCGTCAGCAGTTAGTCGGGTGGTCGCAGCCAGGCCTCAACTGCGTCCAATCGTCGGACGATCTCGGCCTGCCAATCTGGCCGGAATGTTCTAAACGGCGAGGTGGCGAAACCGACCATGGCGGCAGCAACTCTCCGCCGGAGGCCAATCGGATCCACCATGGTCTCGAAGTCTTTCTGCAAGTGCTCTGCATACTCGTTCAGGGCTTCTGAGCGTTTTGATGTCAGCGATTGTGTGCGGAGGTGGCCAAGCATCATCGCTAAGTCGTCTGCGCGTGTCCCCAGACCGATGGTGTCGATATCAACGAGACCCGTGATCGTTCCATCTGACACGATGACTTGTGCCGAATGGAAATCGTTATGGGCAGCGACCAATGGCTCCGCCGGGGCAGTGCCGATCTCCTCGATCATCGATGCGAGTCGGGAGGCCTCGTTTGGAACGACAGTTCTGAGAAACCGGCTATGTGTGCCGATCCGGGCGATCAACCCCGGTCGTTCCCCTGCGATCGGCGGAAGTTGGTCGAGTACGGCCTCGATGGCCGTGCCGCTGGGCAATCGGATCTCGCCGGCATCGAGGGCGTGGCGCAGCGAAGCCCCCGGCAGCGCCTCGAGTATCGCTATACCGAGTTCCGAAGACCAGCCCAGGCTCCTCGGTACTCGCAGATGGTTCGCGGCAAGCTTGTGGGTCGTCTGGAGTCCAGCCACGCGTTCGGGTCGTACCGTTTTTATGAAGAGCCGGTGGCTGTCAGTCAGCACTTCGACCACGGCCCGGCGCCGCGGCCGATAAGCGCGGAGCCGAATATCGCGGATGGGTTGTTCGATTCCTATTTCGGCGAGGATTGGGGTCAGCGGAGCCGACCTGACCACGTGGGCCAGTCCCGGCAACATCGGGTCCTGGGGGAAACGCCATACTGCGACGTCCGATACGCCGTCGCTGACAATCGAGGTATTGCGGGGAAGGCGCTTGCCGGCGTGTGCGGTCGCGGTAACCCGGGATCCGCCGGAATCCCGAGCTGCGTAGCTCGCCGTGATCGATCTTCCGGGGCTGTATCTCACCTGGCTGATCCCGAAATCGGTGAGTCTCTCTTGCAACCCGGCTTCGATGATGGTTCGGGCCTCCGGGCCCAGGAGTGAAGAAACGGCAGGCAGCCGGGCGTCGTGTGGGGGAAAGGGTGGCTGGGGGATCACCCTCTTCGTATCGACGCCCTGGGCTGCCTGATTGATCCGCTAGTCCGAAGACTCGACGCTGACACTTTCCGCCGACTCAAGGCTGACGGACTCAACGCTGGCGGACTCCGCGCTGACAGAATCGAGGCTCACAGAATCTTCGCTGATCGATTCGACGCTGTCCTCTGAGGGCAAGCTCTCGGATTCGATGCTCGGCTGCGATTCCTCATCCGCGATCTCTACTGACTCGTCGTCTATCGACTCTGCGCTCACCTCGGTTAGTTGCGAGATGGCATCTTCGTCCAGCAGGTCGGGTTCGGTTGCATCCAGCGACGGAAGCGTCGTGATGTCGACGGCGTCCTCGATGATCGCCGGTCTTTCTTGTGGTTCTTCCTCGCCTTCCTGCGCTATCGCCGACGTTGCCGTGAATGCGACCGCAGCCGACATTGTGCTGGCAACGACCTTCCATTTCCGTGGCAATACCATGTCGTACTCCTCTTCATAGCTTTGACCACATAGAGTGGTCAAACGTTGATCCTGGCTTCTTCGGCCTCGACCCAAAAACCTTGAGTCCATATCGATCTATGGCTCAGGCGCCTGTTCGGCCTATGGTTCCGGGGCCCCCTCGGCAGTGGCGACCTGCGAGCGTCAAACCACTATGAGTGGTCAGTTTTCACCGCATTCGGGTTCGCCGTAAGCTCGGGTTTCGGCGGATCTCAAACAGAAGTGAGCTCTGCGCTTTCCTCGGCGGCTCGTTTCTTCGCTCCGGAGGCCAGCGATCCCTCCATCCGATGACCGGCCCAGCGGACCAACGGAAACAACGCAACGCATATGCCGGCTCCGATCGCAAGGTTGGCGGCAACATCGGCCAGGGTGGCGCCGCTCACCGAGAGGTCATAGACCGGCTGCAGGAAGTAGTAGGTGGGCCCGAGTTGGGCGATCCACTGGGGCAGGTTTGGCCAGATCGTGAAAATGACCGGGAAGAACAGCAGGATGCCACCGCCTTTCCATGCTGCGAACAATGTGTTCGTGTCCCGGGCCCACGAGCCGAGGAGCAGGCCCACCTCGGCCATCATGACCGCTCCCACGGCCAGCGACAACATCAACGCGAACGGTGCGGTACCGAACGCGGAGTTGAGCGCCAGGGTGACGACGCCGGTGAGGAAGGCGAGTACGACTCCGAAGATCCCTTTCGCAATCAAGATATCGCCGACAGAAAGAGGAGTGACGAGCAGAGCGTCGAGCGTGTGATGCTCGCGCTCATCCACCAGGGACGAGGCAGGCACCATCGTGCCGGCGATGGCCACGGCCATGATCACCATTAAGGGCAGCAGTCGGAGGGACAACTCGAGTCCCTCGTCGCCTACGACGACGAGTTCGACTTCGACAGTCCCGACGTCGCCGGTGAGGCCCCGCACCAGGTCGAGGATTGTGGCGCTGACGATCAGCCGATTCGATTCGAGCGACTGGCCTGAAAGGGACACCTGCACGAGAGGCTGTGCTCCGCTCCGCACCGATTCGTCGAATCCCGGCTGCAGCACCAGCCCGGCATCAAGGTCGTGGTTCTCGACCATCTCACGCAAGGTCGCAGCGTCGTCGATCATTGACACGTCGAACCCATCCAGGGCAAGAGCTATTGCCGGGATAGCCGAGTTACCCTCGTCCACGATGCCGAGTCGGGGTTGTGGGTCGAACAGCGAACCGAAGACGCCTCGTATCAGCAACGTGATGACAACCGGTAGCACGAGCGCCCAGAGTACGACCGGCGAGCGCGGTCCCATTGCCAGGTCTTTGCGGAGAAGCTGCCACCATCTCACAATGCCACCACCTTCCGCTTGAGCACCCACCAACCGCCGACAAATGCCACGACACACCACCCGGCCAACGCGGCGAATTGACCGCTGAGTTCACCGAATGCTGCGTCGAAGGTCGTTGCCTGGACGATGATGTCGACCAGTGGCCACGAAGGGATGGCCTTGACCCAGGCGGCTGCGGTGCCGGGGAACATGGTTGCGATCGCCGGAATCATCAGCGGGATGAGAAAGAGCATCGACCAGAACACGATGGAGAGGAAGTCGCGTCCGGCAGAACCGGCAATGAGGCCGAGACCGGTCACCATGACAGACCCGAGTAGAAGGGCGAGCAGCAGCGTGCCCGGTCGGTTGCCAAACGACTGGATTGCCGCCATCAGCAACACCGCTTGCGCAAACGCCAGCAACGTTCCTGCGATGCCTTTGGCTGCGAGGAAATCCGAGACCCGGGCCGGTGTGGCCAGTACGGCGGTTACCGTGCGGGTCTGTATCTCGGACGCGACCAGGGTTGCCAAGGCCATCATTTCGATGACAAGTACGAAGAACGCAAACAATGGCCGCATGCGCTCACGGAGGGAGATCTGGTCGCCGGCGCGGTCGACTCCCAGGACGACCTCTGCCTCGGCGGGCTGGGTTACCAGCGGTGCTTGTCCCGAGGCGAGGAATCCGAGTTCGGTAACGATGGCCGAGAGAGTGTTGCGAATCTCGGGCGGTACGTCACCGGTCACATACACCGTGACCGTGGTCGGCATCCCGCTTGCCACCTGTTCAACAAAACGATCGGGAAACGACAACCCGACGCTGATACGGTCTTCGCCTTCAACGATGGCATTCCGCAGCTGCTCCTCGGTTTCGAACGGCGTGATGGTCAGGCCCTGTTCTGCCGTCTGTTCGAAGAATTCACCCATACCGGTCTGGACGATGCCAAGTTCGATGGTCTCGTCGACGGTGTCGGGAAGTACCCAGAAGATGAGGATGTAGAAAGCCAGACCAACCACTGTTATCACAACGTAGAACCGATCACGGGTGAATTCCCGAAGGTCCTTGGCGACGATGGAGCCGATGATGGCTGCCCGGCCGCTCACTGCAGGCCTCTCCCGGCAAACTCCACAAACACATCTTCGAGGGTTGCCTCTTCGGTATGGATGGTCAGCAGGTCTGCCGCCGCCACCGCTTCCCGTATCCGCTCAGACGCGTCTTTGTCGTCCAATTCGACAATCGTCTCGTCGACGTGCTCGCCGTTTCGGGAACGAATGCGAACTGAACGCCGGCCGTATTTCAGTTTGAAACTCTCCGGAGTGTCAAGCGCCAGGATCTTGCCCTCGTTGATGAACGCCACGCGGTTCGACAAGACGTCGGCCTCCATCATGTCGTGGGTCGTGAGCACGACTGTGGCGCCTCGCTCGGCCTCCTGACTGATCAAGGCTCGGACGGCACGTGATGACACCGGGTCGAGACCGTCGGTTGGCTCGTCGAGAAACAGGACATCCGGCTTGTTCAGGAGCACCCTCGCCATCATCAGGCGCTGGCGCATTCCTTTCGAGTAGGTGGAGACACGATCGCCGCCGCGATCAGGGAGCCCAACTCGCTCAAGGAGGTGATCGGTGTCGAGGTCCTTGATCCCAAAGAGTTTCCCGAAAAAGCGCAGATTCTCGACTCCGGACATCGCTCCATAGAGGTTCTTCTCCTCGAAACAGACACCCATTCGCGACTGGATTGCTTCCCGATCAGCCGGCATATTCTTGCCGAGGATGCGGATCGAACCACGGTCGGGCGGCAGCTGGCCGGTCAGCATTTTGATCGTCGTGGACTTGCCGGCCCCGTTCGGGCCGAGCAACCCGATGATCTCACCGGGCTCGGCCGAGAAGCTCACACCGTCAACGGCTCGGGTGGTTCCGTAACTGAAGGCGAGGTCAGATACCTCGATGGCCGGTTCGACCATGCGTCCTCCTCGCATGTGGCTATATGTCTGAACGTATCAGGGGAACAGGCCGGCCAGCGGGGCTATGGGGCCTCACGTCGACGGCATTTCGGCACTACTAGACGAAGAAGGAATCAAGAACCGGTGGCCTCGTTGATCTGTAGCCTCGGATTCGAGCAGACGATTGCTCTGAACCTCTGGAAGGAGGTCCCTATGCCTGTGGTCGAGGAGACAATTCTCATCAGGCGCACCCCCGAAGAAGTCTTCGACTTTGCGACGGATCCGGCGAATGTGGCCCTGTACAGCTCAAACCTGGTCGAGTTCGAAAAGACCTCAGACGGTCCCGTTGGGAAAGGCACGACCAATCGTGGTGTCACCAAAGTGGCCGGCAAGTCGATCGAATGGACGTCCGAGATCACCGAGTTCGATCGTGGCCGTCTCTGGGCGAGCCGCAGCATTCAATCTCCCATGGCTTGGGAAGTCGAAGTGCAGTACGAAGAGGACGATGGAGACACATTGGTGCGTTGGCGCCAGGAAACTGACACATTCAGCGGCTTCTTCGGCAAGCTGGCGGATCCGCTGGTAACGCGCATGTACTCCAAGGACGTGAAGTCGAATCTGGAGAAGCTGAAAGAGCTGTTGGAAGCCTGAGCCCGGGGCCCTGCGGTATCGCACGTCCTGTGACCGCCGCGGGGTGACCAGTCACCAAGGGGGACGGGATCAGCGCGGGCACTCACCACGCCACGGGATCCTTATTCGGTCACGTCGAACTCAACGTTTGCCATGCGCGTTCCGTTGATCTGAACCTCGCAGACATGGCGGCCCGGCAGGATTCGTCGTGTCGACATGGGTTGAAGGCTTACGGTCCGTTTGATGGTCAAACGCTCACCCGGGGCGATGTCGGTCGTCTTCCATTTGAATACTTTCGTGGACGTTCCGTTCTTGCGGACATAGTGCACGACACCATCGATGATGAGAGGCTGGGGTTTATCGGATGTTGAGGCGATCGTGAACGAGATCGTCACCTTTCCGCCTACCTGGACCTGTTCGGGGTCGGCTGTGAGGTCATCGATCACGACCTTGGGATCGAGAGAGAATCCGAGCAAACCCAGGGCCCCCGAGTGACCCTTTTTCAGCAAGACGCGGAGGGCATGTTTGGTGATTTCCTTCACCTCCTCGCTTCCGTCTTGCCATTGCTCGAGCACATCGACCACCAGATCCGGGTGATCCTTGGCGATGTCGTTGAGACTGTTCGCGACACTCCGGCGTACGTCTTCGGAGGGATCGTGGGAAAGGCTTGCGAGGAGGGGCACAATCGGCGTCGGGTCCGTCTGATATTGCTTGAGTGCCTTGCCCCACGGCAGACGTGGCCTGGTTCCTTCGCTCGCCAGGCGTCGCACTGCTGCGTCGTCATGTGTGGCCCAGACCTTCATCTGTTCCAGCATCAGATCCGGATAGGCAATGAGGAAAGGTCGGACGGCGAATTCCGCAGACACGTTCTGTGTGAACCGTTCCAGCGCTGGGATGGAAGCATCGATATCGTCGATCCCAAATGCTTCGACGAAGTCGGAGAGCACCATTGCTGCGAATCCGGCCTCCTTTACGTCGCCGGCGGCTTTGAGCAGGGTCGTCAACGCGGTGCGGTATTCCCCGGCCAGGGTGTCGCGAAGGCATTGGGCGACGTGACGCATCCGCTGTTTGAGTTCACGTTCTTTCCAATCGGCATCAAATACCTGATCGAGGAACGCGTCCCGGTCAAACCCGGGTTCTGCCTTGGCGATCGCATCCGCCACGACGCCGATCGTTTCGGCGTTGAAGAAGTCTTTCAACAAGAAGCGGTCGTCGGTCACCCGACCAAGCTAGGCAGAATTCGACGGATCATATGGCCGGAGAGTTCAGGTCGGCGTCTCGAGCCCGAGTGCCTGATAGTCGCGCGCGCCCTAGGGTTGCGGTCCATTCTCAGCTACTCGCAAATCGGCGCGGTTGATCGCACGATCGTCCGGAGATCTGATCAGGATCGGAAGGGAATACGGATGATCGATGAATCTCCCGATCGGGCAAGGTCGCGTTTCGTGGTCACGCGGCAGGTCGCGGTCGTCATTCTTGGTTTGGTCGCCATCGTGACCGCAGGCTGTAAAAGCGGTGAGAGCTCTGTCACGACCGACCCTGATTCGACGAACGTTTCCATCGTCGATTCGACGAACACAACCGGTGCCTTCGCTGACCTGCCTGCCGACTTTGCGGGCAGGACTGTTGGGAGATCTACCGTATTCACGCTTGCGTCCGGATCGTCGATTACCGAGACGGGAAATGTCTCAAGTGATGTAGTCGACGTGTTTACGATCGCCGCTAACGAGTCCCCGGCAGCGAACTACGACGTGTCACTCACGTCACCTGAGGGTTTGGCAATTCTGTCGATATATGACCCCGAGGGCGTGAGGATCATGAACGGTACCGGAGGGATAACGTTCAATGCGAACGTCCCCGGGGAATACCTGGTTGTCGTTTCGGGTGAAGGCGACACGGCATATGAGTTGACTACGGCTGGTACCGGGTAGCCACGGTCATACATCGCAGACAAGGTCAGCATCTGTGCGATCCGTGCTTTCGAACTCGGTAATCCTCTAGCTCACCCCACGTCGTCATCCAGATGACTGACGACGGTCTCTGCAATGTCGCCGAGGGCTGCGAGTTGGTCTGGGCGCAGGAAATCGATCATGTGCTTCTTGACCGAAGACATGTGGTGCGGAGTGGCGGCGGCAATTGTCTTGAGCCCCTGCCTGGTGAGTGCCACGACTGCTCCCCGGCCATCCGTCTCGTCCTGCTCACGGCTGACCAGTCCCCGCTCCTCCATCCGTCGAATCTGATGAGAGAGACGACTCTGTGACCATTCCATCCGCCGAGCCAGAGCGTTGATGCGCCATCGTCGCCCTTCAGCCTCGGCAAGGTTTGACAGAACTGTGTAGTCGGCAACAGAGAGATCGGATTGCTCTGCCAACTCACGGGCGAGCCGGGCTTCGAGCAGGGTGAACATGCGGCGGTAACCGCGCCATGCCCGGTCTTCGTTTTCATCGAGCCAGCGGGATGTCATGTGCTAAATCATAGCCAGAAAGTTGTTGACATATCATATATCATCTATATGATATGTCATGTACATACTGAAAGGAAGGTGATCATGAGTTCCGAAGACGTGAAGATCCTGGCGATACCCGGCAGCCTGCGTAACGAGTCCTACAACAAGTCGCTCTTGCGAGCGGCCGCCGAATTGGCCCCGGAGTGGCTTTCGATTTCGGTCTACGAGGACCTGGCTGAAGTCCCTCTGTTCAACGAAGACGTGGCGAATCGGGAGACGCCCGGCGGGGTGGTGGCCCTGCGTGGCGCACTGTTGCGAGCCGATGGCGTATTGATCGCCACACCCGAGTACAACCAGGCTGTCCCCGGTGTTCTCAAGAACATGATCGATTGGCTGTCGATCGGCGAGGCAGCCGAGGGCTTGGAAGGTCGGCCCGTGGCGGTCACCGGGGTAACGACCGGTCCGTGGGGGACTCGTCTCGCCCAGACGATGCTCCGCCAGATGCTGACCTCCAGTCAGTCAATCCTCCTGCCACAACCGAATCTCTATGTGCGCCATGCCGAGAGCTTGTTCGACGAGGCGGGAAACCTGACGGACGCCGAAACCCGGGTTCGGCTGGCGGCCCTCGTCGCCGCATTGGGCGATTGGGTCAATCTCCTGAGAGGCTCCGGGTGTGTGCACGATCCCGTGCATCTGAGCAGCGTGGCGTCGTGACATCATGGTGAGATCTCATTGGTACCCCGTGCCCCCTCGAGCTGTTCGGCCCGGCGCAAGCAGGCCCCGGACCCCGGACCCGTGCAACTCAGTCTCACCCGTGCACTCGTATTCGGAGTCACTGGCAACGGACGTCGCTCATCAGACTCTTGTTGCGGCTCTTCTCGGCCCCTACGTCGGGTCGATCTGACACATTGATAGTGATGTCGAGGGCGATGTCGTTCGCTTCTGCTTTCGAGCGGCGCTCCTCGGCCAGCGGGAGACCCGACGATCGAACAAAGCCTTGACCTGGCCCGGGAGCTGCCGGCTCCTCTCTCGGATTCCGAGCTCAAGCGCATTGATCCGGCGATGATTGCCTGAGCATCGGGCGGGAGACTGACCCACCAGGAACCAGAGACGCATGTCTTGCGTACTGGTGGGTGAGGCTCTGGAGGATGACGATGAAAACGACAAGCACGAGACTGGTTCTAGCGATCGCTGCGGTGGTCGCTTTGGCGGCTTGTGGTGTTGATGATGCGGCGACGGAAACAACGGCGGCGACAACAACGACTACGGCAGCCACAACCACCACGACGGCGGTAGTAACGACAACGGAAGCTCCGGCCGAGCCGGTTGTGATGATTGCCTCGACCGGATTGGGGGAGGTGTTGGCAGACGGGGAGGGCAACGTTCTCTACCTCTTCTTGCCGGATGCACAGGGGCCGAGCGTATGTAATGACCAATGTGCCTCGGCCTGGCCTCCGCTAGAGGCCGGAGCGATTGCGGGAGCCGGAGCAGATACCTCGCTGATGGGCACGGCCACCCGGGACGACGGTACCGATCAGGTCACGTATAACGGCTGGCCGCTCTATTACTTCCAGAACGATGCGGCCCCGGGCGATACCAACGGCCAGGGAGTGAACGATGTGTGGTATGTGGTCTTGGCCGATGGCGAAGGTATTGGCATTACCGCTCCCGAGGCGTCGGTGATCGTGACGAGTTCGGCGTTGGGAGACATCCTGACCGATGATCAAGGCAACACTCTGTATCTGTTCACGCCGGACGAGCAAGGCCCGAGCGTGTGCTATGACAATTGCGCGGCGGCCTGGCCGCCACTTCTGGAAGGCCCTGCCGCCGGTGATGGGACCGATCCTGCTTTGTTCGGAACCGTTGCACGGGACGATGGAACCACGCAGTTGACATACGGCGGATGGCCGCTCTACTACTTCGCAAATGACTCGGCCCCGGGGGACACGAATGGCCAGGGAGTGAACGACGTGTGGTACGTCGTCAGCCCGATGGGTGAAGGGATATTTAGCTAGGAACCAATAACGGCCGCCGTTCGTATTGAATAGGAGGAGATCCAGGAGGGTCCATCGACGACAAGCGGGCTGCGTCCAGGGCACTTATCCGGCGCTTTGCCGCCGGTGATGCGGACGCGGTCCGGGAGCTCTATCGTCTCTATGGAAGAGCAGTATTCACCGTTGCGTATTCCTCTCTTCGAGACTCCGGCCTGGCTGAAGAGGCGGTCCAGTTGACATTCCTCAACGCGTGGAAAGCTGCCGGTGGATTCGACATCGAACGCGATCCGGCGCCGTGGCTGTATGCCATCGCCCGCCGGACTGCAGTGGATGTATACCGCAGAGAGAAACGCCACGGTGGGCGGGTTCCTTTGCATTCGGACGCAGATATTGCTGTTCTTCCTGATGATTTCGAAAAGACCTGGCAAGCATGGGAAGTACGGTCCGCCCTCGACCAGATCAGCCCTGAGCAACGGGAGGTCGTTGAGGCCGTGCACTTTCAGGGCCTGACCCAGCAGCAAGCGGCTAACAAGCTCGGGGTGGCTTTGGGCACGGTCAAGTCGCGGTCCCATCGCGCTCACGAGCGTTTGGCCTC
>JAHEJY010000009.1:0-8010 GCA_024638625.1 Actinomycetes bacterium
GACCTGCTCTGACATCTGCTGATAGGTTTGCATCGTCGGCGCGACATATATGGCGTTGGGACATAATCGCCTGGCGTGCGCCATAGGCATGGCCGAGTGAACGCCGACCGCACGCGCCTCATAGCTGCAAGAGGCCACGACGCCACGATTACCAAGTCCCCCCACGATGACCGGGACCCCGACCAACTCCGGCCGCGTCAGCCGTTCGACCTCGACAAAAAACGCATCCATATCGACATGCAGAATGGGAGTCGACCACGTAAAGGGAATCGGTTGACGTATGTAGCTCGAGTTCGAATTGTCGGCAATCTGCGCAGCCTTTCCCGGCTTGCCGGTCGGCCGGTCGGTCACAACGCTTTGCCAGGATTCATCCGGTCCTCCGGATCGAAGACGCGCTTGATTTGATGCATCAGGCTCAGCAGGTCCGGGGAGACCTCATCAGCCAGGAATTGTCGTTTCAGGGTCCCGAGGCCGTGTTCGGCGGCGATGGTGCCTCCCAGGGACAGAGAGAGCGCGACGATTTCACCAAAAGCGGCACGGGCAGTATCGACCTCGGCCGGATCATGCTCGTCAAAAATGAGAATCGGGTGGAGATTGCCGTCGCCGGCATGGCCGATCGTCGGTATCAACATGTCGTGGCGTTCCGCAATCGCAGCAATTCCGGCGAGCAACTCCGGGAGCTTTTGCCTACCCACGGCGACATCTTCGGGCAGAAGCGCTTTGCCGAGTCTCTCCATGGCAGGCCATGCTCGCCGGCGGACTTCCAGCAACATGTCTCCTTCGACGGGATCCTCGACGTGATAAACGAAACTGGAGCCGTGTTGCTCACAGATTCCAGCAATGTCCTCGATCTCTGAACCGGCGCCGTTCGGATTTTCCGCGTCAGCTTGAATCAACAGAAGACAGGCTGCATCGACATCGAGTTCCATCGCATGCACAGACTCAATGATCTCGAGAGAACTGCGGTCGAGAATCTCCATGAGGGACGGCTCGAACCCGGCCTCAAAGATCTGAGATATCGCACGCCCTGCCGCGGGTAGCTGTGGAAAATACGCAACCATGGTGGCTCCGGGGCGCTGTTGTGGAAGCAGCCTCACAATGACTTCGGTGATGATGCCAAGCGAGCCTTCTGAGCCGATGAAAATACCTGTCAGATCCAGGCCCGCCGTGTTCTTGATCGTTCCCTGTCGACCTGTACGGATCACTGCTCCGTCAGCAAGCACCACTTCGAGCCCAACCACGTAGTCGCGAGTAACACCGTATTTCACGCAGCACAAACCACCTGCATTGGTTGCTACGTTTCCGCCGATGCTCGACATGTCATACGACGCCGGATCTGGCGGGTAGAACAACCCATGGGCAGCAACGGCTTCCTTGAGATCACGGTTGATGACCCCGGGCTGCAGCCGGGCAGTCCTGTTGATCGTATCGATCTCGAGTATCTCACGCATGTTGTGCATGGAAACGATGACGCAACCGGTGATCGCATTGGCGCCCCCGGTGAGACCTGTCCCGGCGCCACGCGGCACGACAATGGCCTGATGCTCCGCGGCAATCCGAAGCGCAGTAGCCACCTCCCCGGTCGAATGTGGGCCCACGAGAACCAGTGGTACACCCGCTTTCTCGAAGATGGCTCGATCTTGCGCATAGGCTTGGAGCACATCCACATCAGTTTGCACTCTGCCGTCGGGAAGTCCGGCAATCAACGCATCCACGAGGTCATTGCGAGAAACGATCTCTTGGCTTTCCGTTCTCACTCCCATGAAGCTTCCGTTCGGCTCGGCGTTAGCTTGTGGCCATGGCCGATGTTATTCACCTCGTTCGCCATGGCGAGGTGCACAATCCCGATCACGTTTGCTATGCGGACCTGGAGTCGTTCGGACTGTCAGATCGCGGCCGCCGACAAGCGCGCGAAGTTGGCGACCACCTGGCCCGGTCACCCATCGTTGCCTGCTACACGTCCCCGCTCCGGCGGGCCCGGGAAACGTGGGCCGGAACCGGCATCGACCTTCGTCCGGTTTCGCGAGAAGAGCTCACCGAATGGCGTCTCAGCCTGCGGTGGAAGGGGCATCGATGGGATGAACTCGATGAGCTCTTTCCGGGAGAGGTTGCGGACTATTGGACCCGCCCGACCGACCTCCCCTTTTCGCCGGAATCGATCGCGGCGGTTGCCGATCGCATGGTCGGAGTCGTGACCCGCGCCAGCCGCGAGCATCCCGTGGGCCATATCGTCATCGTCGGCCACCAGGATCCGATACAGGCCGCCCGGTTGGCGCTGACGAGTCGCGATCTCACCGGGCTCCACGAGGACAAACCAAAGCATGGATCGGTTATCACGCTTTCTTCCTCGCCTCCAGATGCCCGGTCGAAAGGATCCGGCGATTGGACCGAACAATCCCACTGGTGGCCTGAGCAGGGATAATGAACTCATGAGTACCTCCAAGTTGCCGTGGCTGCACAAGAGCCCAGGAAGTACCGATGGCGATGACCGGTTTGTCACCGGTTTGTTCCTAGGAGCAGCATTGGCCCTTCTCGCAGGTGGAACCTGGGCCATCAGTCTCATCATCCAGCCTGGAGCCGGCTATCAGGTTCTGGCGTTCTCTCTTCTCTCGACCTCGGTCGTCGGATCGTTGGGCCTGGTCCTCAGTCGCGGGCGTTGGAGCCGGAGACTGACACAGATCACGATGCTCTCGCTCATGGTTCTTCCGGGCATCACTCGACCCGGATGGTGGCTCGTTGCCAGCAGTTTGGCCGCAGCCGCTCTCGTTGTCGTTTCGACGCCCTGGGGGCAAGAAGGACTGAGAAAGCTGCCTCCGGCCGAACCGATACCCGATCAGGCGATCTTGCTTTCTCTGGGTCTCCTGGGCCTGCCCGCGGTTGCAGCCGTCGGACAGCTCGACAGTGCCGGAATCGGACTAACCGCGTGGGCGGCTGCCGTGCTCGCCATGGCCGCTCTCTACAGCCGGGCCCAGGCCATAGGCCTCTGGTCTGCAAGGCTCATCCTCGGTGCGATCACGATCCCGATCGTATTTACCTCTCCGCTCCCCGCGGCCCTTGTGACCGCGGCGGGGACCGCAGCACTCGTCGCCGTGTCCTGGCATCCCCAGGCCCTGGTCGCCATCACCGACGCCGCTCCGCGCCCGGTGACCCCGGTGCCGGTTCCGCCAGAGTTGATCCCGGAGGATCTCATGAAGGCCGCCGGCTACGACAGCTCCGGGCGGCCGCTGAAACGTCGCACGTGAAAAGCGCCGGCCCCGCACTGCTGGTACAAAACGTTCATGGCTGATCGGCGGCGGATCCCCAATCCGTGGATAGGGATTCCGGTCGTGCTGGCAACCGTGCTCGGGTGGCTCATAGGAGGTGCGGTCGGTCGGGTTGGATGCGAAAGCTCCTGTGTCGGAACGGAGTTGGCGCTATCTGTCATCGGGGCCCTTGTCGGATTCGTGGGAACGCTGGTCGTCGTCGTGCTCGCCGTACGGTCGTTGGCCGAGTGGCAGGCACTCAAACGTGACGGAGAGTAGGACACGGTCTCGCGACCTCGTACCCGGGACCTCGCGCCAGGGGAAAGGGCTCCCAAGCCCTATGCGTTGTATCCGCGGAACACGAGGGAAACGTTGTGTCCACCGAAGCCGAAGGAGTTTGACATGACCGTCGAGATCGGCAGGGATCGCGCCACATTCGGCACATAATCCAGATCGCATTCGGGATCGGGGGTTTCGTAGTTGATGGTCGGGGGCGCCGTGTCGGTGAGGATTGACTTGATTGACATGATGGCCTCGATCGCACCGGCGGCGCCCAACATGTGTCCGGTCATCGACTTGGTCGAGCTGATCGCGATTTCGTTGGCAGCCTCCTCCCCCAGTACGTACTTGATCGCAGCGGTCTCGGTGGCGTCGTTGGCCGACGTCGATGTTCCGTGCGCGTTGACGTAATCCAGCTCGTTGGGCCGCACACCGGCCTGATCCAATGCCCGCTTCATGGCCATGGCGGCACCGTAGCCACCAGGGCGAGGAAGCGTGATGTGATAGGCGTCGGCACTCATGCCGTAGCCGGAGAGCTCGGCAAAAACGGGAGCATCGCGCAACAGCGCGTGTTCGAGATCCTCGAGAACGACCACGGCCGCCCCCTCACTCATGACGAATCCGCTCCGATCGAGGTCGAAGGGCCGCGAGGCACCTTCGGGATTGTCGTTGAAGGACGTCGTCAATGCCCGGGTCTGGCTGAAACCTCCGACCGAGAACTCGCAAAGCGGAGCCTCGCATCCTCCCGCGACCATGACATCGGCGTCGCCACGGGCAATGATGGCCGCAGCGTCCCCGATGGCGTTGGCCGAGGCTGCACAAGCCGTCACTACCGATGTGTTGGGACCACGAAGATTGTGAGCGATGGATGCCTCTCCACCGGCCATGTTGCCGATAATGCTTGTGATCGCATAGGGGCTGATTCGCCCCGGCCCACGCTCGTTCATCACGAGGACCTGTTCCTCAAACGACTTGATCCCACCAATGCCCGTACCGACCACCATGCCGGCACGCATCGCTCCCTCCTCGTCGTTCGTGTAGTCGAGACCCGATTGGGACATGGCCTCTGAAACGGCCCCCAGAAACAACTGTGAGAATCGATCCATCCGTCGTGCATCCTTGCGATCCATGAATGCTTCCGGATCGAAGTCACGGCATTCGCCGCCGATCGTGACTTTGACGTTCGAGGTATCGAACTGTTCGATCTGACCGATGCCCGACACGCCCGAGACTGCCTGTTTCCAGGTCGCCTCCACCCCAACTCCGAGCGGCGAGATGGCGCCAAGCCCGGTAACGACAACGCGTCGGGCGTCACTCATGCTTCAGCCATCTTTGAAATCACGACATCCACGGCCTGGCCTACCGTCCCGATGTTTTCTGCCTCTTCATCCGGGATGGCAACGCCAAAGTTGTCCTCGAGTGCCATGAGCAGCTCGACCACCCCTAATGAATCGACCTCGAGGTCCTGATCGAAGCTGGCTTCCATGGTCACCTTGTCGGCGTCGAGACCGAGCTCGTCGACGAGAACCGCTTTCAGCTTCGTTTCTACTTCTGCACGATCCATTCGTTCCTCCTCATAAGGCCAGGCCCCCGTCCACTACCAGGACGTGGCCGTTTATATAGCTTGCATCTTCCGATGCCAGGAAGGCAACGGCGGCCGCAATTTCTTCTGGTGTTCCCATCCGTCCCAGCGCCACGCGCTCGGCGATCTCATCGCCACGTGTCGCAACGACATCGGAAGTCATGTCGGTCTCGATAAACCCGGGAGCAACGGCATTAACGGTAATCGATCTTGATCCGAGCTCCTGTGCAAGCGAGCGGGTGAATCCGATGATCCCTGCCTTGGAAGCCGAATAATTTGACTGACCGGGGTTCCCGCCGATTCCAGAAACGGAAGAGAGGTTGATCATCCTTCCCCACCTTGCCTTCATCATGTTGCGCATGGACCGACGGGAACACAGGAACGTAGAAGTGAGATTCACGGCGAGCACACGGGTGAAATCCTCGGTCGACATCCTGGCAGCGAGGCCGTCCCGGGTAATCCCTGCGTTGTTCACCAACACTGCTACCGGACCAAGCTCCTGTTCGATGGCCGTGAACATCTGATCGACGGAGGCTTCATCACTGACATCGCATCCAACCGCAATCGCCACGCCCCCTGCCCCGGTGACATCGGCCACGACCTCGTCGGCCATATCTGCCGAGGTCGAGTAATTGACCGCTACGGCCATTCCGTCGGCCGCAAGGCGCCGTGCGATCGCACGGCCGATGCCTCTCGACCCTCCCGTCACCAGCGCGATCCTCTGTTCACTCATAAACGGCGTCGCCTCTCTTGTCTTGCCGTCACGCTGGAGGGCCTCCTCCGAAGTAGCTGAAATTGTCCGCGAGCAGACCGAAGACGTCGTCGTCGGGTGTGGTCAAATCGGCGTCGGAGATCGACACCGGTTCGACCCGTTCGCCCCATTTCAGAAGGACTGCACCCCAGGAGAGTCCACCGCCGAAGGCGACGAGCAGAACGACCGAGCCCGGCCGAATCCGTCCCGAAGATATTGCCTCGTTGAGAGCCAGCGGGATCGAGGCCGCCGACGTGTTGCCGTACGATTCGATATTCGTAAACAACTGTTCATCCCTGAGACGGAGCCTGCGGGCAACGGCCTCCATGATTCTCTGGTTGGCTTGATGCGGCACGACGAGATCGACATCCTCGACCCCCATGCCGACCTTTTCCAATACCTCCGAGGCCGAGGCAGCCATGTGGGAAACCGCTTTCTTGAAGATCTCCTGCCCGTCCATGATCAGGGCGTTTTGCGAATGGTCTTTCTCACCCTCGACGAAGGACACGCTCGAACCCGACCCAGGCACGGTGAGAGCGTCACCCCAGCTGCCATTGTTGCCGAGCGTCGTGGCAAGCACTCCCGCATCGCCCGCGCTCGCCTCCATCACAACGGCGCCTGCCCCGTCGCCGAACAGAACACTGGTTGCCCGATCCGAATAATTCATCCAGCGACTCAGACGCTCGGCTCCAACCACGAGCACGCGGTCGTATGCCCCGGTGGCGATGAGGCTCGAAGCCGTTGTGACTCCGTACACGAATCCGGAACAGGCTGCGTTGAGATCAAAAGCAGCACAACCATCGGCGCCCAGTTTCGCCTGCAACACGCCGCTCGCCGAAGGCAAGAGCATGTCCGGCGTCACGGTGGCGTAGATGATCAGCTCCAGATCGGCGGCCGTGAGCCCCGCAGCGGCCAGCGCTCTTTGAGCGGCGACGCGCCCCAGTTCGGTGTTGTCGGTATGTGAGATCCTCCGCTCTTTGATTCCCGATCGAGTCGAAATCCACTCGTCGGTGGTGTCCATGATCTGTTCCAGATCTGCATTGGCCAACACCGTAGGGGGCGCACATCCACCCCATCCGGTGATCTCTGCATTACGCATCGGCGCCTCCTTCTTCATTGACGATGCGAGCGGCTGAATCGATTCCTGCCAGCGTATCAACCACCGCTACCGTCGCCCCCGGAATGGTTTTGCGAACCAGGCCGGCGGTCACATCTCCGGGCCCGATATGGACGAATGTGTCGATCCCCGCCGCAGCCATCGTTTCCAGGGTCTCTACAAACCGTACAGGAGACGTGAGCTGGCTGATGAGCGAATCGCCGATATCGGATACCGGCGCCGCCGCAACATTGGCGTAGACCTCGAAGGCTGGTTCGTTGAACGAGACCGCAGCCACGGCATCGGTGAGTGCAGCCGCGGCTGAAGCCATGAACGGGGAATGAAATGCCGCCGCCACTGACAGCGGGATCACCCTTCGCAAGCCGAGCCTTTTCGCCTCGGCCACCAGCCAGTCGACGTCGACCGTCGACCCGGCGACCACGAGCTGTCCGGGAGCATTGAAGTTGGCGGCCCAGATCTGACCACCTTCGGACCTGCGAGCTTCCAGAACCGCCTCCACCACATCATCGGGACTTCCGATCACTGCGGCCATGGTCGAGTCGTCGGCCGAATTGGCCGCCGCAGCCATAGCTCGTCCCCGCTCGGCCACAAGAGCCAGACCGTCCAGATAGTCGATGGCGCCGGCGGCCGCCAGGGCCGTGTATTCGCCCAGGCTGTGCCCTGCCGCGGCAGCGGGCATGCGGCCGGCTTCCATGCGGAACGCGTCCCACAGTGCGTACGAAACGGCAAACAGAGCAGGCTGGGCCCGATCGGTGCTCGTCAGAAGATCTTCCGGGCCGTTCTGGCACAGATCCTGCAGCGACCACCCGAGAACATCATCTGCCGGTGCGCCCAGCAGGTCTGACCGGACGGGAGTCCCGTTGCTTTCGTCGAACAGGTCGGATCCCATGCCGACGTATTGGCTTCCCTGGCCTGGAAAGAGCACTGCAAATCTCATGCGTATCTGACTCCGCTGGTTGATGGTTGGTTACCTGTGCGTCATCGATGCCGACGACACAGCCTGATTGTTGCTGAAGGCCATTGTTGCCGCAGACCATTG
>JAHEJY010000009.1:8110-42373 GCA_024638625.1 Actinomycetes bacterium
TGCTGACGACCCTCTCCTGGCCGACGATGCCTCATCCTGGCTGACCAGCCGGGCGGCTGCTAGTCGACCAGGGAGCGCGCAACACCGATGAGCCGCTCTACGTCGGCGTTGTCGACATCTTGGTGGCAGACAATCCGCATGACGTGAGAGGAGAGCTTCCCACACAGGATGCGTTCGCTCTCCAGGGCCGCGAGGAAGGTATCGATCCCAAATGGCAGATCCTTCTGTTCGAGGAGCACCATGTTCGAATCCACTGCACCGATCTCACCGACTCCTGGCACGGAAGCAAGGGCCACCGCCAAATCGGTCGCAAGCCGGTGATCTGCTTCGAGGCGGCGCCATCCGCCGAGGGCAACCCGCGCGGCTGCGGCCAGGACACCTGCCTGCCGCATTCCGCCACCGAGTCGTTTTCGAATCCGGCGTGCTTGGCGGATCGCTTCGGCAGTTCCGCAGATGACCGAACCGACCGGGGCCCCCAGGCCCTTCGAAAAACAAAATGACACCGTATCCGTACCGGCAGCGACCTCGGATGGCTCGACGCCTGCGGCCACGGCGGCATTGAACAATCGAGCGCCGTCGAGATGAACGAGAGAGCCGGCCTCGCGTGCGAGTTCGATGGCGCGGTTCATGTGTGCGATGGGAACCAGGTTTCCATTGAACGTGTTCTCCAGGCTGAGAAGTCGATAGACACCGATGTGATCATCTGGCCGGCGGTGGAGATAAGCCGCCAGCTCATCGAGGTCGATGGCTCCCCGGAGTGCGCCAACCTCCCGGATGGCAACGCCGCTATTGGCCTGGGCTGCCGACGCCTCCCATTGACGGACGTGAGCCCCGCGGGCTACGAGCACCTCATCGCCGATACGTGTGTGAACTCCCACTGCGATCTGATTGGCCATCGTTCCTGAAGGTACGAACAGCGCCGCCTCCTTATCGACCATCGCAGCAGCCTCGTCCTGAAGAAGGTTGACTTCCGGGTCCTCCCCGTAGACGTCGTCCCCTACCTCGGCCTCCGCCATTGCTTTTCTCATCGCAGGCGTCGGCCTGGTCACGGTGTCGGACCGAAAATCGGCTATGCCGTTGCCAAAAGCCATGAGTTTGCGCTGCCTTTCCGTCGATGATCCTAAAGTCAGCAGCGAACCCTTCATCTCGAATCGCACCTATGATGCCCGCTTCACAAATCCTGGATGCTGTATGACTAACACCGACATTCCGATCGTAGGCGGCGCCACGCTGTCTCTCCCCACGTCCTTTGAACGCCTGTGGGACCTGGCAACCAATATCTGGTGGACCTGGGACCACGAGGCCAAGGAACTCTGGCGCCGCATTGATCCACAACGCTGGGCCGAAGGCGGCAACCCCGTGGCTCATCTTCATGGCATCGAACCCGAGGTGTGGGATACGCTCGAGACCGATGTCGCATTCGTCGATTTGTACGAACGCGTCGTCCGACGGTTTGATGGCTACATGAAAACCACCGACACCTGGTTTGAGGAACGGGGTGTCGAATTGGAAGGTCCCATTGCGTACCTGTGCACGGAATATGGCCTCCACAACAGCCTTCGTTTCTATTCAGGAGGTCTCGGCGTTCTGGCCGGGGATCACCTCAAGTCGTCATCAGATCTGGGGATCCCCCTGGTTGCGGTCGGATTGTTCTACCGACGCGGCTATTTCCACCAGGCGATCGACCCCCACGGCGACTCGCAGCACTACTACGCGCCGGCTGACCTAGGTGGTATGCCGGCATACCCGGTAGCCGATCGAACGGGCGCTCCGCTCCGTATCCCTCTCGAGTTTCCTGGTCGGATCGTCGAGGTTGCCGTATGGAAGTTGCAGGTCGGCCGCGTACAACTGTTGATGCTCGACACCGATCTTCCGGAAAATGAGGCGTTCGACCGCTCGATTACCCACTTGCTCTATGTGCGCGGTCGGGACGCCCGTCTGGCTCAAGAGATCGTGCTCGGATTCGGCGCTGTGAGGTTGCTCGAGCATCTCGGCATAGCACCCAGCACCTGGCACGTGAACGAGGGACACGCGGCGTTCTCCTTGATCGAGCGCCTGGACCGCCAGCCCGGCGAATCGATCGAAGAGCGTATTGCTGCGGTCAAACACAACACCCTCTTCACGTTGCACACGCCGGTGCCGGCTGGAAACGAGAAATTCGACATGAACTCGGTACTCCGGTACACCGACTATCTCGTTCCAGATCTCCCACGGGAGCTCGTCGCCCATCTGGGCCGCGTAGACGATTATGACCAGGCGCCATTCGATATGGGTGGTCTCGCCATTGCTCTCGCGTCAAAGGTGAATGGCGTCAGCAAACGGCATGGTCTCGTGGCCTCTGACACATGGCGGCATCGCATCGGGGATGAGGCCGTGGCCATCACAAACGGCGTTCACGTTCCGACGTGGATCGGCACGTCGAATGCGCGGCTGTTCAAAGAGGCTGTCGGGACCGATTGGGAACGCAAACTGACCCACGCAGATGCGTGGGACGCGATCAGGGACCTTGATCCGCACGAGGTATGGGCCGCCCACAACACACAAAAGCGGGTCTTGCTCCGTTCACTTCGGGCCCGGATTCGCAGCCAGTTCGCCCGTCACGGAGCCGGACCCGACTGGTTGAAGGAAATCAACGACATGCTGCCGGAAGATCGCCTGACGATCGGGTTCGCACGCCGGTTTGCCACCTACAAACGCGCAACCCTCGCCCTCTCCGATCTTCCGCGGCTCCAACACATCCTCACGAATCCTGAACGACCGGCCCAGATCGTGTTTTCGGGCAAAGCCCACCCCGCCGACAAGGGAGGGCAAGAACTCATCGCCCGCATCCACGAGCTCGCACAGAGGCCGGAGTTTCGCGGGCACCTCTTCTTCATAGAGGATTACGACATGGAACTCGGTCATCTCCTCACCTCCGGATGCGACGTTTGGCTCAACAACCCCACGCCACCGAAAGAGGCAAGCGGCACCTCCGGGATGAAGGCTGCCATCAACGGGTGTCTCAACCTGTCGATTCCGGATGGGTGGTGGGCCGAAGCGGTCGATCATGGTGTAAACGGCTGGACATTTGGTCCCCAGGGTCTCGATCCCAACGACGACTTTCACGACGCGGACAGTCTGTATCAAGTCCTGGAAAAGGAAGTGATCCCGACGTACTACGAACGCAACGCCGACGGAGTACCGGAGTCTTGGATTCAGATGATGCTGAACTCGATGGCCGCGTGTACGCACCAGTTTTCCAGCCACCGCATGCTCGCCGAATACACCAATGAGGCCTACCTGCCGCTTGGAACCAACCTCTCCTAGAGCAACTCGGTCGAGTCGAGAATCGTTCGGAGGTTGTCGAAAACGTCGGCGTCGTCGAGGGCATTGCCGGACGGAACGATGACGATATATCCGTCCGCCACCCTGTGGTGACCGGATATCTCGGTGATCCCCCCGTCCTCGAATCTGCTGGTGTCGGGAAACTCGTCGCTGATGAAAAAAGGCTCCTCGCCACACCGGCCGAAGAGGTCACACGCGAAGGGCTGATCCCCGCTCCCGATCGTCACGGTGATCGTCGCCCCGGGATTTTCGAGCGAGAAAGCATCCCCGCCAAGAAGTGGGGTCGTTACGTTCTTGCACGTCCACCCGGTCGGAATGATCACCCGCAAGCCGACGCCGGGCGACGAGCAGTAGTCACTCGCCACCCCAGGCTCGTCGGGTTCTGGGGAGATAGTCGTCGACACCGGGCTCTCGGGAGCCAGGGTCGTCGGCGTCAGCGTCGTAGAGCTGCTCGAGACCACCGTAGACGTCGGCTCGACCGTTGTCGTGGTTTCCGGATCGCCCTGCGCTTCGCCTGCGGTTGTCACGGTCGACGTCGACTCAGTCGGGAGGGCAGCCGCCCGGTCGGCGGCTGTCACCAGCGGATCGGATCCCGTATTGGCTCCGCAAGCAGCCGCCATCAAGGCAACGAACAGCGCAAAGATCAACCGTCGCATCGGCTATCCCGTCCCGTGCTCGCTCAATACCGTCCGAATACCCTTTACCGCCTGGCTGATGCGCTGATCGTTCTCGACCAGGGCGAACCGAACGAAACCCTCGCCAGACGGCCCGAACCCGATTCCGGGACTCACGGCCACCCCCGCTTCACGAAGCAGCATTTTGGCAAACTCCAGGGACCCCATGTCGATGAAGGAACGGGGCATGGGTGCCCACACGAACATGGTTCCGCGGGGTCGGGGAATCACCCACCCTGCCCGGGCTAGACCGTCGATCAACGTGTCACGCCTGCCTTTATAGATGGCCGAGATCTCACGCGGGTAGTGATCGTGTTCGTTGAGCGCGATGATCGACGCAATCTGGATTGGTTGAAACGTTCCGTAGTCGAGGTAGGACTTCAGTTTCGCCAGTGCCGCGATCATCTCCGGATTGCCCGCGAGAAATCCGACCCTCCATCCAGCCATCGAGTGGCCCTTCGTCAAGGTATACAGCTCCACGGCTACTTCCTTGGCGCCGGGAACCTGCAGGATGCTGGGGGGTTCATAGTCGTCATAGACGAGATCCGCGTATGCAAAGTCATGCACGATCTTCACATCCCGGTCACGGGCGAGCTCGACGAGTTTCTCGAAGAATCCAACGTCCACGCATAAACCGGTCGGGTTGTGGGGGAACGAGACGACGATCACCCGGGGCTTGGGCAGGATTTCGTTGAAGGCTGCCTCGAGCCGGAAGAAGAAGTTTCCGTCATGGTCGAGGGTTACCCGCCGCACTTCGGCACCGGCCATCACGGGGGCATAGATGTGGATCGGATACGAGGGCTCGGGAACGAGCGCGGTATCGCCTGGTTCCACCAATGTCCACATGAGATGGGCAAGCCCCTCTTTGGCACCGATGGTGGTTATGACTTCGCTGTCGGGGTCGAGCGCGACCCCGAAACGCCGGTCATATCGATCCGCCAGGGCTTTGCGAAGATTGGGGATTCCCCGCGAAGCCGAGTAACGATGATTGGTTGGCTTCTGCGCGGACTCAATCAGTTTCTCCACCACCGCAGGAGGCGATGGCAGGTCCGGGTTACCGAAGCCCAGGTCGACGATATCGCGCCCGTTCTGTCGAGCTTCGATTTTGAGCTGGTTGACTTCCGCAAAAACGTAGGGCGGCAAATTTCCGACGCGTCGAAATTCCATCCGAAGAGGTTACGTCGACCGTAGAAACACCCGACGGATTGGTGCCGGCGAATCCGCACGTTGGTCGTGCTCCGCCATGTGGTGCCGGACGCCGACGAAGTTCAGTTGTGGAGGTAACGCCGGACGGCCTTACGAACCGTCCACGGAACCATGTTCGAACCCCAGTCGATGAGGCCTTCGATGACCTCGAGGACGTCGCTCGATCCCTCCCAGTACTCGCGAACGACCACTTCGCCCGCCGCGTCCATGAGGTATTGGAGCGCGAGTATGAGCAGCAAGATGTCATCGAGCTGGCCGATAACCGGGATCCACCCTGGTAGTACATCGAACGGTGACATGGCGTAGGCGACCGCCACGCCGGCAAACACGCGTGCCTTGAAAGGTATCCGGGGATCTTTGGTGAGACGCCAGCCGAGTTTGACGAGATTCGGCAACAGGGCGAGGGCCTCCTCGGCCGCGCGATATGGCTTCGTTGGTTGCGAAGCCGCAGCCGATGATCTGAAAACACCCATGAAGACGCCAGATTACCCGTCCACAGAGATTCGCTGGATCGAGCGTTTGTCCCGGGAAGAGGGCTCGTGGCCGGCATCGGGACGGGCCAACTCTGCGAGGATGACCTGCACCGCTTTCAGTACTTCCGTCAAGGCCAGACCCATATGAATACCTGCCCGCATCAGAGCTTTTCGGGTTCGAGCATCCATCTGGTCTCCGTCTGCTTGGCGTAGGTCGTCCCATCGCCTACCGGAGTGGCGATTACGTGAACGTAACCGTCAGCAGCCCTTCTGACAACTTCGCGCCCTTGACTTCCCGACGTTTGAGTGAGTCCGGAAGAATAAATGCCCGCCGATAAGGGCCAACGGTGACGATGATCTCATCACCAACCCGGATGACATCGACATCGCCTTTTTCTGCGAACGGAATCGCCAGAGTCATGATCACGTTCTTGCCGACCTCCGTCACATTGAACGGCTCGGACATCGAGAGACGATCAGCCGGGTCTACCCCGGCGTACAGCTCCTCGCACAGCAGACGCAACTTGTCCACGCCGACCATCTCCTCATCGAACAGCCTCAGCCTCCGCCGGTCTACTTCGGCGAAGCCTTGCTCTACCGTCTCGAGGTGAGCTGCCTGGATCTCCTGCCACCGTTTGAAGTAGGGGTCCGTTATCGCATCCGGCAGAATCCGGTTGACGATCACCGAATCGACGGCATAGCCGAATAACCCCAGGTACGTGTAGGTACGACGGGCTTCAGAAATCACCATCTTCTCGGGGTTGACCACAAGTCGCGCACTCGTTATCTCGGGATTTGTGAGGATGTCGCGAACTCCGCTGATACGGCCATAGAAACCCTCGACCGACTCCAGAACCTCATTGCCGGCGATCGGCATCGACGTCATGCGACTGATCACGGGCCTGACCGCTTTATGGAACTTCTTGCCGGCGGGAAATATCTTCTCCATGTACCAGGCGAGGACTTCGGGCAGTGAAAGCAGTCGAAGGGTCTCGGCGGTGGGAGCGCAGTCGATAACCAATACGTCATAGGCCTTCGACGTCGTGTGATCCTTGACGTCGGCCAGGGCAAACAACTCATCCATGCCGGGAAAGACCGCCATCTCCTCAGCCTCGACACCCGACAGCCCCGACCAATCGAAGAGGTCGGACAGGTAATCGCGCACTTCGCCCCAATACTGTTCGAGGCGGCGTTGTGAGTCGATCTGTTGAGCATGGAGGTTGTCCAGAATCCGGGTCGGGGCATCGCCGAGTGGCACACCAAATGCGTCGGCGAGGCTGTGGGCCGGATCAGTTGACATCACGAGCGTGCGGTGTCCTGCATCAGCGGCGCCCAGCGCACTGGCAGCAGCCACGGTCGTTTTGCCTACTCCCCCTTTGCCCGTTACCAGGAGTACGCGCACTTACGTCTTCCCTGCTCGCTTCACGAGTGCTTTCAGAGCCGAATTGGTGATCTGCTTCTCGACCTGGCGTCGGAGCAGTTTGGGAACAGGAAAAGAGGGTTCTACGGTCAAGGAATACTCGACTGCCGTACCGCCACCTTCGAGGTCGAAGAACTCGTAAGCACCGTCGAGGCTCTTGACGTCCTTCGACTCCAGAAGCGTCCACGCGACCCTGGCAATGCCCTCGTATTCGTAGGTCAAGATGTAGGTGATCTTCTTTCCGAACGACTCGAGCCGAAATTCGGCACGCACCGGAAGGCCATCCGCCCCTCTCTCCTGCACGTCGACACTCTCGACTCCGTCCACCCATTCCGGATATCGAACGAGATCGACGACCACGTCGAACAGCGTTTCTGCATCCATGTCACAGGAGATTTCTGCTCTCGTCGCCTCAGACACGCCAACCTGGATTCGATTGCTGATCGTTGAATGGTGACTTCATGGGGAGAGCCTACGCCGGGCGTGACAGGGGGAGGTTACGAGAGGCCTATCGAAGCAACCGTTCGTGTCGAAAGGGGCGGCCAGTTGCCCGGAAGTATCCGACATTTCGACACAACGTCTTTCCTATACGCCATGAAACAGCCTGGGGTTGGTGGATATCGCCAAAGTAATGAAATGCGGGCTGGTGTCGAAGCAGGTAGTCGAGCACCGGCCCCGAACCCTTGTTGGTCCCGGCGACGACATCCGTCGACAACTGCGGAATCGCGGGGGGTACGTGGGTACCGAGGACATCAACAGGTCCGATGGCCGCAAGGCGCTCCGCAAGAACATCCTCGGTGACTTCTCCAGGGACGCCAAGTCGTGAGGGCACTCCCCCGCCGACAATGCCCATCGTGAGCCCCTCGATTTCAATGACCCCGCTTTCGATGTAGGTAGCTGACTCAGGGAGGTGATGCTGAAGGCGATCCGGGCGGTCGACGTTTCCGAATGTCACGAACGCTTCTTCCCCGGCCATGGCCTCACAGATCGACGAGTATGCGGCTTCGATTCTCTGTTGGAATTCTCGCCGCAATGCGTCGGGTTCCCATTGGGACCGGAGTACCTCCCAGTGCGATGAGACGCTGTCCCAATCCTCAGCCGTGCGATGGATGATCATATCGGCCACCCAGGCGTGTCCCGCGACGTCGGCCAGAATGCCATCGGCGGTGCGATAGTCGATGTAGTTGATGAGATCTCCCAGCACAACCACTGGCTCCCCCATCTGAAAGGTGCGGCGGAGGGCATCGACGTTTCCGTGCACGTCTGCAACGATCAGCACCGTGCCTCGATCTCGGCAATAGCCCAGGATGCGTGCTCGCGCAGCATTGCAGAATCATGGTCGAGATACGTCGCTGCTATGGCCGACGCTTCGTGGCCACCGGTATTTCCGAGCGCAACCAGCGCATTGCGGCGCAGGTAGTCCGGATCTCGCTTTGGTATATAGAAGTGCTGGTAATCGGTCAGCAGGTCCTCATCGGACGCATTGAGCATCTCGGACAACGAAGGGTTGCCACGCGGCACCTTGGAGGTGGCCAACCAGCGTTCGCCCGGCGGACAGGCGTCGAGGCAGTCATCGCAGCCATACACCCGATCCCCCACAGATCGTCTCAACTCGACCGGAATGGGCCCGGGCGCTTGCAGGATTGCCGCCAGGCACCGGCGTGCGTCGATGACACCGGGTGCGACTATGGCGTCGGTCGGACAGGCAGGGATGCAGGCGACGCAGGATCCGCAGCTTCGCTCCATCGGGGCATCCATCGTCAGCGGCGCATCCGTGATGACGGATCCGAGAAGGATCCACGGCCCGTATCTCGGTGTCAGCACCATGGAGCTCTTGCCCCACCACCCGACCCCGGCACGAACGGCTGCGGCCCGATCGACCAGACGGTTGTCATCCACCAGCACCTCGGCTTTCCAACCTTTTTGGGTGAAAAACGCGGCGATGTCTGCGAGACCCGATCGGAGCGACTGATAGTGGTCGCCGGTAGCGAACCGCGCGACGCGCCCGGTCCCGTTGGAAGCCTTGTCCGGAGAGCCGGCGGCAGGCAGATACGTCACGGCGCCAACCACGATCCGCTCCGCCCAGGGAAAAGAGGCACGGACATCGGTCGACACCGAAGGACGGTTGTAGGTGAATGTCAGTTGCGACGACAACCCCGCGGCCCTCCGGCGTTCGAGCTCGAGTTCGACGTCCGGAAACGGATCCGCTGAACACACCCCGAGGCCAATCAATTCCGGCCCACCGATGTCCCTGAGCGTGTCGATCGTTATTTCTGACGCCATACCACGCCACAGTCTGGCATCCTCTTTGCCGGCAGTGACGACATTGCTCGTCGACCCGCGCCGGCAGTCTCGGTGTCCGAACGGCAACGGTGCGGTAGCCTCGCGCAATGGTCAACAAGATTCACTCTCAGGACGTGACTGAAGGCCCGGCGAAGGCGGGAGCTCGCGCCATGTTGCGCGCCGTCGGCCTCACCGAAGAAGACTTCTCGAAACCACAGGTCGGTCTGGTTTCAGCCGGAAACGAAGTCACCCCGTGCAACATCACCGGACCGATGCTCGCCGAGCGTGCGAAGACCGGTGTTCGGGCCGCAGATGGTGTCGGCCTTGTGTTCACAACCATCGCTGTGTCGGACGGCATATCGATGGGCCACGAGGGCATGCGGGCATCACTGGTGAGCCGTGAAGTCATAGCCGATTCCGTCGAACTGGTCATGCATGCGGAGCGATTCGATGCCATGGTCACGATCGCAGGTTGCGACAAATCACTTCCGGGAATGCTTATGGCAGCAGCCCGGATCAACCTCCCCGGTGTGTTTCTCTACGGCGGATCTTCGTTACCGGGTCGCTGGAACGGCAAGGACATCTCCATCGTCGACGTTTTCGAAGCCATCGGCGCCGTTTCTGAGGGACGCCTCCAGGCCGAAGATCTTTTGGAGATCGAACGGCATGCGTGCCCGGGCGTGGGTTCTTGTGCCGGCATGTTCACCGCCAACACCATGGCATCGGTCGGCGAGGCCATCGGCATGTCTTTGCCTGGATCGGCGACGGTTCCGGCAATCGATCCGAGGCTCGAGGATTTCGCAGTTCGTTCAGGAACAGCAGCCATGAACTTGCTTCAGAACAACATCCGCCCCCGCTCGATCATGACACGGGAGGCTTTCGAAAACGCGATCACGACCGTTATGGCCCTGGGAGGATCTACGAACGCCGTTCTCCATCTTCTGGCGATTGCTCGCGAGGCCCGCGTCGAGCTAGACCTCGAAGACTTCGATGCCATCTCTCGCCGTACTCCACACGTCGGCGATCTCAAGCCTTTCGGTAACTATCACATGGTTGACCTCGACCGGATTGGAGGCGTGCCCGTTGTGCTCAAAGCTCTGCTCGACGCCGGACTCCTCCACGGCAACGTCATGACGGTCACGGGAAGAACGATGGCGGAAAACCTCGAGGGCATCACGTTTCCGGACGACCAGAGCGTCATACGCAAACTCGACGAACCGATCGCCACAGAAGGCGGCATCGCCGTGCTGAGAGGCTCGCTCAGCCCCGAAGGTGCAGTCGTGAAGATGGCCGGCATCGAACTCGACGTGTTCGAGGGTCCTGCCCGGGTATTCGACGACGAAAAGGACGCCCTCGACGCGCTCTTCAATCATCAATTGAACCATGGCGACGTGGTCATCATTCGTTATGAGGGCCCAAAGGGTGGTCCCGGTATGCGGGAGATGCTTCAGATCACGGCCGCCATCAAGGGAGCTGGATTCGGCAAGACGATCTTGCTCATCACGGACGGTCGATTCAGCGGAGGAACCACTGGCCTCTGCATCGGACATGTCGCTCCGGAGGCTATGGCGGGTGGCCCGATCGCCCTCATCGAAGAGGGCGACACCATCCGGGTGGACATTCCTGGCAGAACGCTCGACATTGTCACCGACAACCTCGATGAGCGACGGGCAAACTGGAAGCCCATCGAACCACGCTACACAACTGGCGTTCTGGCGAAATACGCCAAACTGGCGGGCTCCGCAGAGTCGGGTGCGAGCCTCGAGTAGCTGAGACGACCTCCGTTCGGTGGGCGGGATGGCCTGCACACGTCGGTCTTGCCTCAGGAGGCGCGCGAGTCTCCGGGCTCGGACGGAGGAGACGGCGGCGGTTCGGCGACCGGGTGGGAAACCACCGGTCCAGCCGGACCATGCTCAGCCGGACCGTCCCCAGTCGCGACGTCGTTCCGGCGCACCAGCTTCAGAGAAGGAACCAAACCGGAGTCGGCCAGATTGTCGAGCGCCTCTAGCTCACAGTCATTGACGTTCAACCGGCTTCGTTCACTTGCACCCGGGCCCAATTCGTCGAGCAAGATGGTCACGATGCAATCGTCACACGCATCGGAGTGCTGCATAACACAAGTGTTGCAATCAATCAGCATCGAACACCTCTTTCTGTACAGGTCGAACGGTATGGACCGGGTGTGACACGTTTGCCTGGTTAGGGGTAGCGAGCGGTCTGGATGAACGGCCGTCCGGCCAATTCCTCCCATGCGCATCCACCGAGGTGCTAGACATCGGATCACATGAGGATCTCGACAATCCTGGATTATGCGGGCAACCCGCGCGAAGCGGCCGACGACGTCATCGCCTACGAAGCCGCTGGTCTCGATCTCGTCTGGGTGGCGGAAGCCTGGACGTTCGACGCCGTGAGCCTGCTCGGCTTTCTGGCGGCGACAACCCAAAATGTTCAGCTCGGCTCCGGGATTTTCAACGTGTACAGCCGGACGCCGGCGGTTCTGGCCATGACAGCTGCCGGCCTCGACAGTCTGTCCAATCAGCGCTTCAACCTCGGAATCGGGGCGTCAGGACCGCAGGTGATCGAGGGTTGGCACGGCGTCCCTTACGACGCTCCTGTTGGCCGCACCGACGAGGTCATCGACATCTGCCGTCAAATTTGGCGCCGGGAGGAACTCCGCCATGATGGGAAGCACTATCAACTCCCGCTGGCAGGCGGCACGGGATTGGGCAAGAGCTTGAAGCTCATCAATCGACCGGCCCGGGCCGATATCCCCATCTACAACGCAGCCCTCGGGCCCCGCAACGTGTCCCTCACCGCAGAAAAGGCTGACGGATGGATACCTGTCTTCTTCTACCCCGAAAAGTCAGACGCTATCTGGGGCGATGCGCTCCGGAAAGGCATGACCAGGCGAACGCTGCCTCCACTCGACATCGTCGCGGGAGGCCATCTGGCGATCGGATCCGGCGTATCGAATCTGATCGATCAAGGTCGGCCCATGGCCGCCCTCTACATCGGTGGCATGGGTGCACGAGAAAAGAACTTCTACAACAAACTGGTATCTGACTACGGATTTGGGACCGAAGCGGAAGAGATTCAGAATCTCTACCTTGCAGGCAAGAAGATGGAAGCCATGCGGGCAGTGCCGGAGGATCTCTTGCAGAACATCAGCCTCATTGGCGACATCGGCTTCATCAAAGAGCGCGTCGCCGCATATCAGTCAGCGGGGGTGACCACGCTCAACGTCACACCGATAGGTAGAACTCGTGAAGAACGAGCGGCTCAGATTCGAGCTCTGGCCGAGATTGTGAAGTCGTAGCATGGGATCGAGCAACCTCATCCGCGCAGCCGTCCTCCTCATCGCCGCTCTCATTCTCTTTGCCGTGGTCAAGGCGATCGTGGCGAAGGTCTTTTTTTTGGCGATGGCGGGCGGAGCGGTATACCTTCTCGCCAGGTCTCTGTCGTCACCCAGACAGAAACCCCCCGATAGGAAGCCATAGCTACAACAGAGGAGGCTTCGGATGCCGATAGCAAGTCCCGAGCAATACCACGCCATGCTTGATACCGCCAAGGCAGGCAGCTACGCGTACCCGGCAATCAACATCACGTCTTCAGAGACCGCCAATGCAGCTCTCCGGGGATTTGCTGACGCCGAATCCGACGGAATCATCCAAATATCCACGGGAGGCGGAAAGTTTGCTTCGGGTACCGCGATCGGTGATATGGCATACGGCGCCATCGGTCTTGCCGACTTCGTGCGACATATGGCGGCTCGATACGACATCCTCATCGCTCTTCATACTGATCACTGCCAGCCGGACAAGGTCGACACGTTCCTGCGGCCCATCATCGAGGAATCCAAACTCAGACTGTCGGAAGGACGACCGGCAGTGTTCAACAGCCACATGTTCGATGGCTCGGCCATATCGCTGCCGGACAATCTCGACATTTCCGCCCGGCTCTTGGACGAGCTCGCCCCCCTCGACATCATCCTGGAAGTCGAGGCTGGAGTCGTCGGCGGCGAGGAGGATGGGGTCTCCGCAGCTGAATCCGGTGATCACCTCTACACCAGCCCCTCAGACGTGATGTCGGTCGTCGACAAACTGGGGACCGGCGAAAACGGACGCTATCTGCTCGCAGCGACGTTCGGAAACGTCCATGGATCGTACAAACCCGGCAACGTCCAGCTCAAGCCCGAGATCTTGCGCGAGTGCCAGGAGACTTTGTCTGAAGTGGTCCCGGGCGCCTCGTTCGACTACGTGTTTCATGGTGGCAGTGGATCTCTCCTGTCGGAGATCCACGAAGCCGTCGATTACGGCGTGGTGAAGATGAACGTTGACACCGACAATCAGTATGCATTCACCCGGACCATCGCCGGCCACATGTTCAAAAACTATGACGGCGTTTTGAAGATCGACGGCGAGGTCGGCGATAAGAAGACGTACGACCCCCGGGTCTATCTGGCCCAGGCCGAACAATCGATGGCGGCCCGGGTAGTTCGCAGCTGTGAGGACCTCCGATCGTCGGGCAAGTCCATTCAGTAGCTTCTCAAGAGCCGGCCTACTCGCCTGTTTCAACCGGCCGGCCGGTGATTCGATGCCGGTTTCAGCTCTGCGAAGCGCCCGATTGGGCGTATCCCTTCAAGCCGGCAGGGTTCTTGCGCCCGGCCGAAAAGTACTCGGCTTCTCCGAACGGCCGAATCCTCACATCGTCGGCCAGTTCCCTCGCCCAGTCGATGATCCGATCGAGACTCATCAAATCGTCCGGAGTGCGGGTATGAACGAGATGGTCTCCAAGGTATGTCTCGGTGTGCGCGAGGACCTTGATTCCCGGCACCTCCTCGGAGACCCATGCGATTGCCAGCTGTGGAGCGGCATTCGGGGCTTCTTGGCACTCCCAGGCATCGATCTCGATTCCGGTCTCGAGCCGGCGAACCCGGTGGTCGATCTCCTGGCCGATCTGCAGATCCACCAGGATGCCGGTCTCGAGGTCGAAGGCGAGCCGGACCGGTTGCGGGAAATCGATCGAAACCGGACAGTGCACCAGGGCGGATTCCCTGCCGTCGATTTCGGTCGCTTGAACGTCGAGTGCATAGAGCGGGAGATGGGCCTCGACGGGGTGAAGCATGTGGGACAGCTTGGTCGGTATCACCGGATGGCCCTGGGCCGTGCGCATTCGACACTCTCCCATCGTCTTGACCTCGGTGTGGACACCGTCGGTTGTGTAGCCGTCGAGTCGGTCTTCATTCGTGAAGAGACGCCACAATCCCGGAGGTTCGTGCTCGAAAAACAGTCGGTGGGGCTCACCGCGGCTCATCCACTCAAAGGAACCCGCGATGGGTTGCTCGATCCTCCGGCTCCGCAGATCCTCCCAGGTCGAGTTATCCAATTCTCATCCACTCCTTCATCGCCTCTGACCACAATCCGATGGCACCGTGTCGTTCTGCCCCGTCACGAACAACCCGATCGCTGGATACGACGATTACCTCTTCGTCGGCCAGTTCCTCCGCCAGTCCAAGGATCTCATCATCGGCGCTCGATGCCGAAGATGCAAATCGAATTTCGACGCCGCTGGGACCCCGATAAGAATCTCCCAAACGAGAAACAGACGAGTCGAAAACTACGATCACGCGGGCGACTGTCCTGGTATGGAGTTTCAGCCTCGCCAAGGCGTGTGCGATCTCGTCACGCGTGTCCGCTGATGCGGGGTCCCCGGGTCGAATCTTGTGTGCAAGATTGTGACCGTCCACGATGAGCACAAACGGCCGTGGCTGCTTCATGAGCCATTCGATCGAGTTCGCCCCATCTGGTAACGCCCCTGGAGGAAGTTTCCATGGACCCAGTTGATAACCCATTGTTTCGTGGAAGTACTCTGCGACCCTGGAGCCAGAGCCGGCCACCACCGAAGCAACGTCGTCGAGATGACGCGCCAGGACAACAGGGTCACCGCTTCCCCATCCGATGCCGCCGGATGCCTCGAACTTCTTGAGCACTTCTGCTCTCTCAGTACGTGCTTGCCTCAGTTTCGCCTCGGTCTTTTTTGCCCTATCCGCCAAAGCGGCGTGCGAGGCCTCTGCCGCACCCTGGGCCGCTTCCAGCGCAGCAATCTTCTCCTCCAGGTCCGATGAGACATCGATCGACGGCTGCGAGTCCTTCCGGGGTTTCCTCGCGAGCTGGCGGGCTCTGGTCAACTCCCGGCGCAATTCGCCAACCCGGCGTTTTCCTTCTGACGCCTCCTTTTCTGCCTGCGCCAGACGCCCGGTGAGGGCCGCTACCTCTGCCTGGGCGGACATCGCTTCATGGCGAGCGACAACCTTGCCCAGAAGGAACTGCCAATGCTCTGGACGAATGAGGTAGAGCGCAGAGGCGCCGTCGGGTCCGGAAGACATCAGGTCGGCCGTGTCCCACTTTTCGAGCGCTCTCGAGCGCAGACTCTCATCCTTGTCCAGGGCAGCAGCGAGTGAGCGCGCCAGCGGTGGCGGCAGCGAACCCCCCGAATAGGCAACGACCTTTCGTAACTTGTGAGGGATCTCATCGTCATCCAGATCGCGCAACGCCGATCGTCCGGCCTCGAGTGCCGGGATCAGGAGTTCGGCGGGAATGTGGTCATACATGGCCAGACCAAATTAGCGGGCCTCCGAACACCGGCGTGAGTGATGAGCGATCAGGTCTCTTGCCACGAATCAAAACCACTCCCTCCTGCGCGGGCTCGCGCCGGCGAAACCTCGCAGTGGGAAACCGACTCCCCGGACTCACCTCGTCGTGTCAGATCTGCGTGACAGATCTGGGTGACAGAAGCGCCATAGCTACCCGCCATCGATACGGTAAACGTGCGCCCCACTCGTGCCTTCGCGCCTCCTTCGCCGCCACCCGGGATGAAGCTCCGACGCCAAACGCAGGTTTTTTTGTTTCAATATGGCATAGCATCCAATAAGTTGATTCCTCTACATTGATATTTACAGTCATCGACGATCCCCCCGGACAATGAGCAGGTCGAAAACGTGGAACGTATAAGCATTTCCCAGGCATTGATCAAAGCCCTCGAATTCGAGGGCGTTGACGTGATGTTCGGCCACCCGGGCGGCGCCATACTCCCCGCCTACGACCCCCTCTATGACAGCAACATCAGACATATTCTCGCTCGCCATGAGCAGGGAGCCGGTCATATGGCAGAGGGCTATGCCCAGGCAACCGGCAGGGTCGGGGTCTGTATGGCCACCAGCGGACCCGGTGCCACCAACCTCATCACGTCGCTCGCCAATGCCTATATGGATTCGATTCCGATTGTTGCGATCACCGGACAGGTCCCAACGACTGCGATCGGCAACGATGCCTTTCAAGAAGCCCATACCTGGGGCATCACCATGCCGACGACGAAACACAACTACCTGGTGACCAACGCCGCCGAAATCCCCGACGTCGTTCACGAAGCGTTCCATCTTGCTTCCACCGGTCGCCCAGGTCCCGTGCTGATCGACCTCCCCAAAGACATTCTGAACACCGAGGTCGTCTGGCATGATCCGACCGGCGTGGTGGACTTGCCCGGCTACAAACCGACGACGCAAGGACATCCGCTCCAGGTCAAAACCGCGATCGAGCTCATACAACAATCCGAGCGTCCTGTCCTGTACGCGGGAGGCGGAATCATTGCCTCGGGCGCACATGCCGAGCTCCTGAAGTTTGCCGAGCTCGCCAATCTGCCGGTAGTAACGACACTGATGGCCCGGGGCGCCTTTCCCGATACGCACCCGCTTCATCTCGGCATGCCGGGGATGCATGGGTTCTACTCTGCCATCACCGCCATGCAGAAATCGGACCTCCTCATCGCGATCGGTGCCCGCTTTGACGATCGCGTGACGGGGGATCCATCGCATTTCGCCACCGGCGCCAAAGTCATCCACGTCGACATCGACCCAGCCGAAATCGGCAAGATCCGAAAAGCAGATGTACCCATCGTGGGGGACGCCAGAACCGTGCTCGGCCAGCTACTCGCGAGGCTCACAAAGGTTCTGGGATCCGACGATCCTCCGGCCCGATCTGGATGGATGGAAACGGTGAGCGGTTGGAAATCGGCACATCCGATTTCGTCGTACGAACAAGAGCCGGGGGGACTCCTCAAGCCGCAATATGTCATCGAAGAGCTCTTCAAGACAACCGGTGGCGACGCCATTGTGGTTGCAGGCGTCGGACAGCACCAGATGTGGGCCGCCCAGCTCTGGAAATACACAAAGCCGCGGACGTGGATCAACTCGGGCGGAGCGGGCACAATGGGCTTCGCAGTTCCTGCTGCGATCGGGGCCAAGATGGGAATGCCTGACGAGAACGTGTGGGCTATCGATGGCGACGGTTGTTTCCAGATGACCATGCAGGAAATGATCTGCGCTGCAACCGAAGGGATCCCCGTCAAAGTCCTCATCATCAACAACCACAACCTCGGGATGGTGCGGCAATGGCAGCGGCTTTTCTATAACGAGAGGTTCTCCGCCTCAGAGCTAACCGACCACACGCCCGACTATGTGAAGTTGGCAGAGGCAATGGGGTGCGCAGGCTTTCGCGCCGAGACAGCCGATGAGGTCGCTCCGGTTCTCGAGAAGGCGAACTCGATCAACGACCGGCCCGTCATCGTGGAGGCACGGGTCGACCCCGATGAGATGGTATTTCCGATGGTTCCGGCCGGTGGATCGAACGACGTTGTCATTCTCAGCAAAGAGGATTTGGAGTGAGCAATCACCACCTGATCACAGTCTTGGTAGAGGACAAGCCCGGCGTGCTGGCCCGGGTCGCGACGATGTTCGCCCGACGAGGCTTCAACATCCATTCACTCGCGGTCGGGCCCGCAGAGGAACCCAATCTTTCTCGTATGACGATCGTGGTCGAGGCACCTGATGTCGAACAGGTGACGAAGCAACTTCAGAAGCTCATCAACACTCTCAAGGTCGTCGAACTGTCGGGAACCGACGCGATCGAACGCGAAGTGATGCTGATACGCGTCAATGCGGAGGTAGAGAAACGGAGTTCTGTTCTCGACGCCGCGGCGGTGTTCAAGGCGAAGCCGGTCGACGTCGGCGCCACCACCATCACATTCGAAGTGGTGGGGGACCCTCAGAAACTCGCGGACTTCCTCGAGTTGATGAGGCCGTACGGGGTTGTTTCCCTTGTCAAGTCGGGCCGCATCGCGTTGGCCAGAGAGCCGAAAGCTCGTAATCTGCGAGCCATCGGATAACACGCTTTTCCCGCGAACTGAGGACGCTCCATGCCAACCATCTCATATGACGCCGACGTGAACACAGATCTCATCAAGAACAAACGTGTTGCCGTGATCGGGTATGGAAGCCAGGGCCACGCCCATGCATCGAACCTCAAGGATTCGGGGGTGGACGTGGTGGTCGGACTCCGCGAGGGATCCGCCCGCATCCAACGAGCTGAGGCGGACGGCCACAAGGTGATGTCTCCGGCAGACGCCGTGCACCACGCCGATGTCATCATGATCTTGTTGCCGGACCAGCACCAGGCAAAGTTCTACGACGACGTGATTGCTCCCAACATCGAGCCAGGAGACCTTCTGCTGTTCGCCCACGGATTCGCCATACACTTCGGTTATATCTCTCCACCCGACAGTGTGAACGTTGCGATGGTTGCGCCGAAAGGTCCAGGGCACCTGGTGCGGAGAACGTACCAGGAATCGAGCGGGGTTCCCGCTCTTGTCGCCGTGGAACGAGACCCCTCTGGCGATACTCTCGCCCTTGCGTTGTCCTACGCATCGGCCATTGGTGCGGGCCGGGCCGGCATCATCGAAACGACCTTCCGCGAAGAAACCGAAACGGATCTCTTCGGGGAACAGGTCGTTTTGTGTGGCGGCCTCTCTGAGCTGGTGAAAGCCGGCTTTGAAACGTTGACCGACGCCGGCTACGCACCGGAAATGGCGTACTTCGAGTGTTTGCATGAACTCAAACTCATTGTGGATCTCATGTACGAGGGTGGCCTCTCATGGATGCGCCACTCCATCTCGGATACGGCCGAGTTCGGCGACTATCACACCGGTAGCAAGATCGTGACCGACGAGACACGAGCGACCATGCGGGCAGTTCTCGAGGAAATCCAGTCCGGGGAATTCGCCCGCCAATGGATGGATGAGCATCGGGCGGGGGAAAGCTCGTTCCGGGAGCGCCGAGCGGCCGAGCTCGATCTCCCCGTCGAAGAGGTAGGCGCCCGGCTCCGGGATCTGATGCCGTTCCTCAACGCCAAGCACCCATCCGACGACGTCTGAGGCCAGGCACCATGAACGCCGAGATCGTCCTACTCCCGGGGGACGGGATCGGACCCGGGGTCATCGATCAGGCCGAGCGAGTTCTCGCGGCCGTCGCCGACCAATATGCACACAATTTCAGCCTGTCGCGTGAGCTCATCGGCGGCATCGCTATCGACAAACTCGGCGTCGCCTTGCCAGGACAAACTCTGGAAGCATGCCTGGCATCTGACGCTGTCTTGCTTGGTGCGGTCGGGGGACCGAAATGGGACGACCCGAGCGCCGCAGTGCGTCCGGAACAGGGGCTGTTGAGCATCCGCGCCGAGATGGGACTTTTCGCCAACCTGCGACCCATCGCGGTGTTTCCCCAACTGGCCGACGCCTCACCCCTGCGCCCCGAGCTCATGACCGGCGTCGACATTCTGTTCGTGCGAGAGCTCACCGGAGGTATCTACTTCGGAGAACAGAAACAGGCTCCTCACACCAGCGGGCACATCGCCCATTCAACCATGACCTATACGACGGGCGAGATTGAGCGGATTGTCCGGGTTGCTGCCGACGCAGCCCGGCTGCGCCGTGGTCACCTGACATCTGTGGACAAGGCCAACGTGCTAGAGGTGTCACGACTGTGGCGCAGAACGGCCGCAGCGGTGGTGGGTTCAGAGTATCCGGACCTCGATTACGACGTTGTATTGGTAGATGCCATGGCCATGCATCTGATCTCGCGGCCCTCATCCTTCGATGTTGTTGTCACGGGCAATCTCTTCGGAGACATTCTGACCGACCTGGGTTCGATGATGACCGGGTCCCTCGGCATGCTGCCATCTGCCTCTCTGGGAGATAGCGGCCCCGGGCTGTTCGAGCCCATTCATGGATCCGCCCCAGACATCGCGGGTCAAGACGTCGCCAATCCACTGGCGACGATTCTGGCGGCCGCCATGCTCCTGCGCCATGGACTGGGACTAGAGCTGGAAGCAACCGCAGTGGAAGCCGCCGTCAGCACGGTGCTCGATCACGGTCTCAGGACCGCCGATATAGCCTCAGGCGACGAGCCGATCGTGGGCACGGCTGCCATGGCATCGGCCGTCTTAGAAGCCCTGTAGCCCGTTTCGTCCTGAAGCGGGCCTGGGCTCTACCAGGGCTTGACCATCAGCACACTCAGGCGTCCTCTGTTCGGTTGAGGTGAACAACCCGCTGGGGAAACGGAATCTCGATGCCTGCTTGATCCAGCGCGGCTTTGACGGCCTTGGCCACACTGTCCCGAACTCGCCACTCATCAGAAATGGCGGGCTGATGCCAGAAGCGGACCGCAATATCGATCCCAGAATCGCCAAAGGCATGGACGAACGCTTCGGGACCAGGATCCGGGCTGACCCCCTCGACCGATGACGCCGCTTCGACGATTGTGGTCGTGGCTACTTCCAAATCGGATTGATAGCCGATTCCGATATCAATCGTCGTGCGTCGAATCCCGAGCAGGGTGTGATTGACGATCGGCTCTTTCCAAACCATCGCATTGGGTATGAAGACTCGCTCTCCGGCGAAGGTTCGCAGGTCGATGGTGCGCAGGTTGATGTCCTCGACCACACCACTGAAACCGACCGTGGTCACTTGATCTCCCGACTCAAACGGCTTGCGTATCGACATGAGGATGCCGGCTATGAAGTTCTCGAGGATGTCCTGGAAGGCAAACGCGAGTGCCAGGCCGAAGAGCCCAAAAATACCGAGGAGCGGGGCGATCGACACACCCACTCTGCTCAGGGCGTACACGAATCCGATCGAGAAGACGACAAACGCCGCGAGCCTGCCAAGCAGCGTCCCGACGTATGGATTGGACGCATTGGAGAGAAGACGCTGAACAACCCGGCGTGCGGCTATGGCCAGGAGTACAGCACCCACGATGAGGCCGGCCGCCCACAGCCAGTCTGCCAGTGTCAACTGCGTCAGCTGAGAAAGGGTGTCCGTCGTCGCATCCGCAGCGTTCGCATCCGTAGCCATCAATCAAACTCCCATCTATGGGCTTTCGGCGTCAGTTGTCGGCGAGTCGCGTCAGTTGTAGATAGATAAGTCGGTGAGATCGTGCGGACCAAGTTGCTCGCTGTGGACGCCCAGGATCAGACAACACCAGAATCAGACATTCGCAAGAAAGAGGACCGCTCCGGTTGGCTGTGGAGATCCGCCCGCAGGTTCAATGGTTACCCCGAAGGCCACGCCCGGTTCCGGCACTCCGGCCAGCTCGACCGTCACGAACCCGGATTCGTCGGGCCGGAAGAGCCCCGCAGATACGGGTCCGTCTGCGCCGATCAGCCACATCTGGTAGGTGGCTTCCGAGCCAAGCGGGTCGAGCCCGGTGGCGATCATCACGGCTCCGCGCTCCTCGTCTGAGTAGGTGAGCGACATCTGATTCTCATCGGATGGCCCCAGCGTTGGTTCGACGGCGAGGACCACCGCGTCGGAGGCCCCGGTGATCTGCTCTATTCGATCCTGAAACAGCTGCGGAAGAACCCCTACGCCGACAACCAACAGCACGACCGCTGCCGCGGCTGCCAGCGTGAATCTCCGCATCCGCCAGGTCCGATCCCGGCGCTCGGGTATAGGCACCACGTCTGCTACCGGTTGTTCTTCGAGGCCGAACCCGGCGGTCGGCGCCGTTGCCTCCACCGCAGCCATCACACTCTCGCGGAGGCCGGGCGGCGGCTCCTCGTCCTGCGAGAAGAACAATGCTTCGAGGCCACCGGCCAGTTCATCGATTTGGCGAATGCATGATGCACACTCATCGAGGTGCTGTTCAAAGGCATGATGGTCGGCATCGGTGAGGGTTCCAAGGAGGTAGTCGGACACGAGGTCATGTAGTTCGTTCACGTTGCTTCCCCCAGGGCGGTTTCGAGGCGCAACAAACCGTCACGAATGCGAGATTTGATGGTGCCCAGGGGCACGCCGAGAATATTCGAGATTTCTGCCTGTGTCCGGTTCTCGTAGAAAGCCATATGCACAGCTTCACGCTGGAGTTCGGTGAGCGAACCCAGGCTCCGGGCTATTTGTTGGTCTTGGGAACGATCAATCACCGCATCCGCCACAACATCGACATCGGGCTCATGGGAGGAAGCTGCGACCGACTCAACCCGCGTTCTGGCGGATTGCTCGCTGCGCACCCGGTCGATGGCCCTGCGACGGGCCATGACCATGATCCATGTCACAGCGGATCCGCGGCTCCGATCCCAACTTTCTGCCTTGGTCCAGATCTCGAGGAGCACGTCGTGAGCAACTTCTTCGGCAATGGAATGATCCCTCACGATGCCGCGCACCGTTCCGAACACCGGACCCGAAATCGCGTCATAGAGATCAGTGAATGCCTCTCGATCACCGGTTGCTGTGCGTCGGAGGAGTCCATCCAGGTCGGGTTTCACGTTGGCAGCAATGGCTGCACCTCTCTCACCGAGGTAGGCCGGCGTCATCAGGCTACGCACCAGTGAGATTACCCGGGAAGGTATGGGAGATTGGCGAGGTGACCATCGCAGGGCGCAGGTGATCGTCATCAGCTGAGGTTTTCGACGGTGATGGTGCCGCGCATGTGAGGGTGGATACTGCAGAAATATGCATAGGTGCCGGGCTCGTCGAAGGAAACAACAGCGGTAGCGCCTGCTTCCGGCAATGTCATGTCGAAGCGCCCGGTAGGCGTATCAGGGACTCCGGAGGTGACGGTGTGATCGATCCGGTCGCTGTTGAGCCACGTGACAGACTCGCCTGCCTGGATAGTGAGTTCGCCAGGCGTGAACTGAAACACCTCAATGGTGACGTCGGCAGCCTGCCCTGAACCGGACTCGGACGAACTGGGGAACGAAGAATCAGAAATCGTCGAGGTGGTGGATGCCGGCGATTCGGGAGCTATCGACCCAGTGGATGTGCAGGCAGCCAAAAGAAGCATGAGAAGCAACCCGAGGCTGGTGATGGTGGAGCGTTTCATGGTGTCTCTTTCTCGTGGTGGTCGAATGTGATATTGGCTGAAAGGGGTGGAGAGCTGAGGGAGGTGGGGCGGTCGGAGGAGACGCCCCACCTCACTCAGTGTTCGGATCAGCCTTCGAGGCCGAACTGTTCTGCGATGCCTCCGGCGAGGGTGGCAGCAGTGTTCGGCATGACGTTGGCCGCAACCTTGAGCTTGTCAAACGCATCAGCGTCGCCATCGACGACCGCGTCGATCGCAGCAAACACCGTCATAACGTGCGGCTGCAACTCTTCGATAACCGCTTCCTTCGGAAGATTCGGATTAGCCGACTCCAGGAACGCACCGAAGTCTTCGCGGTACTGACCGAGAGCTTCCTTGGCTGCATCCTGTCCGGCCTGGTCGCCGGAAGCACGGGCGGTCGTGTAGTCCACGAAGAACCCGATGTGGGTACGCCAGAGGGCGAGGAACGCCTCACCGGCGGGGTCGCCATACACCGAAGCGATCGAAGCCGCCAGATCCTGACTGTTCTGATCCAACGTTGCTGCAGCGGCGTCAAAGAAGCCAGGGGCAGCGACTGCTGAATAGACCGCGATGCCGGCGAGGTATACGTGCTCCTGCAACTGAGCGGTCAAAAGTGAACGCAGATCCGAGGCGGCAGAACCAGGATCGCCATCGAAGGTCTCCGGCATTTGCGCCGCGATGCCTCCGGCGAGGGTGGCAGCAGTGTTCGGCATGACGTTGGCCGCAACCTTGAGCTTGTCAAACGCATCAGCGTCGCCATCGACGACCGCGTCGATCGCAGCAAACACCGTCATAACGTGCGGCTGCAACTCTTCGATAACCGCTTCCTTCGGAAGATTCGGATTAGCCGACTCCAGGAACGCACCGAAGTCTTCGCGGTACTGACCGAGAGCTTCCTTGGCTGCATCCTGTCCGGCCTGGTCGCCGGAAGCACGGGCGGTCGTGTAGTCCACGAAGAACCCGATGTGGGTACGCCAGAGGGCGAGGAACGCCTCACCGGCGGGGTCGCCATACACCGAAGCAATCGAAGCCGCCAGATCCTGACTGTTCTGATCCAACGTCGCCGCCGAGGCTTCGAAAGCCGGAGGGTTGTTGACAGCGTTGAATACGGCAATGCCGGCCAGGTAGACGTGCTCCTGTAGTTGGGCAGTCAGTAATGATCGCAATCCCGCGGCGCCGCTCTGAGTTGCAGCCGCACCGGTGAGGATGGTTTCTTCCATTTCTTCGTCGACCATGGGCGCGGTCGTTGTGGTTTCTGGCATGGTGGTGGTGGTTTCTGCGGGAGTCGTCGTAACTGTGGTCTCGGTCCCGGCGTCTCCGTCTCCACATGCAGCGGCCGTCAGGGCCAGGGCGAGTAGGAACGCGATGAGTCGCTTCTTCTTCATGATGTACGTCCTTTCGATGATGAGTACGGGCCTGGTTCGGACCGGGCCCACGGACGGATGGGTGTGAGTTCAGAAAAAGCTCGACGTGCCGATAGTTCGGGCATGTCGACCGATGACCTCATCGATGCGGCCCGCAGAGGAGAGCAAAACGCCTGGCTCGATATCGTCTCCGAGTTGGGACCTCAAATCCAGGGGTATGCGAGAACCAAAGGCGTCGAGGATGCCGAGGATCTGTTGCAGGACGTTCTCACCGCGGTCGCCACAGGAATTCATGATTTCGAAGGCGGCTGGAGCAATTTCCGGTCGTGGGTGTTTTCGATTGCGTACCGGCGCATCGCCGACACCCACCGAAGTGGCTTCCGAAGGCCCCGACATGTGCGGTACGACAGTTTCGCAGACTCCGGGCATGCGTCCTCGAATCCGGAATCCGTTGTTCTGGTCGACACCATGACCGATGCATCACTCGAGGCGCTCAACGTCCTCAACGACGTGGAACGAGAAGTGATCGTGTTGCGCGTGATCGCCGATCTCGATACCGAAGAGGTTGCTGCGGTAGTCGACAAGAAGCCCGGAACCGTACGAGTCATCCAGTCGAGAGCAATGAGCAAGCTACGCAAGGAACTGGAGGCATGGTCATGACGTCATTGACAATCGTGGTGGCGCGAATCACAGCGCAGGCGGTTTCCCGAGGACCGGTCGCCAAAGCCACCAAGAAATGTTGTAACGATTCTGCCGATCGAGCGATTACGTGGTTGATATGAGTCAGCAGTCGCAATCACATGATCCGTTGGAAGAGTTTCCCGAATGGTCGGCGAACCTCAAGGCGTCGGTCATCCCTGATCTCGATCCACTGGCTGTGGCCGAAACGGCACAGCTGGCGGCTCGGGCGGCGGCTGCTGCCTCGCTGACCACGGCCGCCGGAAGTACCGGCGCCATCATTTCAGGAGGTACATCAACCATGACAAGTGCAACCATGAGCGCAGCAACCGCCACGAATGTGTCGATCCTCTCCACGCTCGGAGGAAAGATTGGAGCCGCCATCCTGGCGACCGCAGTCGTTGCCGGCGGAGCAGCCGTCACAGGCAATCTTGCGGTGCCCGCAACATCGGATGTGGCGCCCGTTACATCCCTCCTCGACGGTACTGTCGACGGAACGGTGAAGATCGTGGAGACGGCATCCGGATCCTTGTCGCTCGACCTGACCGATGAGGGTCTCCAGATCATCGACCTCGTCGCCCTGGAGGGGTGGACGGCCACCGTCACCAACCAAACGACGTCAGAACTGTCGGTTGCGTTCAGCGATGCCACTGGCACCGTCACCGTCGACGCCGCCATCGACGAGGCCGGCACCATCGTCACGACCGTTTCTGACAAGGTCGCAGCCCAGGTCGATGAGGCTCGGAACCTTCTCCCCGAGCCGGTCCTAGAAGCACCGCAGGTCGGCGGCAATGCCGGTGCCGGAACCGATATCACGATCGGGGCCGGGGTAGCAGGCGATTCCACTGCCGGATCAGCAGAGGGCTCGGCTCAAACCGATGTGTCGATCGACACGGGGCTTTCCCTCAACTAGCGGGGCGAAGTAGATCCTCAGCATGTGGCCCCTCCGTTCGGAGGGGCCACATTGTTCGCCCCGATGCGGCCGATGCCGGGATCAACAACGCTGGACCATCGGGGACAGAAGCGTCGAGCGAAGCAGCTCCGACAGCGAGGCCGATCCCTACGATCATGAACGTCAGCGGAATCAGGAATTGGCTGTCACGAACCCCTCGATGAGGCTCGTGACACTCATCAGCCGATGGTGCCGTCTCCCGCCGAACTCAACCCGGCCTTGTTTCGCGTGCGGGCTGCTTCCACGATCTTGCGGGCCATGGGACCGAAGATTGCCATATGGAACGGCAGCAACGCATACCAATACATCCGACCCAACAAACCTCTGGGCGCGAAATATGCGGTTTGGACGAGCGTGGTGGTCTCGTCGCCCTCATCGATCACCCATTCGAGAAAAGCTTGGCCCGGCAGCTTCATTTCTGCAAGAAGCAGTAGCCGGTTGGGCGGATCGATGACATTGACGCGCCAGAAGTCGAGCGACTCTCCTTCATGCAGCCTTTCAGGGTGCCTGCGGCCACGACGCAAGCCGATGCCACCGAACAGCAAGTCAAGCCAGCCCCGCACGGCCCAGGCCCAGTTGAAGGTGTAATAGCCGACCTCACCACCGATGCGACTCACGGCCCAGAACACGTCTTCGGCCGATGCAGTCGTCGCAACCTCCTGCCGATCGATTTTGACACTCCCCCCGGCCCACTCAGGATCTGACGGAATCGGCAACGCCGGGCTGCTTCCCGCATCGCTCCAGCGGGTCACTACTTCCCCGTCCACATAGCGCGCCAACGCCAATTCGACCGACTCTCTGAATGTCAGTGGATCGGCCACGAGTTCAGCCATGACACGTCCATCTTTGACGACCACATCGTGCTTCAGACTGTCAACCAGTGGGCGCGCAACCCCGGTCGGCAAGGGTGTTACCAGACCTATCCACAGCGACGAGAGGCCCGGGCTCAGAACGGGTACAGGCACGATGAGACGCTTCCGAAGTCCTGCTACTTCCGCATACGTCTGCATCATGTCCTGATAGGACAAGACGTCTGGTCCTCCGATCTCGACAACTTGATCTTCCGAAGCAGGCCTTTCGAGCAAGGCCAGCAGGATGCGAAGCACATCTCTGATTGCGATCGGCTGGCATGACGAACGGACCCACTTTGGCGTCGTCATCGCCGGTAACACTTCGGTGAGGTACCGCAACATTTCGAATGAGACCGAGCCCGACCCGATAATGACCGCAGCCCGCACTTCGGTCACAGGCGTGGTACCCGCCGCCAGGAGTCTGCCTACTTCGTGACGGCTGTCGAGATGTGACGAAAGCTCCGTGTCGTCCTCCCCCAGGCCTCCCAGGTAGATGATCCGGCCGAGGCCCACCGCATCGGCTGCGCTTTGAAAATTCCTGGCACCGGTCCGGTCGGCTTCCTCGAAGTCTGCTGCCGAGCCCATCGAATGAACGAGGTAGTAGGCCACATCACAGCCGTCGAGGGCCTTTTCGAGAGAGTCACGATCGAGCACATCGCCCTGCACGACCTCGACCTGGTCCCGCCAGGGATCGAGATCGAGACGCGAGGACACCCGCGTCATACAACGTACGTCGTGCCCGGCTTCGAGAAGCTGGGGCACGAGCCGTCCTCCGATATAGCCGGTCGCGCCGGTTACCAATACACGAGTCATTGGAAGCTATACGTTACGAGGCCGACATCGGATTGCATAGATTCCGCGAGAGGTCATCAACCAGCGTCCCATCATTGATGGGCATCTGTCAGGTACAACCCAATTCTGTCGCATTTTTCACAGACCCCGCAACCGGCCTGAACCGTGTGTTTTCGATTATTGCGTTTACGATCTCCTGAGTCGTGATCGGCGGTCTTGGCCCTCATGTGACAAGAAGCGTGAAAGCCGAAACGCTTGTTCGATCGCTGAGTTGGTTGTTCATGGTGGTTGGCGCCATCACGCTCGCCGAAGCTGCGGTTGGTTGAATCGAGAGGAGTCACGAGTGCGATCCGAGAACGTTAACTTCGAGAACCTGAAAGGCCAGGCGCTGGCCGGCCGGATTGACTATCCACTGATCGACGATCCGATTGCGTTCGCGATCTATGCCCACTGTTTCACCTGCAGCAAGAACCTGAAAGCGATCGGACGCATCACGTCGGCTCTTGCTCGCCACGGCATCGCCACGCTGCGCTTCGATTTCGCAGGCCTCGGCCAGAGCGAAGGAGATTTCGCAGACACCAACTTCACGACAAACGTCGAAGACCTCCGAGCGGCAGCAAACTATCTTCTCAAAACGAGAGGTACCCCTGAGATCCTGATCGGTCATTCCCTGGGAGGCGCAGTGGCCATGGCCGGCGCCACTGAACTCCCGCAGGTGCGGGCCGTTGCGACCGTCGCCGCCCCGTCGTCTCCGTCTCATATTCGGAGGCACCTGGTTGACGACCTCGAGAGGATCCAAACGCACGGAGAAGCCGATGTCACGTTGGCCGGCCGCAGTGTCCCGATTCGTCAGCAGCTGTTGGACGATATCGAACGCCATGATCTCGAGAACATGATTGCCGATCTGCGGCGACCACTCCTCATCCTCCATTCTCCGATCGACAACACCGTCGGCATCGAGAACGCTGCCACCCTGTTCGCGGCCGCCCGTCACCCGAAGAGTTTCGTTGCGCTCGACGGTGCCGACCATCTGTTGACCGTCGATCGTGACGCAACCTACGCGGCCGACGTCATCGCGGCCTGGGCAAGCACATACCTCAGCGGCGAGATGGCCGACCGGGCACAGCCCGATTTCACGACCGATGCACCGGAGAGTGTTACGACCGTGAGAACCGAATCCGGTTTTCGCACCGAGGTCATCTCAAATGGTTTTGGGCTGGTGGCGGATGAGCCGATTGCCGTCGGTGGCACCAATACGGGCCCAACTCCTTACGACTATCTGCTCACTGCGCTCGGTACGTGCACCTCTATGACGCTCCGGATGTACGCAGACCGGAAACAATGGCCACTGGCGGCGGTCACAGTCACTCTCAAGCATGCCAAGGTCCATGCCAGCGACTGCGCTGAGTGCGACACCCGCGAGGGCGTGGTTGATCATGTTGATCGTCAGATCACCCTGGAAGGCGATCTGGACCAGGGCCAGCGAGACCGTCTCCTCGAGATCGCCGATCGGTGCCCGGTCCACCGGACGCTCCACGGCGAGGTTGTGATCAAAACCGTGCTGATCGAGCCTGCTCCCTGATCCACGTCGCCCCGCCAAGGGCGCTAGAAGACATCATGACCGGGGTAGGGCCGCTCGGATATGATCATCAGCACTATGACGATCCAGCCCGGTGGCGCCGTAGTCGCGCAGCTTTGTGCTGTTCTGGTGAGCCTGATCGTGGCCGGCCTCATCGGTAGCGCCTGCTCCGACGCAATATCGTCAACAACGGCTTCGACCGGTATGACTGCGGCCACCGCTCCGACAACTCTGTCGCCGACAACTCTGTCGTCTACAACCGGGCCATCGAACGATCCCGGCTCGAGCACCACCGCTGCGGAACCTTTTGATCAGCGCGTGCCACTCAAGGCGCCGCTGGACGCCGATCTGACACGGTGGCTGGACGGCTTGCTGCTTTCCGGAGTTATACATGGCACCCGGGACGACGAGGCAGTCGGCGTCGCATATGAAATCCTGGATGACACAGCGGGTTTTCGGTCGGTGTGCTGCCCCGGACCATGGTCGGGAACAGCATTTGATGGCGGACCCGGCCAGCTTCTTTACACATCCGAAGACGGCGGAATCATCTCGGTCGAGGATATGGCTGTCGTCGATTCGACCCCTGTTGCGCCGACATTCCTTCACGCCCGGGGAATGATCGCAGACTCGTCCTCGCTCGCGGGCCGGCCGACCGCGCTCATCACCAACGATGCCTTCGGCGGCACCACTGCCATGTTGCTCGACCTCGAAAGCGGCGCGATGACCGATCTCACAACTGTCGAGCGAGGGATCATCAACGACATCTCACACGGACGTGAACACGTGTTACTGACCGTCGGGGACGACACGTCGTCCATACGGTTGTTGGTTGTGACACTCGACGGATCCGCGCCCTCTCTGGATCCTCCCACAGCTTCCGATATCACAGCCTCAGCCTTCCGCACGGCGGCGCTCTCCCCTGACGACACAACTATCGCTGTTGCGACAGAGGGACCCGGAGGCACCGAAGTCGTCGTGTGGCAGGATGGTGTCACAGCCCGATTTGCCGGGATCGCTCCAGATAGCGACACATTTGTGCACCGGCTGGACTTTGACGGAACGAGAATCGTGGCCGAGATCTGGACGACGAGGGAGGAAGCTCACCCGATTGGCATCGCCGTGATGGACACCAGCGATGGCGAGTGGCGATTCTTCGCGGAGCTTGTACTCGGAGCGGACCTCCGCCTCGAAATCCGAACTGCGTCGTTCTTGTCGAGACGCTGATGCGCTGTCAGCCGGTGGGCTGATTCGTCAACCAACGCGCCAACACTTCAGCGCATTCAACCACCTCGTCGATGGCGACATGCTCGTCGGCGGCGTGCGCCATTTTGACGTCGCCGGGACCATACATCACGGTCGGAGTGGATCCCTGGTTGATGAACAACCGCATGTCCGCGCCATAGGGAGCACCAACCGCGGCCGGGATGTGGGCCCCGACTTCTCGAGCCGCCGACCGGAGTGACGTGACAAGCGGGTCATCTGACGTGATCGACGAGGAGCCGAAACGGCCACCCCACATCGATACTTTGGGCGGATGGGTCGCCAGGAATTCGTGTTCGCCGGCTGCGGCGTCGATCGCCGCTCGCAGATCCGACGAAGCTTCGTCACAATCCTGGCCGAGCATCACGCCGTAGCGACCGTGGGCAACGATCCGATCCATGACTGTCGATGCCCAGGAGCCTCCCTCGACCTGGCCGATGATCGTTGGATACGGGAGCCCGATCGCCGTCATCTCCGGCCGGGTCTCGGAGGCATTGCGGGCCGCCTCGTCGGCCTCGAGCGCATCGATGAGATATCGCAAGTTGCCGAGGGCCGATACCCCTTCTCTCCGCACGGACGCATGAGCAGCTTTGCCCGGCACATCGAGCGTGAACGTGATCGCCCCGCCATGGGCGATCACCACCTCCAGTCCGGTCGGTTCCGGAATGATGCACGCATCGGCCACGTACCCGGCCCGGATCGCGGCAAAGGCTCCACTGCCGCCATCTTCTTCGGACGGCACGGCCAGGACGACGACTTCGCCCGACAGCTCGGCCGGATCAACCATCCTCACGGCTTCGATGGCCGCCACCAGACCGCCCTTCATATCACACGCTCCCCTGCCGTAGAGAATCCCATCTCTGATTTCGGGCTGGAAGGGAGGACTGGTCCATGAAGCAGGATTACCGGCAGGTACCACGTCCACGTGACCGCACAGCATGACGGTCGGGCCGGGGTGACTGCCCCGGAGCCGTCCGGCGACGATGGGGAGCTGGTCGCGGTCAACCTCAATCCCGGGAAAATCAGGGTCGGACGAGATTTCGGCCAGGGCAACGGAGCGTCGCTCGACCACGAGTCCTGCGTCAGCCAGGATGCCCGCCACAGCGTCCTGTATGGCGTCTTCGTCCCCCGTCAGTGACGGCACGGAGACGAGGCTCGCGAGGTCCCGCTCGACCCTGGTCCGGTTCGCAGTCAAGAGCGCAACCGCATGCTGCGGCTGGCCGCACGTCTGGAGATCCTCGGCTGCTGTCGCACGTGACGAGCCTATCCATTCCATGATCGCAGGCAGGAATTGGAATACGATGTCCTCCGCCGGCGGTTGCACCAGCGACACCTGAAAGAGGACTTTTTTGAATACCGACTACGACGTACTCGTGATTGGCGCAGGCCCCGCAGGCGAAAACGCAGCAGCGCGCTCCCAAAGCACCGGGCTCAGTGCAGCCATCATCGAAGCCCACCTCGTTGGCGGGGAATGCTCGTATTACGCGTGCATGCCGTCCAAAGCTCTGCTTCGACCCGGAGAAGTGATGACGGCTGTCGGACGGGTGCCGGGTGCAGCCGCCGCCGTGACCGGAGACATCGACATCGAGGCTGCCCTGTCCAGGCGAGATTCGTTATCCGCCAACTTTGATGATTCCGGACAGGTCGGGTGGCTCGAGAGCGAGGGCATCTATCTCATTCGCGGTCATGGTCGGATCACCGCCGAGCGCCGCGTCGCGGTGGCACACGAAGACGGGACGGTGAACGAATATCAGGCGAGCACAGCCGTCATCGTCGCCACCGGAACCGGGGCAGCGTGGCCCCCGATTCCCGGACTCGATCAGGTAGGAGCATGGGACAACCGGGATGTGACAACCGCCAAGGAGGTACCGAGGCGGCTCGTGGTCCTGGGTGGTGGTGTCGTTGGTGTCGAGATGGCACAGGCGTGGAAAAGCCTCGGCTCCGAAGAGGTGACGATCATTGAAGCCGAGCAACGCCTGTTGCCGCGGGAGGAGCCATTCGTCGGCGAAGAGCTGGCAGCCGCCTTTGAGCGGTTGAGCATCGATGTCAAGGTGGGCACGAGAATGGTTGCCGCGTCCCGGCAAGCTTCTGACGGCCCCGTCACAGCCACCCTCGAAGATGGAACTGAAATCGTCGGAGATGAGTTGCTCGTTGCAGTCGGTCGGCGGCCGCACACCCGTGATATCGGTCTCGAAACCATTGGTTTGGAGCCGGGCGGTTACCTGACCGTGAACGATCATATGCAGACCACGACGCATCCATGGCTGTACGCGGTGGGTGATGTCAACGGCCGGGCGCTTCTCACGCACACCGGCAAATACCAGGCGCGGATCGCCGGCGATCATATCGCCGGAAAGACCGACAACATCACTGCATATGGCGACGTCAAAGCCGTACCCCGCGTGGTGTTCACCGATCCGCAGATCGCAGCCGTTGGCCTGACCGAAGCCGAGGCACGAGCCAAGCATGATCGCGTGACAACCGTCAGCTACAACATCGGGCACACCGCCGGAGCTGCTGCGCTCGGCCGTGGCATACGCGGGACAGCACAGCTCGTGATCGACGATGGCCGACGGGTCATTCTGGGAGCTACGTTCGTTGGTCCCGGTGTTGGTGAGATGCTGCACGCAGCCACCATTGCCATCGTCGGTGGCGTCACGCTCGACCAGCTTTGGCACGCCGTCCCATCGTTCCCGACCATGAGCGAAGTCTGGCTGCGATTCCTCGAGGAATACGGGCTCTGACGTTTCTACCGTACGAAAGAGCGTTGTTGGGTCGTGCTCGGCCCCGTGCATGAAACTATATGGCCACCATGCCAACATATCATCGTTACTCTGTCGCCCACACCAACCTTTCGAACTCGACCCTGCGGAGATCCATGACTATCGAACCACACGGCGGCGCCCTCAAAGACCTCATGGCTGCTGGGGAGCGCCTCGAATCCATCAAAGAACTAGCCGGCGATCTCGCTTCTTGGGACCTGACGGACCGGCAACTGAACGACATCGAACTCCTCCTCAACGGGGGATTTTCGCCACTGGATCGGTTCATGACGGAGGACGATTACCTTTCGGTCCTGCAGGACATGCGCCTTCCAGATGGAACGGTGTGGCCAATGCCGATCACCCTCGACGTCTCCGAGGAGTTTGCACAGGATCTCGAACCCGGTGTACAGGTTGTGTTGCGCGACCAGGAGGGCGT
>JAHEJY010000082.1 GCA_024638625.1 Actinomycetes bacterium
CCATTCGCGATCGAGGACTGCGGATACCCGAAGACATCTCGATAGCCGGTTACAACGACATGCCCCTCACATCGCTGATCAGTCCCGGGCTCACTACCGTCCGGTATCCGGGTTGGGAGGTGGGTCACGCGGCGGCCGAAGTGGCTTTGCGTCTTTTCGAAGGGGAAACGATGGTTGAGTCCGTCAGTCTCGATCCGGTATTCATGCCAAGGGCGTCGACCGCTGCAACCACCTAGGCAACCGGTACGCCGCGGCCATGATTACACGAGGACCATTCCGCCGTCGATCATGACAACCTGTCCTGTCATGTAATCCGAATCCGACGAAGCCAGATAGAGGGCCGTGCCGGCAATATCCTCCGGTTGGGCGGCTCGTCCTACCAGGATGCCGGCCGAGAAATCTTCCATCGCTTGACCCTCCACTTCAGCATCGCCGATCGCCACCAGATCCTTGTCGAGCTGCTCCCATAGCGGAGTATCAACCACCCCGGGGGCGAACCCGTTCACCGTGATACCGTGCTCGGCGAGGGCCCGGGCCGCTCCCTGAATGATGGAAACGACGGCAAACTTCGATGCGCAATATGGCACGAAACTCGGATATCCCTGCCGGGACGCAATCGAAGCCGTATTGATGATCTTTCCGCCTGTACCTTGTGCGATCATCTGTTTCGCGGCTTCCTGGGTACCGATGAGCACCCCGAGTCCGTTCACGTCCATGATTCGGTGCCAGATCTCCTCGGTGATCTCGAGAAACGGTTCGGGCTTGTTGAACCCGGCGTTGTTGAACATCACATCGAGGTGACCGAACCGATCAACGCAGGCAGCGATCAGTTCCTGCGTCGAGTCGCGCCGACTGACGTCGACCGTATGAGCGGCGGCGGAGTGGCCGGCTTCGGTGATTTCAGCGGCCGCCTCTTCAGCGCCTGCGGTGTTCAGATCGCCGATCATCACGCTGGCGCCTTCAGCGGCCAGACGCTTGGCGATTCCGAGTCCAATGCCTTGTGCAGCTCCCGTGACGATGACGACTCGACCCTCCATGCGCATGGAAACCTCCTAGATTGCAAGCGCTTGCAGTCCGAGTGTAGTGTTGCGGTAATCATCGACCAACAGAGGAGAGTCGTCCATGTCAGATCACGTTCATGAGAGCCACCCCATGAAGGTGCACGTCGATTCGTTCAAACCTGACGGCTCTCTCAAAGCAGAAGATGGGTGGATCGACATGAACGTCAAGTTCCTGATAACGACCGATTCGGTGAACTCCCAGCAAACCGTGTTCGGGATCACGATCTTTCCCCCTGGTGCGAAGCACGATATCCATCGTCACCCGAACGCCGAAGAGACCGAGTACGTGATCGAGGGACATGGGATTGCGCGGGTAGGGGAGGACGATGTCGCGATGGGACCAGGCGACATCGTGTTTGTTCCGACCAACGAGTACCACGGGTTCTACAACACCTCAGATACCGAACGTGCGGTCATGATCTGGTGCTACGGCGGCGCCGGCACCCTCGCCGAGGCGGGTTACGTTCAGGAAGAAACCGACAAAGCCGCCAACGGGAAAGGTTGATCGACCATGCGAGCAGTTGTCTATCACGGTCCCTCAGACATTCGGGTCGAGAATGTCGATGAGCCCGGTGGTCCCGGGCCCGGAGAAGTGTTGGTCCGTCCTCTGTGGTGCGGAATCTGCGGAACTGACCTCCACGAGTACACATCGGGTCCGATCGTCACTCCCGTCGAACCCCATCCCCTGACCGGCGTGACCAATCCGCAGGTCCTCGGACACGAGTTTTCCGCAGAGGTAGTCGAAACCGGGGTAGGCGTGGATTCGGTGCGCGCGGGAGACCGGGTTTCGATCATGCCGCTCATCTTCTGCGGGAAGTGCGACATGTGCCGCCTGGGCCAGCATCACATGTGCCGGATCATGGCCTGCACGGGCCTGAGCTCATCCACCGGCGGCCTGGCCGAGTTGGCCGTCGTCCAGGAGTATCAGGTCGCACGAATCCCCGATGCGGTGACCGACATCCAGGCAGCGGCCGTCGAACCGGCCGCGGTAGCGTTATACGGAGTGGAACGGGCCAAGTTCCCGGCCGGAGGTCGTGTTCTCATCGCCGGCAGCGGTCCGATTGGCGCACTGGCGGCGCTGGCCGCTTCGGCACTCGGAGCAGGGGAAGTGATCATTTCAGAACCCAACCCCAATCGGGCGGCGTTTGCGACCGATCTGGACGTTGGTCCGGTCATCACCGAAACCGGCGAGGGCATGCAAGCACAGATCCAAGAGCTCACCGGCGGTCAGGGCGTCGACGCCGCAATTGAATGCGCCGGCAAGGAGGCTGCGTTAAATGCCTGCGTCGATGCCGTCAAGCCCCAGGGAAGCGTCGTTCAGACAGGATTGCACGTTGCCCCCGCCATGACCATGCCCGAAACCTGGAGTCTGAAGGACCTCACGATCGAGGGTACCTGGTGTTATAACGTGACGGACTGGCCACGCGTCATCCGGCTGATTGCCGGTGGCAAGTACCCGGTTGACAAGATCATCACTTCTCGCCTGGGTGTCGACTCGATCGTTGCCGACGGATTCGATCGATTGATTGATCCATCCGGTGACGAGGTCAAAGTACTGGGGAGCGCGACACAGATCTGAGACCACTCATCACACCAGTCCTGACGAGAGAGATCTGACGAGACGTCAGCGAGTGAGGTCGACCACGATTTTGCCCTTGGCGCGGCGTTCGGCCATCGGTTTGATGGCCTCGTCGACGAGCTCGTCGAGTGCAATCACCTTGTCAACGACCACATCGAACAGGTCGGTGGTCCGCAAGACCTCGAGCGAGTCGGCCAGGTCTTCGTCGAACACGTGGGCCAGCGTTGTGGTGACCTCGACCTCGCGTACCGTGAGCGAAAAGAGATCGATTTCGCGCGGTGCGCCCTGCAGACCTACGAGGAGAACCCGTCCCCCTTTGCGAACTGCTTCGAAGGAGGCCGCCGGCGCATGGGGGGCTCCCGTCGCTTCGATGATCACGTGCGGTCCGTCCGGGCTGGTCGCTGCCCGAATCGCATCTACGAGATCGACGTCGGAGACGTTGACGGTCTTGGTGGCACCGAGCTTGGCCGCGGTCTCGAGCCGCTCCTCGTCGATGTCCATGGCGATGAGTTGCCGAACGCCGCGAGCTCTGGCGGCCGAGATGATGAACGCTCCTATCCCTCCTGCTCCGAGAACCACACACACGTCGTCCGGTCCTGCGCCGCTCCGACGTACCGCGTGCATCGCAACCGATTGGGGCTGAGCGAGAGCGGCCTCATCATCCGATACATCGTTTGGCACGAGCATCAGGGTCGACGCAGGCGCGTTTACGTAGTCGGCCAGGCCGCCGTCAACATGGAGGCCGAGAGTCTGGTAGCTACTGCAGAGATTTGTACGTCCCGAGTGGCACCATTCGCACTCGCCACACGAGACGCCCGCTCCGGCAACGACTCGATCCCCTGGCGAGAACCCGGTGACCGCAGGCCCGACCGAATCGACGATTCCGGTGAACTCATGACCGAGTATCACCGGCGGGATGGTCAGCAGAGGACCGTGATCCCATTCGGCCGAGTCCGTGCCACAAACCGCCCCGCGGGTGACCCGAACCTGAACCTCGTCTCCGACCGGAGGATCAGGCCGCGGGACCTCCTCTATGGAGAGAAGTCCTCTTCCCCGAAAAACGGCGGCTCTCACGATCCGGTCCTGATGTGCACCTTGATGTTGTTGGCGGTGTCCTTGGCAGCGTCGTAGGCGTCGAGCGCCTGCTCCAGGTCGAACGACGCAGTAACCAGTGTGGATGGGTCCACCACACCGCTCGCCAGAAACCTGATCGACTCGGGCCACACGTTCATCGAGCCGATCAATCCGCGCAATGTGAGCGCCTTCGATTGAATAGAACCCATCGGCGCGGGCGGCGTCGATCCGATATTGATGCCAACGTAGGCAATCCGTCCCCCATGTGCTGCCAGGTCGATCGCCTGCGCCATCGCCGCCGGCGATCCGGCCGCCTCGATGACACCGTCAAAGCCGCGGCCATGGGTCAGCTCGCCCACGGCGTCCACAAAGCCGTCGTCGGCCGGGTCGATCGCATTGGATGCACCCGCCTCCAGCCCCAGCTGGCGCCGACGTCCTTCGGGTTCGACCAGGGTCACAGTTGCATTGCACGCCGCAACCGCCATCACCGACATGAGCCCTATGGGACCTCCGCCGAGTACCGCGATGTGATCGCTTGGATCGACGCGATCGAGGTGGCGGACCGCGTTATAGGCAACCGAGAAGGGTTCGACAAGGGCTCCATGGGTGTCGGTCAACTCATCGGGGATCTTGTGCAGCCACTCACCACGAGCTTTGAAAACCTGAGCCGCTGCGCCGTTGATGTTGAAACCAAAATGATCTCGACCGCCGGGACCGACGACACACTCGCCAACAACCCGGTCGCCTGCCGAAAAACCTTCGACCGCCGTTCCTACCTCAACGACCTCGCCACACCACTCGTGACCCGGAGTCACGGGATAAGAAAACGGGATGATGTACTGACCCGAAAGCAACTCGAAGTCGGAGTGACAGATCCCTACCGCTCGCGAGGCGATCAAGACATCATCTGGTCCGATCGAAGGCTGATCGATGTCGGTGACCAACGCCTCATTGGGGGCTACGAACTGAACAGCTCTCATGGATTCTCCTTGCTTTTTGATTCTCTATCGAAGGGTGGACCGGTCATTAGGAATGTTGGACGCGTCGACAGAAGCAGCCGCTGTCGACATCACGCTCCGGTTTGGACGGCCGACGACTCGATCTGGCTCTCGGTTCTGAACAGCCTCCGGCGAACTGCCGTCCAGTCGATCGTGTGGAGACCGACGCCGACAGCCAGGGCGGCGGCTTCTACCAACGTACGGATGGCGGTCGAGACCCCGAGAGCGAGTACGAACTGGCCGAGTTGGGTGAGAAACACCGCTGACAGGACCGTCGCTATCGGATACCCCTTGCCGCCGAGCAACGAAGTTCCTCCCAGGACAACGGCGGCAACCGAAGAGAGCAGGTACGCGTCACCCTGGTATGCGGTCGGCTGAGAAAGTATTCCGGCAAGGAGCGCGCCCGCCAGCCAATACAGGATCATCGCCCATACGTACGCTGCCATGCCATGACGTTTTGCTCGTAGGCCTGCCGCTCGCGCCGCGGTCGGATTGGCTCCAACCGCCTCAAAACGGCGGCCGGCCGCGGTCTTTTTCAAAACGAGGGTAACCACCACGGTCGCGGCCACCGCGAAGTAGACGGAATTCGGGATTCCGAATGTCAAGCGACCGGCGATCTTCGAGGCGAGGGCGGTCGTTCCACGCGGGATCCCGCCCGACAGGCCCAACACGACCGCATACAGAAGAGCGTTCATCCCCAAGGTCGCAATGATCGGATTCAGGCCACGTCGGGAGATCAAGAATCCGTTGATCAGGCCGGCGACGACTACGACGCCAAGCGCCATCATGAGCGCCGGGAACAACCTGCTGTCCTGGCCGTTGGCCTGGTGGGTCGAGATCACGATGGTGACCGAGATCGCTCCCGGAACCGACAGGTCAATCCCACCTTGCTGCACGACCAGCGTTTGGCCCAGACCGGCGATGGCGAGAACGGCGGCGAACGGCAACATGCCCAGTAGGGCTCCCCGGCTCACGCTCGACGGGGCGATGACCGAGCCGGCGATGAGCAGCAATACCAGGGCAACGAAAACGAGGATCAGCCCACGCGGGATCCGGGACAGCAACTGTGCGATAGCGTTTTCGCTCCGTATCGGCGATGACTCTGACACCGTGGTTTCTTTCGGAGGGTCTGATCGGATCTGTGTCAAAGCTACTTCTCGCCACGGGGAAGTGCAAGCGCTTGCAGAGATACAGAATCCATAGCTAGGGTACCGCTGTGATGCAGTCGAATGATCTCGATGTCGGAGCCGCAGAGTTTCGATCCCCGATGGCCAATCGTCTCGCAGTGACCAAAGCACACAACTCTTGAGTGATATCCCGCCCAGAAGACAGTCCCAACCAACCTATCCGAACAGGATTCGAACGAATGGAGAAACTATGAGAAGTCGGCAAAAACTGCTGGCGCTGATAGCCGTGTTAGCTCTCGTGATGGCCGCCTGCGGCGGTGACGGAGACACGTCAGAAACAACTGCCGCCCCCACCGACACCGAGGCGCCGACGCCCGTTGCCGACGCGCCGAGCTGGTGCGGGCCAAACGAGATCAAGCTCGGATTCACAGATGGCTTCGGCGGCAATAGCTGGCGTCTCGTGACCACCGCAGCCGGAGAGGATGAGGCCGCCAAGTGCCCGAGCGTTGTGGACTTTGTCTACGCCGACGGACAAGGCGACACCCAGAAGGCCATCTCTGATATTCAGGGCATGGTCGCCACGGGCGTCGATGCTCTCGTCGTCTTCCCAGACGCAGGCGAGGCAATTCTGCCGGCGCTCCGCAGTGCCTATGAGGCGGGTGTCGTCACGGTTCCGTATCGGGTATTCCCCGGAGGCGAAGACGGTGTCGACTACACACGCTACATCGGCCTGAACTCGGCCGATGACGGTGAAACGTGGGCGAATTGGATCCAGGAGATCCTTCCCGACGGCGGCAACGTCCTCATGCTGAGCGGCCCGGCAGGCAACAGCCAGGGCGTTCTGGAGTCAGAAGGTCTGCACGCGGCTCTCGAGCCGTCTGGCAAGTACACCTTCATCGGGGAACAGCCGTTCGAGGTGACCAACTGGGACCCGGCTCTCACCCAGCAGGTGCTCACTGCGGCAATCGCCAAGTTCCCTGAGATCGATGTCATTGTCTCCGACTTTGGTCCATCGTTGGTTGGCGCGCTCCCCGAGTTCGAGAAGAGCGGGCGCTCGATCCCGGCAATCGCCACTTCCGACGGCAACTTGCTCGGCTGTTTCTGGCAAGACAATCAAGCGAATAATCCGGACTTCAAGCTCATGACCATCCAGACGGGCAACGACCATGTTCGCCTGGCCATGCAATGGGCGATTGCCCTGGCAACCGGCGGCGAAACCCCGGCCGCCACGGCACACAGTCACCTGGTGTTCGAAGACTCGGTGACCGGCGATCCGAATTCGGTCCAGTGCGAACCCGACCTACCTGGCGACATCTACCTCTCGGCGGAGATGTCGGGGGCAGACCAAGCCGCATTGATGCAGTAGCCAACGACAACATACGACCGGAAAGGGGATTCGTCGCAGAACGCGGCGGATCCTCTTTTCGATTCCAGCCGGCGTGAATCACGCCGTTTTCGCCGGGCGGCGAATATCTGCAAGCGCTTGCACTATGGTCCCGAACAGAGCTACTGTCCATGTTGTCTCATGGACAAGAGTCCTTGGAACCAGGTGCACTGAGTTCGGAGAAGATCTAATTGACAGACCACGGTCGCATCCAGCTCCGGAAGGAACGACCAACCTCAGTTTTGCCGCGTATGACGATCGGTCGCCCGACACGATGGTAAGCCCACAGCTGCCCGCGGCACTCGATGTCACCAGCGAAGCCACGATGGTGCTCACCCGGATGTTCAAGAGCTACGACGGCGTCCAGGCGCTCTCCGATGTTTCCTTTGAGATCCGCCCCGGAGAGATCCACGCCCTCCTGGGAGAGAATGGAGCGGGCAAGTCGACGCTCATGGGTATCGCCTCGGGCGAGACCCAGCCCGATACCGGCTCGATCTCCTTTGAGGGAGTGGACCAGCCGGCCCTGTCACCGGGGTCGGCCCGGGAACTGGGTGTCGCGATCGTCCACCAGCATCCCGCTTTGCTGCCCGACCTGACTGTCGCCGAGAATATTCGACTCGGCGTCCCCCCGGAGCGCCTCCGGGTCGAAGAGAGCGAAGAGGCATCGATGAAGGCGATCCTGGAGGATGTGGGGCTCCATGTTCACCTCAACGACCGGATCGGAGATCTGACGCTTGCGAACAAGCACCTCCTCGAAGTTGCCAAGGCGTTTGCCGTCTCTCCCAAGCTCTTGATACTCGACGAGCCGACAGCGCCGTTGGGCAAGGACTCGGTCGAACTGCTGTTTGATCACGTGCGGGCCATTGCCGAGCGCGGTACTGCGGTCGTCTATATCACGCACCGCATGGCTGAGGTGCGGTTGCTGGCTCATCGAGTAACGGTGCTGCGCGACGGGAAGCTCAGCGGGAGCGCCCTCGTGGAGGAGGTGACTGACGACGATCTCTTCGCCTGGATTGTCGGGCGTCGGCTGATCAATTCGACGTTCCCTGACAAACGCAGCTCCGCCCAGGGCGAGGCCGACTATGTGAAGATTTCAGGCCTCACCGGGGACGGCTTCACCGATATCTCGTTTCAAGGTCGCAAAGGCGACATCATCGGAATCGCAGGCGTCGTCGGCAACGGCCAGAGCGAACTTCTGGCTGCAATCGCCGGGCTTACGCGTTTTGACGGTGAGGTCGAGGTGGACGGCACCACGTATTCGTCCGATTTCCTGCGAACCGGTTCGGCGTACATGCCGGCAGACCGTCAGAAGGAGGGTCTCATGGTGACGTTGTCGGTTCGGGAAAACGCCGCCGCCAGCGCACTCAAACGATTCACACGCGGTCCTTTTCTGCAACACCGCGCGGAGGTGGCGGCCGTGCGTGCTGAATTCAGCGAACTCGATGTCAAAACCCCCTCTACCGAAACCAATGTTGCGGCCCTGTCAGGTGGAAACCAGCAAAAAGTCGTCATGGCTCGTGCTCTGTTGTCCCAACCGTCATTCTTGATCGCCGACGAACCGACCCAGGGGGTCGATGTCGGCGCCCGCGCCGAGATCTACCGCATCCTCCGCGAAGTTGCCGACGGCGGAATCCCGGTAATCGTCGCATCTTCGGATGCCCACGAGTTGGAGGGTCTGTGCGATCGGGTGATCGTCATGTCCCGCGGACAGAAGCTCATCGAGCTCGCGGACGAAGAAGTAACCGAGCAGCGCATCGTTCGGGCCGCCGTCAGCGCGACCACCCTTACGAGCGATCGACCGAAACCGACCCGGGATTCATCCGCAATCCAGCGGTTTCTGCAAGGTGACTACGCCCCCGTTTGGGTACTCGCAGCGGTGATCCTGGCGCTCGGAGCATACATACTCTCGACTAATGATCGCTACCTCAGCGCGTTCAATATCACCTCCGTTCTGAGCCTCATCGCGGCGCTCGGATTCATCTCGATAGGGCAAACCGCCGTACTGATGTTGGGCGGCATTGACCTGTCGGTCGGTCCTCTCGCTGGATTCCTGGTTGTCGTCGGTTCGTTCTTTCTCGTTGATGAGAAGAGCGCGGGCGTGATGGCCCTGGGATTCCTGGCCATGGCAGCGGCAGCCGCCCTGGTCGGGCTTGTCAACGGCTCGCTGGTCCGATTTGCGAAGTTCACGCCGGTCGCAGCAACGCTGACTCTCTTCATCGGACTCCAGGGTTTGAGTTTCGTTCTCAGGGATCGGCCAGGGGGATTCATCAGCGGCACGATCACACGGGCGATCCAGACAAAGCTCGGACCCGTGCCGTTGTCGTTCATAATCCTGGTCGCCATTTCGATCTTGATGGAACTGGCGCTTCGGAAGACTTCGTGGGGGAGGCAATTGCGCGCCGTTGGATCGCATGAAGACTCTGCCCGACGACTGGGCATACGGATAGATCGGACTGCTGTAGGTGTATACGTCTTCGCGTCCATGTTTGTGTTCCTCGGAGCGATTGTGCTGCTCGCCCAGCTTGGGATCGGTGATCCGGCTCAGGGACTCGGCTACACACTCAGCAGCATCACGGCCGTGGTTCTTGGCGGTACCAGCCTGCTCGGTGGCCGCGGCACGTTTGTCGGAACGCTGTTCGGGGCGTTCCTGATCGTCCAGGTGCAGAACGCCACCGTGTTTCTGGGTCTGAGCCAGACCTATCAGTTTCTTTTTCAGGGCATGCTCATCATGAGCGCCGCCATCATCTATAGCCAGGTAAGGGGACTACGCAGAGAGATTTGACCGAACCACGACAGCATCGACCGATCGCAGATCACGGTCGGCTGCAAAACGAAAAGGAGATAACAATGGACCTGAAAGCCGTACACCACGTAGGACTCGTCGTCCGTGATCTTGACCGCTCGATCTATTTCTATCACGATCTTTTGGGTCTGCCGTTCGCCAACGAACCGACTGAGTGGTTCGAAGGGCCGGAACTCGAAAAGGGTGTTGGAGTCCCCGGCGCCAAACTCCGCCAAGTCAGCCTGTGGGTCGGGCCGGCGTCCTCGATGGAGATGATCGAATATGCCAACCGTCCCCCGGAGAGCACGAAGGCCGTCCCGAACAACTACATGGGAGCAGCTCATGTGTGTTTCCTGGTTGACGACATCCATGCCAAAAAGGCCGAGCTGGAAGGCAAGGGAGTCGAGTTCTATTCCGACGTCAACGTGGTCGATGAGGGACCCCTGGCGGGTTGGCGGTGGTGCTATTTCAGCGATCCGGACGGATTGGCGCTGGAGCTCGTCGAGATCGCCTATTACCTCAAGGACGAGCGGGAAGAAGCCGCGGCCGAATACCTGCGGAATCGCCCATCGCTCGAGGAGATCGAGGCCCGGCTCTAGCGAAACACCTGTATTGCCCCTGGGCAGAGGTCCAGGGCTTCTGAGAAAGCGAGAATGTAGTGACTGACTTTCCTGTGGCAACCACCCGGGCACCTGGCGTTATGGGTGTCGATTGGGAGGAACGGGTCGACTTCGAACGCCTGCGACAGTACCGGCTGGCACGCGTTCGCGAACAGATGGAAGCCCACGGCCTCGGCGCGGTGCTCTTGTTCGAGACCTCGAACATCCGCTATGCCACGGCTACCCAGATCGGATATTGGGCGTTCAACAAGGGTGAGCGCTGGGCGGTGGTCACTCGCGATGCGCGGCCCAAGATCTGGGACTTCGGCTCGGCGGCCAAGGCGCATCGGATTCAGCTCCCCCACATGTACGACACCGAAAATTCGATCGGCGGAAATACGGGGCTGCAAGGAGCGATTGGCCCCGAGGCCGGGCTTCACGTTCGCGCCGCCAAGGAGATCGCCGCCTATTTAGAGGATTTGGGTTTAAAAAATGAACTTCTGGGCGTTGATATGGCAGAGACCGCCGTCTTCCTCGCACTCCAGAAAGAAAACTTGAACGTTGTCGATGGTCAGCAAGCAATGATGAAGGCCCGTGAGATCAAGAACCAGGACGAGATCATGCTGCTTTCGCAAGCCTCGGCCATGGTGGACGGCATCTATCAGGACATCTTCGAGATGCTCAAGCCCGGTATCAGGGAATCAGACGTGGTGGGCATGGCCCACGCCCGCCTTTTCGAAATGGGCTCGGAGTTCGTCGAAGCCATCAATTCGATTGCGGGTGAGCGCTGTGCCCCGCATCCGCATGTCTTCTCTGACCGGTACATCCGTCCCGGCGACCAAGCGTATTTCGACATCATCCATGCCTACAACGGATATCGCACCTGTTATTACCGCACCTTCGTGGTGGGAAGAGCAACTCAGGCACAGCGCGATGCGTTCAAGCAGAGCCGGGAGTGGATGGACGCCGCCATCGAGCTCGTCCGGCCGGGAAACACCACGGACATGATCGCCAAGGTCTGGCCGAGGGCACAGGACTTCGGGTTCGAGGACGAGATGGATGCGTTCGGGCTTCAATTCGGGCACGGCGTCGGCGTCGGCCTTCATGAGCGCCCGATCATCTCCCGGCTCAACTCGCTCGACGACCCGATCGAGATCCAGGAGGGCATGTACTTCGCGTTGGAGACCTACGCTCCGGCGGCCGACGGTCGATCCGCAG
>JAHEJY010000083.1 GCA_024638625.1 Actinomycetes bacterium
CCTCGGAGGGGTTTCTCAACCGACCGTGTCTCACCATCTCCGCATTCTCGACGAAGCCGGTCTGCTTCACAGGAAGAGAGAAGGCCAGGTTGTCTTGAGCTCACTCGACCAAGAACGGATGGCCGAGTGCTGTGGAAACCTGCTGATTACTTTCGCCCCCGATCTCAAGGAGAGATTCAATGTTGGTTAAAGAGTTCCTGGATACGCTCCGCGCCCATCCCGATGCAGCTTTGCTGTTTGGCTATGACTCGAATAGGGCGGTAGCTCCCGGTTTTCACGTGACCGAGATCAAGAACACGACGTATGAGACGATCGATTGCGGCAACAGCCTGCACACCTGGAATGAAGTCATCGTCCAGTTGTGGGTGCCCGGGGATGTGGAGGCAGGTGCCGAGCACATGACGGCGGCGAAGTTCCTGAAGATCTGGAATGTCGTAGCCGACAGGATCGTGCTCGACACCGACGCCGAAGTGAGAATCGAGTACGGCGATGAACAAACCCGCACAGCTCTCTATCACGTGGACGCGGTAGCCGAGGGCGAAACGGAGTTGCGAATTGCGCTTGCGCCCCAACGCACGCTCTGCAAGCCGCGTGAAATCCTCGTTGATCTCAACCCGGGAGCAGTTCACCTCGAAGACGCCTGTTGCAGTCCGTCCAACGAGACGGTGCTGCCCTTGCCGACCACGACAAAGCGTGCCGGCACCACGGCTGGGTGCTGCTGAGACTTGGCTGATTCCTGCCACGGGTGTCAAAAACCGGCCGGTGGGTAAGGTTCCCTCATGGCCGATCAGGACACGTTCGAAGCCGATGCCATGGAATATGCGGGCCAGCTCTATGCGGCTGCCCTTCGCATGACGCGCAACGCGGCAGACGCCGAAGATTTGGTCCAGGAGACGTTTCTCAAAGGATTCAGGTCCTACCACACGTTCAAACACGGGACGAATCTGAAGGCGTGGCTCTATCGGATCTTGACCAATAGTTACATCAACAACTACCGAAAGAAGACCCGCCGTCCTCAGGAGGTGGAGCTGGGAGAACTGGAAGATGTGTACCTCTTCAAGCGGTTACACACCAACTCGAGCACCGGCGGCGCCACCCAATCGGCCGAAGATGAAGCTCTCGGGCGGTTCACGAATCCGCTCATTCGCACGGCAGTTGAGGAGCTTCCGGACACGTTCCGCCTGCCGGTGCTCCTCGCCGACGTCGAGGGTTTCTCGTACAAGGAGATCGCTGAAATCATGGGCGTTCCCATCGGAACCGTCATGTCGCGGTTGCATCGGGGAAGAAAAGCCCTCCAGAAGCAGTTGTATGACCTAGCAGAAGAGCGCGGTCTCGTTTGAGAAGCGCCGGTAGGAGCGTTCGGGTGCGGGCATGAATTGCAGCAAAGTTGCCGAAAGGGTTTACGAATATCTAGACAACGAGGGTATGGCCTGGCGGCGAAAGCGCATCGAGCGACATATCAACGGATGTGTGGATTGCACCGAAGTCGTCCAGTTCGAGCGTCAGGTGCTGAAACTGGTCAGCGACGCTTGTCAGGAGGAAGAGATACCTCCGGAACTTTTTGGCCGCCTCCAAACGTTGATAGATAAAGAACGCAATGGTGAGTTGGAGTAACGAATCCGGGTATACACGGGGCCTTTATCGGAGCATTCACAGGTAACGCTCAGGAAGGGAACCGACAATCTTCGGACAGCCACCGACTTCGAAGAATTGGGAGTCACAAGATGGACGCAGCGCTAAGAGGAAACAAGATCACGGGCGGCACCGGGCCATCGCGCACCTACGCCCAGGGACGGGTGTGTGCCGAGGACGCGTGCGACACCAAGTTATCCCAATACAACCGGAGAGAGTTTTGCTTTTCGCATGCCCCTACGCGCTTTCCCCGGTTGCGGGGTCGCGTTCTCGCCGATTAATGCGCCCGAACTAGCTCTTCTGGCCTCCAGGACTATCAACCTGGAAACGACGCGATCAGGCCGGCGATCAGGCCGACGGGGCCCTACAAGTAGACTCGCCGGGATATGAAAGCCGCCACCCGAACCGCGACCCGAACAGCAAACTTGCGTCCGCGTCCGGCGATCTTCCCCGCAGTCCTGGCGGCAGGACTTCTTGTCATCGGCGTCTGGGTCGTTGGATCGATGGCGGTTCCGGCATCGGCAACCGAGGAGCCGGAGCCGACCGAAGTCACCGAAGAAGTGGCCGAAACGTTCGACGGGGCGGAACCGGCAGTTGTGGTGGAGGATGACGAAGGACTCGAAGTCGAACCGGCCTGGACGTTCCGCTACCTCGTGCCCACCTTCCTGGCGTTGATGCTTCTCGGCGTTGCAGCCACCGTGTTCAGATGGATTCGCATGAGGTCCAGGTACAAGATCGTTGAATAGAGGCACGTTGGTAGAGGCATGTTGGGCGGAAGCATGTCGCTCGCGCTTCCGCGTGTGGGGGACCTTCATGAGGGTGGCTACATGAGGGCTGATTCATGAGGCCTGTTTCATGAGTGGCGTGGCATGGCCCCTGGCCACGTCGATCGGTGTTCGCTTCGCCGGCACCCATCCATTCGAGGGTACGTATCACACGCAGGCCTTGGGTGCCGAGCTGCCCTCGCTGCTGCACCGGGCGAAGTTCCTCGTTGAATCCGAAACCGGCCTCACAACGTATGGTGATCCAACAACGGTGGTGGTATCACGGACTGAGTGGGTAGAGCGAAATGTAGATGTATTCGCTCGTCTGCTCAAGCCTGCGGAAGAAAGGCTGGGCGGCGAGGACTCCATCATCGGACCAAAGGTGCTCGCCACCGAAATGGGGGCCGTTCTGGGGTTCTTCGCACGAAGGGTGCTGGGCCAATACGAACTGGTCATGCCTCGCTCGGACGAGGGAGACGTGATTGCCCTGGTCGGCGCAAATGTATTGAGCCTCGAACGGCAGTACCAGTTTCACCCCTCCGAATTCCGCTTCTGGATCGCGCTTCATGAGTGCACGCACCGCGCCCAATTCCTCGGAGTCCCCTGGATGCGCGATTACTTCTTGGGCCTCGTCGACCAGCTGGTTGCCTCGGCGGTGCCCGAAAAGGGTGGCGTGCTGCGTGTCATCGAACAGATCAGGGCTGCCCAGTCAGAGGGCCGGGATGTGATCGGAGAACGCGGTGCGATCGGTCTGCTGGCGACCGAAACGCAGCGAGAACACCTTGACAAGGTTCAGGCACTCATGTCGCTGCTCGAAGGGCACGGACACGTCGTGATGGACCGGATCGGGGAACGGGAGCTGACCAGCCAGGGTCGAATGTCTGCGGTGCTCAAACAACGAAGGGCTGATCCCAAGACACAGGGGTTTCTGCGCTTGACGGGGCTCGAGATGAAGATGCGCCAATACGAAATGGGTGAGCGCTTCATCAAAGGGGTTGAACGCGCTGCCAGCTGGGACGTGATCGATCGGGCGTGGACGTCGCCGCAACACCTGCCAACGCTCGCTGAGATCAAGGATCCAAAACGATGGCTGGAGCGGATCGCCTAGCGCAGTTGCGGGCCTCGGTACTCGAACGTGTTCGGCCCGCGCTCGGAATCGTCGGTCAAGAACCCGTGCTCATTGGCTTGTCGGGTGGTGCAGACAGTGCCGTCTGTGCGTGGGCCATCGTCGAATTGCGGGGTACCCGCAATCTCTCGACGTGCTATGTGGATCATGGTTGGGTGGCTTCCCAGGCCCTGGGGGACGCTGCGGCGAAGATCGCAACGCAGCTGGGCGTTCAGCATGGCTCCGTTTCCATCACGGTTCCGGAAGGTCCCTCTCCGGAAACGGCGGCCAGGAAGGCACGCTATGAGGCGTTGTCCGCATCGGCCGACGCATGGCTCGTGACCGGCCATACCCGCGACGACCAGGCCGAGACGCTTCTCCTCCACCTGATGCGTGGTACCGGCCTCGATGGTATGGCTGCCATGCGCCCCGTGCGCGGAATCGTTGTGCGGCCGCTCCTGGCTGTTGGCAGATCGGAGACGCGCGAGCTCGCCGACTTGCTGGAACTCGAGTATTTCGACGATCCATCGAACGAGAATGTCGCCTGGGAACGCAATCGTGTCCGATCCCTGCTTCGTGATCTCGACGAAGGCGACATCGTTGTCAAGAGCCTCGCCCGGAGCGCTGATATCGTCCGCGACGATGTAGAGGTGCTGGGCGAACTCGCTGATCAGATCTCCGTGGTCGAACGGGGTGGTCGGATAGGCGTTCCAGCACCCGCTCTCACCAGTGTCCCGCCTGCTGTTGGCCGTCGTGTCATCCGCCGGGCGTTGCGACGCGTACGCGGTCCTTATGCGGGTACCTCGGCCGAAGTCGAACGCGTTTTGTCTTGTTTGGCCGGCGAAACCGGAGCGCAGGAACTGGCCGGCGATGTCACGGTTGAACGGACCGGGCCGTGGTTGTGGTTCTCACAGGGCGGCCATCACGAGCCTCCTGTCATCACCGTCGAGATGATCGATCTCGCCGACCCGCCCTTGTTCTATCCGTCCGGGCATTGGCACGCGGTTTTCGATGGAGTAGCAACGATCGGAGCGATCATTCGGCCTTGCCGCAGCGAGGACGTCGTTGAGCTCGCAGGAGGAGGTCATAAGCCGGTCTACGAAGTGCTGGCTGAGGCCGGAATCACCGCCCGAGACCGGAGCAGCTGGCCCGTAGTCGTCGTCGGAGACCGGGTCGCCTGGGTGGTTGGGTGTCGGACAGCTGCGTGGAGCTGGGTTACCGCCACCTCAACCAGCTACCGTTACGCCTCCGCGCAGGTTCAGGAGTAGTTGTGACGGTTGGCCAAGTGCTCATCACCGAAGACGAGATCCAGGACAGGATCAGACTGCTCGCAGCAGAAATCACGAAAGACTACGAGAACCGCGACCTCCTCCTTGTCGGCATCCTCAAAGGTGCTGTGATGCTGATGGCTGACCTCGCTCGCGCAATCGCGCTACCGATGGACATGGATTTCATGGCGGTGAGTTCCTACGGCGCATCCACCCAGACGTCGGGGGTTGTCCGCATCATCAAGGATCTCGAACGCGATATCGAGGGCCGCGACGTTCTCATCGTCGAAGACATCATCGACAGCGGCCTCACACTCAATTATCTGATGAAGAGCCTGTCGATGCGCAAGCCCGCATCAATCGAGGTGTGTTCGCTGCTGGTGAAAGAGGGGCTGCAGCGAGCCGCCGTCTCTTGCAAGTATCCCGGGTTCACGATTCCACCCGACTTCGTCGTCGGCTATGGCCTCGATTACCTCGGTCTCTTTCGAAACCTTCCCTACATAACCGTCATGAATGAGGACGAAGTTGCGGCGGTTTGATAGGATCAGGCTCAATCGTGTTCCGGTAGTTGCCGAAAAGGCATAGCATTGGGTTCGCCCATAGTCCCTGAACAACGCCCTTGAGAGCTAATCGATGATCAACCGTAACGTCCGCAACACGATCGCCTCTGTTCTCTTGATTCTCGTGGCGATTCTGGCGGTCCAGAGCTTCATCACCTCCGCCAACGCTCCGGGGGAGGTCCCCTTCTCCGATCTGCTTGAAAAGATTGCGGCCGGTCGTGTCCAGGATGCCGTGATCGTGTCAAACGCCGACTACATCGAAGGCAACTTCGTCGAGGGTGAGGCGACTGATCCCAGGTTCATCTCCAACTATCCGGGTGAGTTCGAGGGCGAACTCACCAACCTTCTGCAGGCGAATGACGTCGAATTCGACATTCGTAAGCAGGAAACAACCTTCGGTGAGATCATCATCAGCCTGCTTCCGTGGATCTTGATTCTCGGCTTCATGTTCTTCATCATCATGCAAGCCCAGGGCGGTGGCTCTCGCATCATGCAGTTCGGCAAGGCCAAGGCAAAACAGGTGTCCAAGGATCAGCCGAAAGTGACGTTCAAGGATGTCGCCGGTATTGACGAAGCCGTCGAAGAGCTCGTGGAAATCCGTGAGTTCCTTTCGAGTCCGGACAAATTCAGGCAGATGGGCGCAAAAATCCCGAAGGGTGTTCTCCTGTTCGGCCCTCCCGGCACAGGCAAAACCCTGTTGGCTCGGGCGGTAGCCGGCGAAGCAGGCGTCCCATTCTTCTCGATTTCGGGTTCGGATTTCGTCGAGATGTTCGTCGGTGTCGGTGCCAGCCGCGTGCGCGACCTGTTCGAGCAGGCGAAGGCACAGGCGCCGGCAATTGTTTTCATCGATGAAATCGATGCCGTCGGACGCCAGCGGGGCGCCGGCCTCGGCGGAGGCCATGACGAGCGCGAGCAGACGCTCAACCAGTTGCTGGTCGAGATGGATGGTTTCGACGCCAATCTCGGTGTCATTCTCATCGCGGCGACCAACCGCCCGGACATTCTTGATCCGGCCCTGTTGCGACCCGGCCGCTTCGACCGGCAGATTGTCGTCGATCGCCCCGATCTAAGAGGTCGCGAACAGATCCTGCGAGTCCACGCCAAAGGCAAGCCACTGTCCTCTGATGTCGATCTCGAGGTGTTGGCCCGCCAAACGCCGGGCTTCACCGGAGCGGATCTGGCGAACCTCATCAATGAGGCGGCGTTGTTGGCGGCTCGATACGATCGACCCGAGGTGTCGATGGTCGAGCTCGAAGAGGCGATCAATCGGGTCATGGCAGGGCCCGAGCGCAAGAGCCGCTTGATCACGGATGAGGAAAAGCTCACGATCGCCTATCACGAAGGTGGCCATGCGCTCGTCGGCCATGCTTTGCCGAACAACGATCCCATCCACAAGGTGTCGATCATTCCCCGGGGCCGGGCTCTCGGCTGGACCCAGGCGCTCCCAACCGAGGATCGCTATCTCATGCACAAGTCGGGCATGGTTGATCGGCTGGCGATGATGCTCGGTGGCCGGGTTGCCGAGGAGATCCAATTCGGGGACATCACGACCGGAGCTTCTGACGACATCGAAAAGGCGACGGATCTCGCTCGCAAGATGGTGATGGAGTACGGCATGTCCGATCGATTGGGCCCCATGAAGTATGGCCAGACTCAGTCTGAGGTGTTTCTCGGACGTGACTACGGACGGTCCCAGGACTATTCGGACGAAATGGCATCCGTTATCGACGAAGAGATTCGCAAACTGATCGAGCGGGCCCACGAGGAAGCTCACACCATTCTCACGACCCACAAGGATGTTCTCGACCGTCTGGCAGATGCTCTCATCGAACGGGAAACAGTGGACGCCGATGAAGTCGCCAAGATCTTTGAGCCAGTCAAGAAGTGGGTTCATTCGCCAAACGGGCAGGGACGTATTCATCCGGCCGGCTCTTCTCCGATCAAGCCGGTCTCCGGAATCTCCGCCACCCAGGACCTGGAAGGCTCGTAGATCTGACCTGGCGTACCGGCGAACACGTTCTATGGGACGGCTCGCGGACCCTCGTGATGGGGATACTCAATGTCACTCCCGATTCGTTCTCGGACGGCGGCACCTTCCTGGATCCACGCGTGGCGATCAACCACGGCCTGGCGTTGGCGTCCGCAGGTGCCGACATCGTCGACGTCGGGGGTGAATCGACCCGGCCAGGCTCGGATCCCGTCCCGGACGAAGTCGAGCACGACAGGGTGATACCGGTCATCGAGGCTCTGGCTTCGGACGGGGTGACGGTTTCGATCGATACATCCAAGCCTTCGGTAGCCAGTGCGGCCGTGGCAGCCGGGGCCAGGATCATCAATGATGTCACCGGTTTCCGGTCACCGGCCATGGTCGAGACGGCCTCCGAAAAAGGGGTTGCGGTTGTGGTAATGCACATGCTTGGCGAGCCGCGGACCATGCAGGAGAACCCGGTCTATGGGGACGTCGTCGCCGAAGTCAGCGCGTATCTGATGCGACAAGCCGCCGGGCTGCGAGCCAGAGGTGTACCGGTCGACTCGATCGCCATCGACCCGGGAATCGGATTTGGCAAAACGGTCGATCACAACCTCGAGTTGATGCGTCATCTCGACCGTCTCGTCTCGTCCGGGTATCCGGTGGTGCTCGGTGCCTCGCGTAAATCGTTCATTGGAACCGTGCTCGGTGGTCGCGACCCTGGCGACCGCGACATCGGTACGGCTGCCACGGTGGTCGCCGGAATCTTGTCGGGAGTTGCGGTGGTTCGGGTGCACAACGTCGACATGTGCCTGCAGGCCGCGCGCATGGCAGACGCTATTGTGGGATAGCAATCCCAGGAGGTCCCATCACGATTAGACCCAAGACCATTGGTCTGCAACCGCAGGGGTTCACGTGGGTGATATCTGGACGCCTGGCTGTGTCCGAGCGTATCGGCGGAAGCGGGATGCAACACCGTCGAGTGCGCCGCGACGAGGAGCTGAGTTGGCTACGTGACAATGGGTTCAATACCTTGCTTTCCGTACTCGACGAGACGTTCAATGTGACGGCCTACGAAGAATCCGCTATGCGGGTTTTGCATGTGCCGGTCAAGGGTGAACTCGAAGATCATCAGGCGGCGCAGGTTCTCGAAGGAGTCGTGCGGTGCCTCGAGCACGACAGCTCGGTAACCCTCCTCCATAGCGATAACGTGACGGATGGAATCCTCGGCGTGCTTGGCGGATACCTTCTTCGCAGCCAGTTGCTGGACGATCCGATCATCGCGATTGCCACAATCCAGGAGATCATGGGTCGTCCTCTTGGCCCTACCGGTCGCAGGTTCCTCCTCGCCGCAGCCCCGTGACCCGCGTCGGCATCGGCCTCGGGTCCAACGTCGGCGACGGCCGCGCAGAACTTCAGTCAGCTATCGACATGCTGCGGCTCCGGCATCGGCTATTGCGCGTGTCCTCGCTGTTCCGGACAGCCCCGGTCGGACCAATCGAGCAGCCCGATTTCACCAATGCCGCGGTGCTGATCGAGACCGAAGCCGGGCCCGCCGAGTTGTTGGCAGAGCTCCACGAAATCGAGCGGTCCCGGGGTCGGGACAGGTCTTCCGAAGTCCGCTTCGGCCCCCGAGCGCTCGATCTCGACATTCTCATATGGGATGAGCTTGCGGTGGAAGATGAGGCTTTGACCATTCCCCACCCGCGCCTCGCTGAGCGGCGTTTCGCCCTCGAGCCTCTCATCGAGGTCTGGCCGGGAGCAAGCCTCCCGAATGGAACTCGACTGCTGGATCTGTGGACCGGTGTCGTCGACCAATCTGTTCAGAAGATCGAAGGGCCAACCTGGCTATGACCCTGCTACTCAAAGGTGGAGGCGGAGCGGCTGGCTAGCGTGGGGCGCCATGGTTGAGATTGTGGAGACCTTCGCAGACGTCCGTGCCCGCCACAGCGATGTCGGAACCGTCGGCCTCGTACCTACGCTCGGGTTTCTGCACGAAGGCCACTCGTCCCTGATCCGGACGGCTCGATCCGCATGTGACATCGTCACGGTGAGTGTCTTCGTCAACCCGCTCCAGTTTGGCGAGGGCGAGGATTTCGATCGATATCCACGTGATATCGATCGCGATTCGCATATTGCTGCAGCAGCGGGCGCAGACATCGTGTTTACGCCTTCACTCTCGGAAATGTTTCCCGAGCCGCCCGTCACCACCGTCACCCTCGAAGCGCTCACTGATGCACTGAGCGGTAGATCTCGCCCCACACACTTTGCCGGAGTCGCCACGGTGGTCACGAAGCTGTTTGCCGGCCTCCAACCGGACATGGCATTCTTCGGGCGCAAGGATGCGCAACAACTCGCAGTTGTCACGAGGCTGGCGGCTGACCTCTCCTTTCCTGTCGAGGTGGTTGGCTGCCCAATCGTCCGTGAGTTCGATGGACTCGCCCTGTCGAGCAGGAACATCTATCTCAACGACCTGGAGCGACGGGCGGCTCTCGGTCTGTCCCGGGGACTGATGGCGGTGGCGGATGCCTTCGAGTCCGGCACGGTAGACGCCGAATCTCTGGAGGGAATCGCCTACGGAGCGATGGCAGCTGAGCACCTGCTGGAACCGGAATACGCCGAGCTGCATGACGCCTATTCGGTGGTCAACCTCAATACAGTCGACCGTGACTCGTTCCTTGCCGTGGCGGGTCGGGTGGGAGAAACCCGTTTGATCGACAACATTCGTTTCGACCTCACAGATCATGGAATCGTGGTCGATCGTGGGGTCCGCCTGCCGCGACCGGTCCCGGAGCCCACCTGATGTTGCTCGTCATTGATATCGGAAACACGGAAACCGCTATCGGGGTATACCGCGGCGAGGAACTCGTCCATACCTGGCGGGTGGGAACGATGGGCCGCCGGACGGCGGACGAGTATCGCCTCACATTGCGGGGCATTCTGGACCTGGAGCAGCTTCAGGGCGACCTCACCGGAGCATCGCTCGCCAGCGTTGTGCCGGCCGCAACGGCAGCTCTCCGAGTGGTTCTGCCTGATCTCGTGGGAGGACCGGTGACGATCGTCGAAACGGGCATCAAGACCGGGATCAGGGTGGCGGTTGACAACCCGCGCGAGGTCGGGGCCGACCGGGTCGTCAACGCCGTCGCGGCCGCCGACCGATACCCGTTGCCGGTCATCGTGGTCGATTTCGGTACATCGTCGAATTTCGACGTTATCGACACGGCAGGCAATTATGTCGGGGGTGTCATCGCGCCAGGTCTCGCGGTGTCACTCGAGGCCCTCATTGACCGTACTGCAGCTCTGCGTCGCGTCGAACTGGTTGCCCCGCCATCGGTGATCGGCACGAACACGGTGACCGCCATCCAATCGGGGCTGGTGTATGGGCACGCCGGCTTTGTGGACGGCATCGTGGAACGGATGCGGCGGGAGCTCGAAGGCGAGGTCACCGTCGTTGCGACCGGCGGGTTGGCAGGAACGATTGCACCGCACTGTTCTTCTGTCGACGAAGTCGATGAGCATTTGACGCTCTTTGGTCTTCGATTGGTCCATGAGATGAACACGTGACCGGAGATCAGACGGCTGATCAGCACGCGGTTCGAACCGCCAAGGTTGCGTCGATACGTGCTGCCGGGATCGATCCGTATCCGGTCGGATTTCGGCCTACCCACCGCTCCGATCAACTCCATGCGACGTACCCCGACCTGCCGCCCGGCAGTTCCACCGGCGACGAGGTTTCGGTCGCCGGTCGTCTGACCGGCCTGCGCGATATGGGAAAACTGGCATTCGGGGTTTTGCAGGACGGGGGAGGTCGCATCCAGCTCTTTGCCGATCGGTCAGGCCTCGATGAGAGATACGACGAGTTCGTTGCACTCGATCTGGGTGACATCGTCGGTGTTTCGGGCGAGGTCATAACGACCAGAAAAGGTGAGCTGAGTGTGCGGGTTGCCGAATTTGGGTTGCAGGCCAAGTCCCTCCATCCGATGCCAGAGAAATATCACGGTTTGGTTGACACGGAAACGCGGTACCGGCAGCGCTATCTCGACCTGATCGCCAACGAAGATTCGCGCCGGGTATTCGACATAAGAGCGGGGGTGGTCCGCTCGTTGCGGGCAACGTTCGAAGAGCGGGGTTTCATCGAGGTCGAGACGCCCATGTTGCAGATCAAACCGGGCGGTGCCATCGCAAAGCCGTTCGTGACCCACCACAACGCACTTGATCTCGAGATGTATTTGCGCATTGCGCCGGAGCTTTATCTCAAGCGACTCGTCGTGGGCGGAATGGACAAAGTATTTGAGATCAACCGGAATTTTCGCAACGAGGGTCTTTCGCCGCGACATAACCCGGAGTTCACGATGCTGGAGTCCTACGAGGCATACGCGGACTACGAGGATGTCATGCGCCTCGTCGAGAAGTGTATTTCGCAGGCTGCGCTGGATACCCGGGGTGTCACGTCAATCGTGTATCAGGGACGCGAGATGAA
>JAHEJY010000084.1 GCA_024638625.1 Actinomycetes bacterium
CGTTCGGCAGACCCGGGAGCCTGAGTTCTCTCAGTCGAAACCGGGTACCGCCTCAGTCGATCTCCATGGTCCGATCCTTCACGACCCGCCCGCCCAACTTGATGGCTTCGTCTGACCAGACCAGCCGGATTTCGGATACCGAACCCGCCGGGCCTTGCCTGATGAGAAGGTCGCCCGTGTTCTCACCTTCCTGTCGGCGAATCGCCGCATAAGCGGTGGCGGCCGATCCGGTAGCAGGGTCTTCGGGGATTCCCATGGCATGGACGAACGCTCGTGACCTCAGCTCGTCATCCGACCGTGCATAGGGATACACCATGGCCTCGGTAGGCCCGACTGGCATGGCGTCGGCGCGGGCATCGATGGATTCGATGAGTGCCGGATCCGCCATGTCGATGAGCAGATAGCGGCGAGGCATCAGCACGTTGTGCGCCGCAGCCGGCTTGCCCCATCCCTGGGCTGCACAGATCTCATCCGCATCAATAGCTTCTTCCACTGTTGCGACAGAAGACGGCGCGGTGATCCAGGTGAGACCCTCGTCGGCCCCAAACTCGACGTATCCGGATGTGGCGTTGATTCCTGCTGCCCCCGGCCCCATGGTGTTGAGATACCAGGCTGCTCCCACCAGGGGGTGACCGGCGAACGGCAGCTCGTTCGCCGGCGTGAAGATGCGAACCGACGGAACGCCTCCCCGACGCCAATCGATGAAAATGGTTTCGGAAAAGCCGAGTTCAGTCGCGATTGGTTGCAGGCGTGATTCGGTCAATCCGGTTACATCCCCCACAACACCGAGAGGGTTACCGGCCTCATCGTTGGCATCCGTAAACACCTTCAGCACGTGAACAGGTCGCATCGATCATCCCTCCAGATCTTCGAGACGGCGGGGGTAGTCGTCTTTGAGCAGGCGCGACAGAGAGCGATCGGCCAGAATCTTGCCACCGGTCTGGCAGCCTGCGCAGTAGTTGGTCTCGTTTGACGCATACACGATCCGCTGGATCGGTGAGCCGCACACCGGGCACTCTTCACCGAACTTACCGTGCACGATCATGTCTTCTCTGAAGGCCGTGACCTTGTCGGGAAAACCATCAGCCACCTCCTGACGCAACGCATCTGTGTACTGATCCAACACCTGGCGGGTGGCGTCGAAGATCGCCGCAACTTCGTCCTCGTTGAGGGTTGCGGTTCGTTTGAAGGGTGACACTTTTGCCCGATGCAGAATCTCGTCGGAGTAGGCATTGCCGATCCCACTGAAAAGGTGAGCATCTGTCAGAGCTCTCTTCACGGTATGGGCCACGCCGGTGAGCGCCTTTCCGAAATCGTCAACACCCACCTCGAAGATCTCGATGCCACCCGGATCGACGCGAGCAAGCGCTTCTTCTCCTCTCATCACCTGGAGCGAAGCCCGCTTCTTGGTACTGGCTTCGGTGAGGAGCAGCGATGCATGCTCGAAGTCAAAGGCGGCGGCGCCCGATTTCTTAGGGATCGTCACTCCCGGTTCCTTCATCCTCAAACGACCCGAAACCATCAGGTGGAGCACGACGAACAGCTCATCCTCCATCACCCAGACGATGCGCTTGCCCATTCGGCGGAATCCCTGAACCATCTTTCCGTGGACGGCATCGAGAGGCGGATCAAATGTCCGCAACAAGGAAATCGACTGAACTCGAACACGATTGAGGACGGTGCCCGAGAAGTGTCGCTCCAGTGATTCGATGTACACCTCGATATCGGGGTACTCAGGCATCAGAGAGGCCTATGTGAAATCGGGGCGTTCACGCAGACTACGTTTGAGTTCCGCCATGCCTGGCGTCCTCGCCACGACCTCAAACGCGTCCCACAGTTCCAGAGCCTCTCCTCTACGAGGAATTCGGCTCATCACCGGCCCGAAGAACGACGGGCCATAAGGCGGATCGATCGTGACCACGGGCGTACCGAGATCCGGACCAACGCGTTCCAGTGCCTCGGCGGTTTCTATTCGAATGACGTCGTCCCAGCCCGGATCGTTGGCCGCAGCTGCGTGACGAGCACCCACGGAAATCTCGTCGAGATACTTCGGAAGGCCGTCGTTGAGCTGAGCCCAGAGTTCTTCACTCCTGCCTTTCACATGGATGTCGGTCCCGTAGGTGGTGTACAGATCTTCCATGGCTCCCGCACCTTCAGCCTCTCGAACCGAGGCAGCCACCCTGAGAAGCTTGAGGCCCGTCGTGTGCTCTTCGAGATAGTTGGGAGGAAACTCGGCATAGTCAGTTCCCTCATTGATCACATGGAGCGAAAGGAAACGCCAGTGAACATGCATTTCCCGCTCGGCAGCAACCTCATGGATCCAACGCGATGTGATCCAGGCCCATGGGCACACCGGGTCAAAGAAGAATTCGACGTCGCTCACCGGGTGGAGGGTAGCAAATGCGATTGCGCTTAATATCAGCCGCACTCATGACGCTCTGTTCCAAGTCACCCAAGCATGCCTGATCCGGGTTCGGCCGGATCGGTATCGGTATCGACTGCTGCCTCCTCGGGCAACCTCGGCCCCGGATTCGATTTCATCGGACTCGCCCTGGACCTTCGCACCACCGCCCGCGTTTCGCCATCCGATGTCTGGACGGTCAGTTCACCGGACCCGTCCGGGATGGTTCTTCAGGCCGCCAGATCTGTCTCAGATCAGCCCTTGTCCATCCACGTCACCAGTGATATCCCCATGGGGAAAGGACTGGGTTCCTCGGCTGCCTGCATCACGGCAGCGATTGGTGCGAGTCTCCTCGCCACTCGGCAACCGTTAGATCTCGATCGGATCGTTCGAGCCGGCTACGAGATCGAGGACCACTTCGACAATGTCGCTGCGGCGGTACACGGCGGGCTGGTGGTCTGTTCACCTCAGGGCTTCGTCAAGATGTTCACGATGCACGAAAGCATTCGGGTGGTGGTTGCCCTGCCGGATGAAACACTGCCAACCGATTTGGCCCGCCTCGCGTTGCCGGGTGACGTACCGCTCGGCGCGGCTGCAAGAACCACGGCAAGGACGGTTTTCCTCATCGAAGGGCTGCGCACCGGTGACCTGGAACTCCTGCGAGAGGTCGGTCAGGACGAGCTCCATGAACCTCACCGGATCCGAATGCGGCCGCTGATCGGCAAGGTCATCACGGCCGCCAGAGCGGCGGGGGCGGCGGCCTCGGTGATGAGCGGAGCCGGGCCGGCCGTAATCGCTTTCACGACTGACGAACTCGTCGACCCGATCAGCGACGCGATGCTAAAGGCACTCGGTGGGGCGGGCGAGGTGCGAACGATCGCGGTCGGAACCGGGATACAACGTTTGCCCTGAGCCTCCGGCACACGCTCCGAAGCCTTACCGGGAATCTCGCCGTGCGATGGACCGGGCAACCAGGCCGTCGAACAACGCCAGGGATGCCGGATCCTCTGTGAACAGCCTCTCCGGGTGCCACTGCACAGCCAGAAGCGGCCAATCGCCCTCGTAGGACATGCCCTCAATGATGCCGTCTTCGGCCCACGCGACCGCCGCGAGACCATCGCCAAGGGCATCGACGGCCTGATGGTGAATGGAGTTGACCTTGACTTCTGAGGAACCGAGCACCGAGGCGAGCTCTGTACTCGAGTCGACAGTGACCGGCTGATGAAGATCAAACTGCGTGTCCGGCGCCCAGTGCACGAGCGAATCGGGGCGTTCCGTCGCTATGTCCTGGATGAGCGTTCCGCCCATCGCCACATTCACGACCTGCATCCCGCGACATATGGCCAGCGTGGGGAGGCTGAGGCTGAGGGCAGCGTCCACCAGAGCCAGTTCGGTCGTGTCTCTGGCTTCGTCAACTCCGTACACCTGATCAATCGGATCGCGATCGTATCGGGAGGGGTCTACGTCCCCACCGCCGCTCAACACCAGTCCGTCGAGGCGAGACGCCAATCCATAGATGAAATCGGGAGGTCCGGGCGGAACCACCACCGGGGTACCACCTGCCCGTCGAATGGCTTCGAGGTAATACATCGCGATGATCGAGGCGGGCGCGTCGCGACCGGCGCGTGGAACTACCTTGGTTTCGCTGGTGACTCCGATGAGAACGGCCATGCAACAAAAGTCTACCGGGGCTTGCACTTCCAGGTTCCAACAACCATCCTTGGCGCTGCAAAGAAAGGCCGTATGGGTTCACTCGTCAAAAAACGCCGCAAGAAGATGTCGAAACACAAATATCGAAAGCGGCTGCGCAAAAACCGTCACAAGCGCAAGAAGTAGCCCGACCTCACGGCCGGTCTGTCGGCACAACCAGCAGACTGACCATCGATCTGCGGCCAGATGGAATGAGCGCTCCCCCGGCTACCCTGGTCAGCTGGAAGGCATAGCGCAAGGAGGGACATCATGACCGAGGCGTTCGTTTTCGATTCGCTCCGGACACCGCGCGGTCGAGGAAAGCCGAACGGTTCCCTGCACGAGATCTCGCCGACCCGGCTGGTCTCTACGCTGCTCGACGCGCTACGAGAGCGAAATCCGGAACTCGATCCATCTGCCATCGACGATGTTGTCCTCGGAACCGTGGAGGCCCATGGGGACCAGGGGGGGACGGTGGCGAGGACGGCGATCCTCGCGTCAGGCTTCGGTGAGTCTGTGCCAGGACTACAACTCAGCCGATACTGTGGATCCGGGCTCGAAGCTGTCAACCAGGCGGCCGCCCGCGTCCGTTCGGGTTGGGACGAGCTCGTACTGGCGGGCGGCGTCGAATCCATGTCGAGAGTCCCGATGGGTTCCGGCGGGGATCCCTCCTACTCGGACCCGGACATATCCTCCACGATCGGCTTCGTACCCCAGGGTATCGGGGCCGACCTGATCGCCACCATCGATGGGTTCTCACGCAGAGACGTCGATGAGTTCGCGATCACATCGCAAGAACGTGCAGCGAAGGCTTGGGCCGATGGTCGGTTTGACCGCTCGGTGATTCCGGTGCGCGACCACAATGGGGACATCGTCCTCAATCGTGATGAACACATGCGCCCCGGAACGACGCTCGAAGATCTGACAGCACTGCAGCCGGCGTTTGCGAACATGGGAGCATCGCACGGTTATGACGCCATCGCATTGTCCAAGTACCCGGCGGTCGATGCGATCGACCACGTCCACACCGCCGGCAACTCATCGGGAATCGTGGACGGCGCTGCTCTGATATTGGTCGGCAGCAAGGAAGCCGGCATCGCAAACGGACTCGCTCCCCGGGCGCGCATCCTTTCGGTCGGAGTAGTCGGAAGCGAACCCACCATCATGCTGACCGGGCCGGGACCGGCTTCGCGCAAGGCGCTCGCCAAAGCCGGCATGGGTATAGACGACATCGATCTCATCGAGATCAATGAAGCCTTTGCTTCGGTGGCGTTGCGCCTGATCAAAGACCTCAGCGTCGATCATGGCATCACCAACGTCAACGGAGGGGCGATCGCCATGGGCCATCCGCTCGGTGCCACCGGCGCCATGTTGATGGGAATCCTGGTCGACGAACTGGTCCGTCAAGACCTCACGACGGGACTGGTGACGTTGTGTACCGGGGGCGGCATGGGAGTGGCAACAGTCATCGAAAGGGTCTAGGCGAAGGCTATTGGCCTCGCTTGAGAAACTCTTCGACCTCGTCGATGAGGGTCTCGACGTCTTCTTCTTCCATTCCGGAAACGGCTCGCTCGAGTTCGGCGACGTACTCGGCCAGGTCTTCGGATTGCCCCAATGCGCTATCGACCCTCGCCTCGAACTCACCGGCGAGAACCGACAACTCTGAGGCATCAATCCGGAGACGCAACACGCGGCCGACCGCATTCACCAAAGCAAGCATGACCTTCGGGTTCGAATTGCTGCCCAGATAGTGCGGACATCCTCCCCACAACCCGATCGCCTGTATTCCTTCCTCGCGCAATGCCTCGACGATGACCGAATAGACGCTGGTCGGTCCTTCGTAATCGCTCCCGACGAGGTTGTACTCGATCAGAAGGTCCGGATCCGAGGCAACGGCGAAAATCGGAGTCGGAACCGTATGCGGTACCTGGCCTACGAATGCGCCGACGGTGACGACCTCCTCCACCCCGAGCTCGGCTAGATACGAGCCGAGGTGCCTGGCGTAGCTCTTCCAGCGCAGGCCGGGCTCGGGACCGGTGACGACAACAACATCACGGCCGTCATGCATTGCGTGAGAGATCTTGGTCGAGGGCCAGGTCATCGACACGACCTGTCCGTCCACAACATTCACCACCGGTCTGGTTTCACCGAAATCGAAATAGTCCTCGGACTCGATGATGGCAAATGGCTGGTGGTCATCAACCAACAAGAACTCGGCGGTTCCGGAGCTGACAGAACTGGCGTCGGCCCAGCCGTCGAATCCAATGACTGCCACAGGCCGATCGAGCGGGATTTCGCGCAACCGTCTAATCGGGTCCATACGTGGCCAGGCTAGCGAGCATTCTTTGGCCTACGGCCATATCGTGTCAGGCGCAGGCTGTTGAGAACGACTGAGACACTCGACAACGCCATTGCGCCGGCCGCGATCGGCGGCGATAGAAACCCCAGGACGGCAAGGGGGATGGCCGCAGTGTTGTACAGGAACGCCCAACCCAGATTCTGCTTGATCGTGGCGTGGATCCCCCGCGCAAGGTCGACAGCCGTGGCCACGGTGACCGGGCTCGTGTTGGCTAGGACGATATCCCCACTCTCGATAGCTATATCACTTCCGGCTCCGACCGCCATCCCGATGTCGGCTTGCGTCAGCGCGGGGGCGTCGTTGATGCCGTCTCCGACAAAAGCGACAGTCAATCCAGCTGCCTGCAAGGTTGCCACCTCCTCGGCCTTTTCGCCCGGAAGAACACCAGCGCGTACTTCTTCTATGCCTACCGTCTCGGCAACACTCAGAGCGACCCGTTGGGTGTCACCTGTCACCATCACGGTGCTGATCCCCATCGCGGCCAGATCCGCGACGGCTCGACTTGATTCTGGCCGGATCTGGTCGCCGACTGCGATGAGCCCTTTGACCTCGCCGTACCAACCAGCAAAGAACACTGTCGAGCCGGCTTGCTCGAGTGAGGCGGCAACGATCGGATACATCTCCGGCATGGTGAAATCCTGCTTTGCCATGAGCTCGTCGGTTCCGATCCAGACCGGCGTGTAGTCCACATTCGCTTCGACCCCGAGACCCGGGTGATTGGTGAGGGAAAGGAGTGGGAGTAGCTCGATACCGCGACGATCTGCCTCGCTCACGATCGCCATGCCAATCGGATGACTCACACCTGCCTCGGCCGAGGCGACCAGCTGGAGAAAACGATGCTGGTCAATCGAGGTGTGAAATGCTCGGAACTCCATGGCGCCCGCGGTGAGCGTTCCGGTCTTGTCGAACATGACGGTGTCGACCTTCTTGACGCGTTCGAATACGTTCGCTTGCTTGAACAGAACCCCGAGCTCGGCCCCCCGGCCCGTTCCGACCATAACGGCCATCGGGGTCGCCAGACCCAGAGCACAGGGACAGGCAACAACCAGCACTGCTATTCCCAATGCGAGAGCCTCTCCGAAACCACTGCCCGCGGTCATCCACCCCGCAACGGTCAAAGTGGCGACGACGAGAACAACAGGCACGAAGATTGCAGATATTCGGTCCGCCAGACGCTGGACGTCGGCCTTGGTGGCCTGGGCATCTTCGACCATCCGGGCGATCCTGCCCAAAGAACTCTCGCTGCCGATGGCCTTCGCACCGACGACAATCAGTCCCTGCTGATTCACAGTGGCGCCAAAAACCTCATCGCCTTTCACCTTCAGCACCGGAACCGACTCGCCGGTCATCATGGACTCGTCGACTTCCGATGTCCCATCGATGACGACGCCGTCGGCAGGAATGATCTCCCCCGGCGCAACGATCAACTCGTCTCCTGGCACGACGTCTTCGACAGGAATGATCCTGACCGTGTCCCCCGTGCGCACGGTTGCCTCCTTCGCACCGAGCGATAGCAGCCTGGTCACTGCCTCGGACGCCTTCCCTTTGGCACGGGCTTCGAGGTACCTCCCTGCGAGAACGAAGGTGACGATGAATGCCGCCGTGTGGAAATAAGGCTCGGCTTCTGACGCCAGCGCCCAGATCGAGTAGCCATAGGCGGCCAGCGATCCCATAGAGATCAACGTATCCATGTTCGTCGTCAGGTGCCTGGCTCTGACGAGCGCCTCGCGGTGAAACTGCCACCCCGCACCAAAGGTGACGACAGTTGCCGCCGTCACGGTGACAGCGGCATGTACGCCCCAGATCACCAGGGCGGTGCCCACAGCCGCGAGAGCCAGCACCGCGAGCGCCGACCTGATCGCGGGGTCGGCGGCGACGGGCTCCTCGTTCGCGGGGCGGATCTCATATCCGATCCTGTGCACCGCTCCGGTCAGATCACCGATCCCGGTCAGTTTTGGATCGAACACGACGCGGGCATCGCCGGTCGCGTAATTGATCACGGCCTCGGAAACCCCATCCTGTTTGCCGAGGACACGTTCGATCCGCGATGCACATGCGGCACATGTCATGCCTTCTACATCGAGACGGACGGTTTCGGTAGCGGGCATCAGTGTGCTACTTCGTACCCCAGGTCTTCAATCCCCGCATCAATGGCCGATGGAGATACGACGGCTGGATCAAAGGAGAGATCGACTTCTTTCTTGTCGATATCGACCGAGACACGCTCGATGCCGGGAATCGCGGCGAGGCCGCCTTCGATCGAGTCTTTGCAGTGGCCACATGAAATGTCGGGGACCGAGAGTTGCAGGTCTTTCATGTCGGAAAGAGTAGGCCGGGATTCTCAGTCGCCAGCAGGGCGAAAAGCCCTCTCGAGCCGGGACATCCGTTTCAGCCAGTGTTGCGAAGTCCGGCGGCTATGCCATTGACTGTTGACAACAAAGCCCGGCGCAGGGCCGGATCGGCCTCTCCGGCTCTGCTTCTGGACAACAGCGCGACCTGCAGGTAGCTGATGGGATCGATATATATGTCGCGAACCTCCAGGGTCCTTTTGAGCACCGGATTTCGTTCCAGAAGTTCCGACTGGCCGGTGATGCGCAGCACTTGCTCGACGGTGCGCCCATGCTCGGCCTTTATGATCTCGAACACTTCATGCAGTGAGGGGTCGACCAGCTGTTCTACATAGTGGCTGGCCACCTCTAAATCGGTCTTGGTGAGCGTCATCTCGATATTGGAGAGGAACGTACGAAAGAACGACCATCGCTCGTACATCTCGGCGACATCACTCTCCCGTCCCTGCTCATGAGCGGCAGCCAAACCGCTGCCGACTCCGAACCAGCCAGGCACCACCTGGCGTGATTGCGTCCAGCCAAACACCCAGGGAATCGCCCGCAAGCCGTCGAGACCGTTGCTTTGTCCCGGTCGCCGGGCGGGCCGCGAGCCGATGTTCAGCGAGGCGAGCTCGTCAACTGGTGTCGAGGTCAGGAAGTAGTCGACGAGACCCTCATGGTCAATGAGATTCCGGTACGCATCGTGAGCCGCCTGCGAGATCGCTTCCATGCTGGCATCCCATCGTGCGAGCGTGTCCGCCGGTTGACGAGCGGTGCGGTGAAGGGTCGAAGCCTCCAGCAGCGCTGACAAACCGACTTCAAGGTTTCTGATGGCCAACCGGGGCAGGCCATATTTGTCGGCGATCACCTCACCCTGCTCGGTCATCTTGATGGTCGCATCGACTGTGCCGTAGGCCTGAGCCATGATTGCGTCACCCGTGGGACCCCCTCCGCGGCTCACCGTACCGCCCCGGCCGTGGAAAAAGCGCAACCGGACGTTGTGACGACTGGCCACGTCCCGCAATTGGCGAGAGGATTTGTAGAGCTCCCATTGGGATGTGGTAATGCCCGCGTGCTTGTTGGAGTCCGAATAACCGAGCATGATTTCCTGTACTCCCCCTCGCAAATCGACGAGCGCTCGATAGGAAGGATCGGTCAGGAGAACATCGAGCGTCTCGTGGCCGCTGCGGATTTCGTCTGTCGTTTCGAAGAGAGGCACGATGCCAATGCGCGCGATTCCGGCTCGCACATCGATGAGGCCGGCCTCTCGTGCGCATACAGCTGCGGCGAGGATGTCGTCGGCCCCGACCGTCATCGACAAGATATAGCTCTCGATGACGTGGTCTCCGTAGGTATCGAGCAGTTTCCGAATCGAATGGAACACGGCCATGGTCGTGGCGGGACGGCCGGACAGCCGGGTACTCGCCGACGTCAGCGGACGTTTACCGATCAGCTCCTGACTCAACAGTTTGATCCGGTGCTCGCGTCCGAGGGAGGCGTAGTCCACCTCACCTTCGTAGAGGAGCTCGAGCAGGTCGTGGTGGTGGCCGGCATCTTCGCGAATGTCCATGGTCGCCAGATGAAATCCAAACCCGACGACGGCTCTCATCACGCGTCTCAACACGCCCCCGGCAATGAGTTCACCACGATTCGCTCTCAGCGATGTGTCGAGAATCGACAGATCGGCGAGCAGTTCGTCTGAGGTGAGGTAGTCGATCCCTGGCCGATGCGGAACCCCTTCCGCGAAGCGCTCACGAGTATTCACGAGCCGCTGGTGGATGAAAGCGAGTTTCAGGCGATACGGTTCGGCAACATTGAGATACTGGAATCGGTTGAAAACATCAGCCAGAAGGCGGCGATCGTATTCGAGGCTTTCGGTCAACTCTTCGGAGTGACCGACAAGGTGGTCAGAGATCGACAACTCGGCGGCCAGGCCTTCGATCAACCGTATCAGTTCACGTAACGCATGATCGTGTTGAATCGCCATGACCTCCTCGGTGATGGCCGGCGTCACATTGGGGTTTCCATCACGGTCTCCCCCGACCCAGGTGCCGAAACGCACGGGCATCCAGTCGGCCCCGGTTTCGATTCCGAGCCGCTCGAGGGCCCGATCGATGATATCCGAGAGCGGTCCGGCGACTTCCCGCAGAGCATCATCGAGGTAGAACATCGTCGATTTTGCTTCATCAACAGGGGTCGGTCGTTCATGGCGAAGCTCGTCCGTCTGCCAGATCAACTCGATGAGCTCTGCAACTCTCCGGTCGATCAATTCGAGGTCAGCGGCCACGTTGGTTCGCCCCTCGAGAAGGTCGGCGATCATGCCCAGCTTCGTGAGGATCGATCGACGGGCTGCCTCGGTCGGGTGCGCCGTGAAGACCGGCCGAAGTTCCAACCGGCTCACGACATCGGCGAGCACTGCCGGATCGACGTCGGCCTCTTTTATCCTTTCGACAGCCGACAGCAACAGACTGGTGCTCTCGGCATCTCGCTGCGATAAGTCCCCGATCCGGTGTGTCTGTTCGGCGACATTGGCAAGGTAGAAATAGCTCGTAAAGGCACGGACCAACTGAATGGCGGTCTCGATATCGAGACCGGAGAGGAGCTCGTCCAGGCGCTTGAGATCGCCCGATCTCGTGTCACCACCTCGATAATCCTTGGTCAGTCCCCGTACTTCCTCGACCAGGTCCAGGAGCTCTTGGCCCGACTGGCGGACCAACGTCTCGCCCAACATGTTGCCGAGCCGTCGAATATCGCCCCGCAGAGCTTCGTCGCGCCGAAGATCGGATTTCATGAAGCGAGGCTACCCACCACCCTCAGGTGCGAGCTCCCAGGAGCGGCGCGGCCGCCGCGAAGAACACCACGAAAACGCTCAGCAGAAGCGTTGCCTCGAACCTGCTGATCTGGTTGCGGGT
>JAHEJY010000219.1 GCA_024638625.1 Actinomycetes bacterium
TTCGCCCTCCACAAAAGGCGGCTGAGTCGTTGTGGTAGTCGTGGTAGTCGTGGTCGATGTCACAGATATCGTCGGCGATGACGTTGAGATCGGCGCGGACACGGTCGTTGGCGGCAGCGTGGTAACCGCCAAGGACGTACGGGCCAGCGGGTCGTCCGCTGAGTCCGGCTGGCACGCAACCAGAAACACGACCAGAAGAATGGGAGCAATTCTCATCACGCCGGTCCGCAAGTATGTCGTCATCGGTCTGAGCTCATCACGATGCCAAGCAAGCTAGGTCATGTGGCGAGGTAGCAACCGTGCTGGGGGATCGGGTTCCCTGGATCCGAGAGCCAATCCGTGTCGCTACCATTGCCCGATGTCCATCGAGCCCTCATGCCCATAGAGATCCAGGCGACACCCAACCCCAATGCACTGAAGTTCAGCGTCGGGGTGCCGGTGGGTGGCCCAACGACGGTCGTCCCCGGCCAACCTTCCGAGGATCCCACCGCAAATGCCATCGCCGAGATCGACGGTGTGACCAGTGTGTTCATGACCGCAGACTTCGTGACACTCACCAAAACTCCTGAGGCCGACTGGCAGGCGATTGTAGATATCGCCCATCCCTTGTTGGCCAACCGCTTCGGAGACTGATCGTCCGGGCGCCCCGGCGTCAGCGTGGGTAGACCTCCGGCGTCAGCCCTTATATCCCCGGGCAACTGTCCACGGCTCAGATTCGCGGATGAGGTTGTTGGGGGCAATCCGGCGCATCGTCGCAGGAAGAGCGGCGACGAGAGCCGCTTTCTGCTCATCGGTAAGGAACTCAAACCCTCGCCAGCCTCCCTGGGCCACCCAGAGCTGGTGGTCTTCATAGTCTTCGAAGTGCATCACGTAATCCTCGACGTCCCAGCCGTCGATATCCCGGATGCCGGCTCGCACGGCGGCAATGGCGATATCGACGCTGTTTGGGTGGCGGGAAGCGAGCCGATCGGCCACCTCAGGAAACATCATGGTTAGCAAGCGCGAGGGGTGAGCCTGTAATGATGAGCCGGCCAGGGCGCTCGGACTGTAGTCCGCAACGAAGAAGCCTCCACCGGAGCGAAGGATGCGGGCTGCCTCACCAAACGCTTTCGTCATTTCCATGATGCCTCGATATGCCGATCTCATGACCACCAGATCGACAGATGCATCGGGTAAGCCGGTTCCGGTGGCCGAAGGTCGATCGAGACCGGTTTCGACACCCGTGCGGCTCATGACCACAAACTCGGGAGATTCGAAGACCGCGTCGGGGGCGTCTTCGGCGGCCATGCCGCCCGCCATCACAAGGGCGCCGGGGCCGAGAATCACGTTGGTACCGGTCACCGAAAGCCCCGAGTCCAGAACCAGGTCGGTCCATTCTCTGGCGTCTGGATCAACAAGGGTATTCATGGCTCGCAAGAGTAGTAACTCGATCCCATCGGATATTCCCCTTCAGATAATCAGAGGTCGCGACGATATCGAGATCCTCAAAGCACAAAAGAATCGCTGGCCGCTACAGGTCGCAGGTCCGGAAAACTTTGAGGATGAGGGAGATCTCGCGATCTTCCGCCACGGGACAGAGTTGATTTGAATTTGGGACCAAATTCAGAAACCAGCGAAGGACCACCACCGTAGAGCCTCCGATTTCGGGGGCTCTACGGTGTTTGGGGAACACGTCCCTCATGAGTTGGGCACCGATACCACCACCCTGGCGCCGTCCGAAAGCTCCATCACAACGTCCCACCCATTCTCCGTCTCATATCCCTCCCGTGGTTCCGCATGCTGCCACGAAGGGTCCAACGCCTGGACCGCTTCGGCACCGATCTCCGCCGGTACCTCGAGAAATGATGTCGGGACCTGAGACGCGGCGAGCTGTCGGTGCGCCACAACCGGCAAGCCGACGGGCTGCTCCCCTGCGTCGACCCTTTGCGTCACGAATCGGATGGGCTGTCTCACGAACGTCCCGTCGACCGAGGTGATGACGCGAAATGCGACATCGACGCTCCAGTCGGCATCGTGGGCCTCGATCTCGACGGTGCGGGCCCATTCGACGTACGTCGAGGTCTGCTGGGGGCCGGGCTCGATTTCCCAGGTTGCCAGATCAAGCGCCCGGTTGGGGTCGAGGTCTCTCGTGAAGTAGTCCTGCACGAAGATTTCGGCAACTGCTGCCACTTTGGCCCGCCTGGCTTCATCCCCAACCAGGTTGCTGGCGACTGGAGCGCTGGCGGGGACTTCAGACGGAACCGGCCGGGACTCAGTGGCATCCGGTTGAACGGCCGCCGACACGGTCTCCGCCGGTATATCGAGGGTTGAGGCCGGCACGTCACTTCGGAGCAAACGGGGGGCCGCGATTGCTCCTACTCCCAGGGCCAGGACGGCAGCAGCGGCCACATAGACCAGGCGGGGTGCTCCGGGACCGTTGTCGTCGACCAATCGGGACCACGGAATGAAGTCCATCTCTTCGGCATCGTGGTCCGGGCGATCAGACATCTGATCCCTCCGGAATCACCAACATTTGGCCCGGAAAGATCAGGTCGGGATTGAGGCCGATGACCTCTCGATTGGCTGCATATATCTCACGCCACCTCCGATCGATCTCGCGGTTCGTTCCCGAACCCAGGTCGCGACATGCAATAGCCCACAGCGAATCCCCTGCTACGACCCGATAGGTGTGGGGACTTCCGAGCATGCGGGGATCCAGCGGACCATCGCCGGAGGGTTCCGGCTCAGACGGCTCGATCATCCTGGCGGCGGGCGGCGCCGGAGCCGCCGTTGCCGCCAACGGACGAAGCAAAGCCAGTACAACGAGCAGTGGGCCGAACTGCGACAGCACCCGTCGCACCGGTAGATCGTCCATGCGAGTGGCGAGGGCACAGGCGAAGGCCACGATCGAGGTGATCAGCAGAAGTCGTTCGAC
>JAHEJY010000220.1 GCA_024638625.1 Actinomycetes bacterium
GCGTCGGAGCCATTCTCTTTGGCCACAACGAGCGATGGCAATGGGGGCGGGCGCTCAACGGTGGATCAGGCGGTGGCGGCAGCTCGGCTCTGGCATCGTTGGGCAGCGATGGAGAGAACCGGACGATTGCTGTGGCCAGTCGCTACTAGCCGTCTCATGCTGTTCGCTTGATTCGATCGACTCCGATCAAAACGCCCAATGACCTATAGGCCTGCTTCCGATTCCCGGGTAACGTAATAGAGCGCCCTGCGGGGCGCATTATTGCAATCAAAAGGCACTCCTCTCACTGGCGCCGGTTTCGAGCCTGTCATGTCATTCGTATCCACCGCAACGTCCCTGAGACAAGGCGCAGTTCTTGCTTTCCTCGGATGTGCGATATTGATGCTGGCGGTTTCGGCTCAAGCCTCAACGTCAGCTCCGGCAGGCACCGGCGATGTAACTGAAGAGGGACAGGCGCCGATTCCTAATCGCCGACCCCGGACTCCCGGGCATCCAGGTGATTTCCTCGGTGCGGTTCCTGATGACCGGGTGATTGCTGCTGAAGTAGTTTCGACATCTGACGGTGCCGGGGTCAGCGCCTTCGGTTCGAATTCGACGGATACCAACCGCGCTGAGCCCGCGATCGTCTATGCGACGCCGGTCGATTTACGGGCGATGCTCGAGTCAGGTATCGCCACGTCGATTCGATACGTGCCGCCTCCGCATTCCTTCTCCATCGAATCAGAAGGCCTTGGGCTCTTGAACAGCGAAGCGTGGGTCGAGGCGGGATATACGGGCGAGGGTGTGACGATCGGGATCCTCGATACCGGCTTCTACGGATTTCGGAATTACCAGGGTGATGAGCTGCCGTCTGACATGCGATACAAGAGCTTTCACAAAGACGGGTTGGAAGCAGATGACAATTCGCATGGGGTGGCGGTCGCAGAGATCATCCACGACATTGCTCCGGACGCTGATCTGGTGTTGGCCAACTTCTTTGATACGCGCCAGTTCGAAGACGCCGTTGACTATCTGCTTGGAGAGGGCGTCGACATCATCAGTATGTCAGCCGGCTGGAGTAGGGGACCTTTCGACGGTTCGTCGTTTCAGGCGGGCGTTGTTCAGGATGCGATCGACTCAGGCGTGATCTGGGTGAACGCAGCAGGCAACGGAGCCACCCAGCACTACGGCGGTAACTACAACGACTACCAGGGTCTTCATCTGTTTCCCGGCGGAGACCAGATGAATCGCTTTACCGTCAAGGCGGGTTCGGAGATCGACATCGCTTTGACCTGGACCGATGCCACGGCCGATCTGGATCTGTGCATCTACGACCTCAGAACCGGAGAGGTCCGTCAGATAACGTGTTCGAGCAATCAGCAGGATGGGCCGGGCGATCCTTTGGAGGAACAGATCGTTTGGTCGAACGTTCTGACCACAGACTTTCCCCTCGGATACACGATCGAGAAGCGAAGCCGCTTTCCGACCCAGACGAGGATTGACGTTTTCGCCATGGGAGCGTTCAACCTTGCTCATACGGTCGCGGCTTCGAGCATCGTCGTCCCCGCTGAAGTGGAGCAGGTGATCACAGTCGGATCGGTTCCATGGGATAACCCGGATGAGCTTGTCGCGTTTTCTGCCAGAGGACCCACGGTGGATGGACGCATCAAGCCCGATCTTGTAGGTCCATCGAGCGTGAGTACTGCATCACGGAGCAGTTTTGGCGGAACCTCGGCTGCGGCCCCTCATGTCGCCGGGGTGGCCGCGCTGCGGCTGGAAGCGTTTCCTGGCACGACCCCACGGCAGATGCGGCTTGATCTGGCGCAGAATGCGATCTCGCTCCCACTCGGGTCGGCCAAGAACGTGGACTACGGATGGGGGCGGGTGACCGGTGGCGAGCCTCCGGAAGACCAGGATTGGATTGGCCGCCACGATCCGCGCACCGGTATTTGGACGTTGATGGGGGCAGACGGCCTCATGAATCCCTTCTACTACGGAGATCCGGGCGACCTGCCCGTGGTATGTGACTGGGACGGAGATGGCGTGAAGACGCCAGGGCTCTACCGGGCACAGACCGGGTTTTTGTACTTGCGCAATTCGAACGACTTTGGAGTCGCCGATATCGACATCTTCTTCGGTATTCCGGGAGATCTGCCCATATGTGGAGACTGGAACGGCGACGGCATCGACACCATTGGAATCTTCAGGCCATCGGAGGCCAGGTTCTACCTACGCAACAGCAATACCCAAGGATTCGCCGAAGAAGAGTTCGTGTTCGGGCAGCCGTCCGATATTCCCTTCGCGGGCGACTGGGACGGAGATGGGATTGACACGGTGGGTCTCTATCGCCCTTCGGCAGGTCTTGTGTACGTCAAGAATGCCAACAAATCTGGCTTCGCAGATATCGAGGTGTTCTACGGGCGCTTAGGAGACCGATTCGTGGTCGGAGATTGGAACGACGACGGCAAGTCGAGTTTCGGACTATTCCGGCCGGCCGATCAGACCTTCTATTTGTCGAATGACATTGAGAACCCGATTGCCGGACAGGTGATCCAGTTGGGTCCATCCTGGTTGAACCCGATCAGTCACTAGACCCCCCAGGTTGCGATCACTGTTCCCTCCGACGTGATAACCCCACCAGCATTTTCCTCGGTGATCACCAGCGCCTGGACCTCATCCGCTCTCGCAGTGTGGAAGGCGACGATGCCCGGGTCTGAACCGAGGACGCCGGCCGAGGTGACACCACCTGCGGTAACCGCCCAGAGCTGGTAGGTCCGGGTCGGATCGAGAGCCGGAAGATTGTCGGTGAGCAAGAATCCTTCGCCGGTATCGGCAAGCACGATCTGAGCGGTAACGCCTTCGGCCTCGAGAGTCGCTGTGACCGTCCCGGGCGATTCCGCCACCTGTTGCGCAAGCGTCTCGAGCGGGTCGCTCA
>JAHEJY010000010.1 GCA_024638625.1 Actinomycetes bacterium
TAACACGGATATGTCGGTGGAGTTGATCAACCCGATTGCTATGGATGAAGGACTCCGTTTCGCTATTCGTGAGGGTGGCCGCACCGTCGGTGCCGGCCGCGTCACCAAAATCAACAAATAGGACTGAACATGGCCGACGAAGCACGCAAGATCAGAATCCGCCTGAAGGCTTATGACCACACGGTGGTGGACGAATCGGCACGAAAGATTGCCGAAACAGTCGTGCGTACCCAGGCCAGTATCAAAGGGCCGGTGCCATTGCCGACCGAAATCCATCGCTACTGCGTCATCCGGGGGCCACACGTCGACAAGGACAGCCGCGAGCATTTTGAGATGCGCATTCACAAACGTCTCATTGATATCGTCGACCCCACTGCCAAGACCGTTGACTCCCTCATGCGTCTCGATCTTCCGGCCGGCGTAAACGTGGAGATCAAGTTATGAACGCGCTCCTCGGCGAGAAACTGGGCATGACCCAGATCTATGACGATGAGGCGAGGGCAATGCCGGTCACCGTGATCAAACTCGGTCCATGCCAGGTCGCCCAGATCAAAACAGAAGAATCCGACGGCTACAACGCGATCCAGATTGCGTATCGCGAGATCCCGGCACGCAAACTCTCCAAGCCCGAAATCGGACACCTCGCCAAAGCCAACGTACCGCCTTCGAAGCACCTCGTTGAGGTCCGGGTTGACAACCCGGCTGAGTATTCGGTTGGGCAGGCGCTCCGTGCTTCAGAGGTCTTCGAGGCAGGCCAGAAAGCAGACGTAGCGGGCGTCAGCAAAGGCAAGGGATTCTCCGGTCCCATGAAGCGACATAACTTCAAGGGCCAGCCCGCCAGTCACGGTGCCCACCGCGTGCATCGCGCGCCTGGTTCGATTGGCGCTTGCGCCACGCCGTCGCGGGTTTTCAAAGGCATGAAGATGGCCGGTCGCATGGGTGGAGAGCGCACGACGATTCTCAATCTGGACGTCGTCGAGGTCGACGCCGACAACGATTTGATCATGGTGCGAGGGGCCGTGCCGGGAAGCAATGGCACCATCGTTCTCGTACGTCAGGCGGTCAAGGTTCATGGCTGACGAACTCACCGCCCAACTGTTTGCCCACGATGGATCATCCAAGGGCACCGTTGCCCTGGAACCTGCAGTCTTCGGTGTGGAGCCGAATGTCGCATTGATGCATCAGGTGGTGACCGCACAGCTCGCGGGTGCGCGCGCCGGTTCGCACAGCACGAAGACCCGTTCCGAGGTTCGGGGTGGGGGACGCAAGCCCTGGCGCCAGAAGGGCACCGGCCGGGCTCGCCACGGATCCATTCGCAGTCCGATCTGGACCGGAGGCGGCATTGCTCACGGACCCAAGCCGCGCGACTACTCACAGAGAACTCCCAAGAAGATGAAGCGCAAGGCCCTCCTGGGCGCCTTGTCCGACCGGGCCATGGGCGGCCAGATCAGGGTCGTCGAGTCCATTGGGTGGGACGCCCCTAAGACCGCATCCGCAAACGCGTTGTTGACGAAGATGGATAGCGGTCGCAAGATCCTTCTTGTGCTGTCGCCCACCGATGAGATTGCGAACCGCTCGTTCCGCAACCTGTCGAACGTTCGCTTGACCCAGCCGGGACAGCTCAACACCTATGACGTTCTTTGGTCTGACACCCTGGTCTTTACGTCTGACACGCTCGACATGGTTTCCTCGGTCCCATCCCCTGCGCCGGCTACAGAACCCGATCCGGCAGCCGTGCAGGCAACGGAGGCGGCTGCCGCGCCGGAACCAGAACCGGCTGCCGATCCGGTCGCCAACGTTGACGAGGAAGGCGAATCATGAGCCAGCGTGACATTCTCATCCGCCCCGTGATATCCGAAAAGGCGTATCAAACGATCGAAGATCTCAACGCTTACACCTTCGTAGTGGATCCCCGGGCAAACAAGACGCAGATCAAGCAGGCAGTCCAGAGCATCTTTGATGTGAAGGTCATGTCGGTCAATACGATCAACCGCCAAGGCAAGCGGGTTCGCAGGGGAGTCGTGCGGGGTCAGAAGCCCCACACGAAGCGCGCCGTTGTCACCCTGGCCGAGGGCGACTCGATCGATATCTTCGAGGTATAGCAACATGGCAATCAAGAAACACAATCCCACCTCACCGGGCCGCCGGTTCCAGACCGTGTCGGACTTTTCCGAGGTGACGAAGACGACCCCGGAAAAGAGCCTGCTCGATTCGAAAAAGCGTTCGAGTGGCCGCAACAACGACGGCCGCATCACGTCTCGCCATCGCGGGGGCGGGCACAAACAGCGCTATCGCATCGTGGATTTTCGTCGGGTCAAGGACGACATCCCCGCCAAGGTTGCTGCCATCGAGTACGACCCGAACCGCAATGCCCGGTTAGCGCTGCTGCATTATGCAGACGGCGAGAAGGCGTACATCATCGCTCCTTTGGGCGTCAAGCCAGGTGACATGCTCTCCTCCGGCAGCGGCGCAGATATTCGGCCAGGCAACGCGCTTCCACTTCGCAATATCCCGGCCGGTACCGTGATCCACAACGTAGAGATGAAGCCCGGTGCCGGAGCCAAGATGGGACGTTCAGCTGGTTCGGCCATCCAGCTGATGGCCAAAGAAGGATCGCTGGCATTGCTGCGACTGCCGTCCGGAGAGATGCGCAACGTCCCACTGGACTGCAGGGCGACTGTAGGACAGGTTGGAAACACTGAGGCCGAGCTCGTCAAGATCGGCAAAGCCGGCCGAAACCGTTGGAAGGGCGTCCGCCCACAGACTCGTGGTGTTGCCATGAACCCGGTCGACCACCCACTCGGCGGCGGTGAAGGCAAGAGCTCGGGTGGACGTCACCCCGTCAGTCCCTGGGGCAAGCCCGAAGGCCGCACGCGCAAGAAGAACAAGTCGAGCGATCAATACATAGTTCGTCGCCGCAACAAGAAGGGCCGGAACTGATGTCTCGCAGTCTGAAGAAGGGCCCGTTCGTCGACGACCACCTCATGAAGAAGGTAGAGGCAATGAACTCGGCCAGCAAGAAGTCTGTTATTCGAACCTGGAGTCGACGGTCGACGATCTTTCCGGAAATGGTTGGTCACACCATTGCTGTGCACGACGGCCGCAAGCACGTCCCCGTATATATCACTGAATCCATGGTGGGGCACAAGCTTGGAGAGTTTGCGCCGACCCGTACGTTCCGCAGCCACACAGCCACTGCGAAGCGATGAGAAAGGCCGAATGATGAAAGTCAGAGCTCGTGCGACGCATGTTCGCCAATCGCCATTCAAGGTACGCCGCGTGCTAGATCTCATTCGGGGACTCCCGGTCTCCGAAGCCGAGACGATTCTGGCGTTCACGAACCGGCGCGCCACCGAGCCGATCGACAAAGTGTTGAAATCGGCGATCGCCAACGCCGAGCACAATCATTCGATCGACAAGGAAGAGCTCATTGTCTCGGAGTGCTATGCAGATGAGGGTCCGACGCTGAGGCGTTTCAAAGCTCGCGCCAGGGGACGCGGGACCCGCATCGACAAACGAACCAGCCATATCACCGTGGTCGTCTCAGACGAGATCCCGGATCGGGTGGAAGGGGCGCGTGCCTGATGGGCCAGAAAACACATCCGTACGGATTCCGCCTGGGCGTCGTGACCGAATGGAAGTCGCGTTGGTACGAGGATGAGAAGTATGCCGACATGGTCAACGAGGATGCCACGATCCGCAAGTGGCTCCGCAGTGAACTCGAGCGCGGCCACGTTTCGCGGGTCGATATCGAGCGCATACGCGAGAAGATCCAGGTCGACATCTACACAGCCCGACCGGGCGTTGTGATCGGACGCCGGGGGGTGGAAGCCGATCGTCTTCGTGCCGGGCTGGAGCAGATCACCGGCGTTCCGGTCAAGCTCAACATCATCGAGGTCAAAGACGCCGAGACCGACGCGACGCTGTTGGCGCGAGGAATTGCCGATCAGTTGCAGGGCCGGATGTCATTTCGCCGCGCTATGAAACGGGCTGTGCAGACCGCGATGAAAGCCGGCGCCCAGGGAGTGCGCGTCGAATGCAGTGGCCGTCTCGGCGGCGCAGATATGGGCAGGCGCGAGTGGTATCGCGAGGGCCGGGTGCCGCTCCACACGCTGCGAGCCGACGTTGATTATGGGGAGGTCACCGCTCGCACCACCGTGGGTGCCATCGGTGTCAAGGTCTGGGTATACAAGGGCGACATCATTCCATCGCTGGCCAGGACCCGGGAACGGATCAGCGCCGAGGCCGAACTGGCCGCAGGCCGCAGTGCCCCGGTCAAAGCCCGTGCCGAAGAGGCGGCGGGCGAGGATCGTTCCAGCCGCCTCATTGAGGCCGGCGGTGGAAAGCGTCTCGTCGAGGCCGGCGGCGGGAAACGACGGGGAGCCACGGCCGACCGGACGTCAAACGACGACGATTCAGATAGCGACTCCGACGACTCCACTGACGTCGAAGAGCCGATGGATGAGGTGGTTGCGGACGAAGCCACGGAAGCCACTGAAGTCACGGAAGCCACGGAAGCCACTGAAGCCACGGAAGCCACGGAAGCCACGGAAGCCACGGAAGCCACGGAAGCCACGGAAGCCACTCCCGCCACTGAGGTAGAGGAAGCTCCACCGGCGCCAGAGCCCGAAACGGATGGCGCCTGATGTTGATGCCCAAGCGGACCAAGCACCGCAAGATGCACCGTGGCAGGCGCCGGGGTCTCACGAAAGGCGGAGCCAGTGTCGCTTTTGGTGATTACGGCCTGCAGGCGACGACCCACGGATGGATCACGTCTCGCCAAATCGAGTCGGCTCGTATTGCCATGACACGACATATCAAGCGTGGCGGAAAGGTCTGGATCAATATCTTTCCGGACAAGCCCGTGACGGCGAAACCGGCTGAGACCCGCATGGGCAGCGGCAAGGGCAATCCGGAGTTCTGGGTATCGGTCGTCAAACCCGGCCGCGTGATGTTCGAGCTGTCTGGCGTGGACGAAGAACTAGCTCGCGAAGCCATCCGCCTGGCCGGCCACAAGCTTCCGATCCGGACCAAATTCGTGAAGCGGGAGGACTTCTAGTGGATACGAAGAAACTGCGCGTCATGAAATATGCCGATCTGGTCCAGGAGTTAGAAGATGCGAAGGAAGAGCTGTTCAATCTTCGTTTTCAGCTGGCCACGAATCAGCTCGACAATACGGCAGAGATAGGTGCGGTAAAGAAGAACGTGGCTCGTATTGCCACGATCATGCGCGAGCAAGAGATCGCTGCATGGAAAGCAACGACATCCGTGAAGGAGACCGCGAGTGAGTGACGCAACCCACGAAGCAACCCGCAACCGGCGCAAAGTTCGCCAGGGGATCGTGGTATCCGACAGCCGCGACAAGACGATCACTGTTGAGATTCGCGACTCCGTGGTACATCCGAAGTACCAGAAAACGGTTGGTAGGCGAACCCGCCTGCATGTGCACGACGAGACCAACGACGCCCGCCGGGGGGACACCGTGCGGGTTGCCGAGACCCGCCCGATGTCCAAGACGAAGCGGTGGAGGCTTGAGTCGATTGTCGAACGGGCTCGCTAGTAACAACCAGGAATAGAACATGATTCAACAAGAAACCCGCCTCAAGGTCGCCGACAACACCGGAGCACGCGAAGTGCTGTGCATCCGCGTGCTCGGTGGCTCGCGCCGCCGGTACGCCCGGGTGGGCGACGTGATTGTGGCAACCGTCAAAGAGGCGAACCCCGGCGGATCGGTCAAGCGCGGCGAGGTGGTCAAAGCTGTCATCGTGAGAACCAAAAAGGAGAGCCGTCGACCGGACGGCACCTACATTCGTTTTGACGAAAATGCATGCGTGCTCATCAACGATCAGCGGGCACCGCGGGGCACCCGCATTTTTGGTCCCGTCGCTCGTGAACTCCGTGATGCCAAATTCATGCGTATCGTCTCGCTCGCTCCGGAGGTGCTGTGATGGCGAAGTTACGAAAAGGCGACACTGTCCAGGTGATTGCGGGCAAGGACGTGGGAAAAGTCGGCACGATCACCCATGTGATTCCGGAAACGGGTCGGGTCACCGTAGAGGGTGTCAACATCGCGAAGAAGCACCGCAAACCTCGCAGCCAGGAAGACCCGGGCGGCATCATGGACCGCGACATGCCAGTTGATGCGTCAAACGTGATGCTTCTGTGCAAGAAGTGTGACCGCCCCGTTCGTGTCGGCTTCCAAATCAAAGACGGCGAGAAGATCCGGGTGTGCTCACGGTGTGGGAAAGAATTATGAAACCTCGCTTGCAAGAGAAATATGAGAACGAGATTGCAGCCCAACTCAAGGAACAACTCGGCATCGAGAATGTGATGATGGTCCCGCGTCTCTCAAAGATCACGGTCAACATGGGCCTGGGTGACGCAGTTGGCGATAGCAAGATCGTCGACGGTGCGATCAATGATCTACGGGTAATCACCGGCCAGCAGCCGCGGCTCAATCGGGCTCGCAAATCTATCGCCACGTTCAAATTACGTGAAGGTATGCCAATTGGCGCATCGGTCACGATGCGAGGGCAGCGTATGTGGGAATTCTACGATCGCCTGGTTTCCCTCGCCATTCCTCGGATCCGGGACTTCCGGGGGCTCAACCCCAGGTCGTTCGACGGCAATGGCAATTACAGCTTCGGCGTAACCGAACAGTTGATCTTTCCAGAGATCGATTACGACGAAGTCAACAAGATCATGGGAATGGACATCACGATTGGAACAACCGCTACCGATGACGTCGGTGGCAAAGCGCTGCTGGATGCGCTCGGGTTCCCCTTCCGCCGACAGGAGGCAAACGCCTAATGGCCAAGAAGTCTTTGATCGCAAAGCAAAAACGCCCGCCGAAGTACAAGGTGCGGGGTTACAACCGTTGCCGCCAATGTGGCCGCTCGCGAGCCTTTCTTCGAAAGTTCGGCATGTGCCGCATTTGTGTGCGCGAGCTGGCGTTGAAGGGCGAGCTGCCGGGAGTCAGGAAAGCATCGTGGTAACCGATCCCGTCGCTGACATGCTGACGCGTATTCGAAACGCCAACAAGGTGTATCACCCGGAGGTCGTGATGCCTTCGTCCAAGTTGAAGGCAGAGATCGCCAAGATCTTGACGGCCGAGGGATATCTCAACGGGTTCGAGGTGACGCCGGCCAAGGCCGGCCACGAGCTGAAGATGTCGCTGAAATATGCTCCCGGTCGGCAGCGGGTGATCTCGGGTGTGCGCCGGGTCTCGAAGCCAGGTCGTCGTGTCTATCGGGGCTCGACCGATCTTCCGCGCGTGCAAGGAGGTCTCGGCATCGCCGTGATCTCGACGTCCCAGGGTGTCCTGGCAGACCGGGATGCCCGCCGCCGCAGACTGGGCGGCGAAGTCTTGTGTGAGGTTTGGTAGATGAGCAGAATTGGAAAGCAACCCGTTGCCATGCCGGGCGGGGTAGACGTGACCGTAAAAGGGCCCCGCGTCGTGGTGAAAGGTCCGAAGGGCTCGCTCGAGCAGACCTTTCCCGAAGAGGTGAGGATCTCCGTGGAGGATGACAAGATCGTGGTGACCCGCATCAACGACGAACGTCGTTCCCGGGCCATGCACGGTCTGTCGCGCGCCCTGCTCGCCAACATGGTTACCGGCGTCGTCGACGGTTATACGAAACAACTCGAGCTGCACGGCGTCGGCTATCGTGCCGCCCTGAGAGGCAGCACCATTGAGCTCAGCGTCGGGTTCTCGCACACGGTGAAGATCGACGCACCGGACGGCGTCGACTTCGAGGTACCGGATCCGACGAAGATCATCGTGAGCGGGATCGACAAGCAACAGGTCGGCCAGGTGTCGGCGAATATTCGAAAGGTTCGCCCACCCGAGCCCTATAAGGGCAAAGGTATCCGGTATGTCGGCGAGCGCATCGTTCGCAAGGCCGGCAAGGCGGGCGTGGCTGCCGGCGGCTAGGAACCGCCGTTGTTACAGGAAAGATCATGAGCAAATTCACCAGAACCGCCGCAAGAAAACATCGACAGATCCGGGTACGCAAGCGCGTGCACGGAGCAGTCGACCGGCCACGCCTTGCCGTGTACCGTTCCAACCGGTACATCTACGCGCAGGTCATCGATGACGTCAACAGCCGCACGCTGGCGGCAGCCTCGTCCCAGGAACCGTCGTTGCGAGGCCGTTCCCTGAGTCGAGAGACGGCGACCGAAGTCGGGAAACTTCTCGCCGAGCGCGCCACCGCCGCAGGAGTCGAGGCGATTGTCTTCGATCGAGGAGGCAATCCCTACCACGGACGGGTCAAAGCGCTTGCCGAAGGCGCCCGCGAGGGAGGACTGAAGTTCTAATGAGGAGTCAACTGTGAGCCAACGAGGCGGACAACGAGGCGACCGGAACGATTCGGGATTCGACGAGCGCGTCATCTACATCAACCGCGTCGCCAAAGTGGTCAAGGGAGGACGCCGGTTCTCCTTCACGGCCCTGGTGGCCGTTGGCGACAATCGCGGGAAGGTCGGTCTCGGGTATGGCAAGGCCAAAGAAGTTCCGGCCGCAATCCAGAAGGCCATCGAAATCGCCCGTCGCGAGATGTTCGACGTTCCAATGGCCGGTGGCAGCATCGTCCACGAGATCATCGGGCGCCACGGTGCCTCCCGCGTTTTGCTGAAGCCTGCTGCGCCAGGTACCGGTGTCATCGCAGGCGGGGCGGTTCGCTCGATTCTGGAGGCCGCAGGCATTCGGGACGTACTGGCAAAGTCGCTCGGTTCGCCAACGCACATCAATACCGCCCAGGCGACTATCGACGGTCTCAAGGGACAGCGTCGCCCCGACCAGGTTGCGGCTTTGCGTGGCAAGTCGGTGGATGAGATCATTCCTCCCGCACTCCTCGCGGCATACCGCTCCGCCGAGATGGTCCGATCATCTAAGCCGGAGCAGGGATAGCGAACCATGGCGGATAAGCTCAGAATCACAATGAAGCGCTCGACGATCGGGCAGAAGCCGAAAGCTCGCGCCACAATGCGCAGTCTCGGCCTCCGCAAGATTCGTCAGAGCGTTGAACGTCCGGACGACTCGCAGACCCGTGGCATGATCCACCGGGTCCGGCATCTCGTCGACGTCGAGGAGATCTAATGGAATTGCATGACCTGAAACCGGCACCCGGGTCCCGAAAAAGGAAGATCCGTGTGGGTCGTGGTGAAGGCGGGCGTCGCGGCAAAACGGCCGGGCGTGGTACCAAGGGTACCCACGCCCGCAACACGGTCCGACCTGGTTTCGAAGGTGGCCAGATCCCTCTGAGCCGTCGCGTCCCAAAGTTGCGCGGATTCGTCAACCCGAACAAGGAATACTTCGCGCTCATCAATGTCGACGTGTTGAACGATTTCGCAGCAGGAGCATCGGTGGGGCCAGACGAGCTGCGTTCCCGGGGGATGATCAAGAAACGTGGTCGGGTGAAAGTCCTGGGCAACGGTGACCTTCTGACGCCGCTCACGGTACGGGCCCATGCATTCTCGCTAGGTGCCGTAGAAAAGATCCAGGCGGCGGGCGGCACCGTCGAGGTAATCGACTAACCATGCTGTCGGTCTACCGCAACATGTTCAAGGTTCCGGACCTCCGGAACAAGATTCTCTTCACCCTGTTCATTGTTCTCCTGTACCGAATCGGTGCCGCCATTCCGTCACCGGGTGTAGATCCTGAAGCCGTCAAGGCGATCAGCGAAGGAGGCGCACAGAACGGGATCATCGGCCTCCTGTCGCTCTTTTCAGGTGGCGCCCTGGAGCAGCTGTCGGTGTTTGCGCTCGGCGTCATCCCGTACATCACTGCATCCATCATCATGCAGCTGTTGACCGGTGTCATTCCACGACTCCAAAAAATGCAGGAAGAAGGGGAAGGCCAACGGATCACCCAGTGGACCCGTTACTCCACTGTCGTCCTCGCAATACTCCAGGCTTTTGGATTCACGTTTCTGTTTCGAAACGGCAGCCTCACCGGGGGCATCAATCCGATTTCCAACGACAACGCCGGGACGATCTTGTTGATCGTGGTCACCATGACTGCCGGCACCGCGCTGGTGATGTGGCTGGCGGAACTGATCACCCAACGGGGCGTCGGTAACGGCATGTCGCTGTTGATCTTCATCAACATCGTCTCGGCGCTGCCCGGCCAATTCGGTATCGCTCGCCAGACCAGCAGCTCGATCTGGATTTTCGTATTGCTGGTCATCATCGTCCTGCTCATGGTGATCGGCATCATCTTTGTCGAACAGGGCCAGCGCCGGATTCCGATCCGGTTCGCCAAGCGAGTTCGAGGTCGTCGGGTCATGGGCGGCAACACGACCTATATCCCTTTGAAGGTCAACAACGCAGGCGTGATCCCGGTGATTTTCGCCGTATCCGTGTTGGCGTTTCCCGCGATCCTCGTGACCGTGGTGCCTTCCAGCTCTGACTTCTGGGTGTCGATCCGCAACTTCATCAACGACTTCTCGGCCGCAGGGAGCACCGGGATCGGCCATACCGGCGCGCTGGTCTCGACCGGGATGCAGGTGCTCTACATCGCGATTCTCTTCTTGCTCGTTGTCTTCTTCACATATTTCTATACGGCTCTCCAGTTTGACCCCACCAAACAGGCTGAGCAGGTCCAGCGCCAGGGCGGATACATCCAGGGCATCCGACCGGGGCGACCGACCGCCGAGTATCTCGAAAAGGTCATCTCCCGCATCACACTGCCAGGAGCGGTCTTCCTCGGAGTCATCGCCATTCTCCCCGCGGTCCTGTCCGCGGTCTTCAATATCCAGTTCGGGTTTGGCGGCACGTCGATCCTCATCGTGGTGGGCGTAGCTCTCGAGACCATGAAGCAGGTCGAAAGCCAGTTGATGATGCGCGACTACGACGGGTTCCTGGCGTAAATGGGTCGCAAGCTTCTCTTCTTGGGACCACCCGGAGCCGGCAAAGGCACCCAGGCCCAGCAAATCGCCAAGCTGCTCGGGATACCCCATATTTCGACGGGTGACATGCTGCGTCAGGCGGTCGCAGACGAAACCGAGCTAGGCATGCAGGCCAAAGCAATCATGGAGGCGGGCGACCTGGTTCCCGATGAGATCGTTACGGCGCTCGTCATCGAGCGTCTCTCCCAACCGGACGCAGCCTGCGGTTATCTGCTCGATGGTTATCCGCGCAACGCGGCCCAGGCCGACACCCTGGCCGGGACGTACGGCGATGACGTGATCGACACGGCTGTTGCGGTCGATGTCGAGAGCGAAGAGTTGGTCCGCCGGATTCTGCAGCGAGCTCAGGAACAGGGGCGGGCCGACGACACCGAAGACGTGATTCGCAATCGACTCTCGGTTTATCGAGAAGAAACCGAACCCCTCATCGAGTACTACCGCGTGCGGGATCGCGTTGCCGATGTGGATGGCGTGGGTACGATTGACGAGGTGTTCGGGCGTATCGTCTCCGCACTCGTCTGAGATGATCACCGTCAAGAACGAAGCGGGTTTTGCGAAGATGGCGGTCGCCGGCAAGGCCGTCAAAGCCATGCACGAAGCCATCCGGGAGGCTGCCAAGCCTGGTGTCACCACCGGCGAGCTCGATGCGATCGCAGCCGACGTCATCGAAGCCCATGGCTGTACCTCTAACTTCCTCCACTACCAGGGTATGGGGGCCGCCGTTCCGTTTCCGGGCGTGATATGCGCTTCTCCCAACCACGTGATCGTCCATGGCATCCCGGGCGACTACACCCTCAAAGAGGGTGACATCCTGTCGATTGACGCGGGAGCCATCTACGAGGGTTACCACGGCGATGCTGCCTTCACCATGGCCATCGGCGAGGTCCCCGCTACGGTTCAGCGGCTCATCGAGGTGACGGAAGCATCCATGTGGGCAGGGATCGAGCAGGTCAAAGCAGGAAACAAGACCGGCGACGTCGGCCACGCGGTCCAAACCGTTGTCGAGGCGGCCGGCTTTTCGGTGGTCACCGAGTACGTAGGCCACGGGATCGGTACCGCCATGCACGAGCCGCCCCAGGTTCCCAACTACGGGGAACCAGGCACCGGTATCCGCTTGAAGGAGGGGTACGCGATCTGCGTAGAGCCCATGGTCAATGTGGGGGAGTGGAAGACGCGCTTACTCGACGATGGCTGGACCATCGTCACCGAGGACGGTTCGTTGTCGGCTCATTTCGAACACACGGTTGCTCTCACTCCGGACGGCCCCAAAGTCCTCACGGCCTGACCAGGCGCGGTGACGCCGGGAATCTGATTGCGCGGCGCCGAAAACGCTGGCTATACTTGCGGTTCGGCTTCGGCCGTGCGTTTTTCGCGTGCGGTCTGTGGCCGGTATTCCTAATTACGACACGAGGTTGAGTGGCGCGAAAAGACGACGTAATCGAAATTGAGGGGACGATTCAAGAAACGTTGCCGAATGCGATGTTTCGCGTCAAGCTCGACAACGATCACGAAGTATTGGCAACCATCTCGGGCAAGATGCGGATGTACTACATCAAGATCCTGACCGGGGATCGCGTTCGCCTCGAGTTGTCACCCTACGACCTCTCGCGGGGTCGCATTACATACCGCTACAAGTAGCACAACATCAGATCACAGGTACCGGGACAGGTTCAATGAAGGTTCGACCATCCGTCAAGAAGATGTGTGAGAAGTGTCGAGTTATTCGACGGCACGGACGCGTCTGGGTGATCTGCAGTAATCCACGACACAAGCAAAGGCAGGGCTGAACACGTGGCTCGTATTTCCGGAGTCGATCTTCCCAGAGACAAACAGGTTCATATCGCGCTCACCTACATCTACGGCGTCGGCAACACGTCGGCGTCCTTGATCTGCCAGGAAGCCAAGATCGATCCGTCGACCCGGACTCGCGATCTCACCGATGATGAAGTTGCCCGCATCCGTCGGACGATTGAAAACTCGTATCGCGTAGAGGGCGACTTGCGGCGCGAAGTCCAGCAGAACATCAAACGAAAAATCGACATCGGCTCGTACCAGGGGATCCGCCACCGTCGCGGCTTGCCGGTCCGTGGTCAGCGCACCCACACGAACGCTCGCACCCGCAAGGGCAGACGCGCACCCATCGCAGGCAAGAAGAAGGTAACCAAGTAATGGCCGACGACGACATGGCGGGCGCAACTCCCGTAGACCAGATGGCCGGCGACACTTCCGAAGGAGCGACGCCTGCTGCGGCTCCTGAGCTTGCTTCTTCTGAACCTGCTGCCCCTGAGGTTGCATCCCCGGCTCCGGCGGCGGCTGATGGACCCGCTTCCGCCACCATGACTTCTGTAGAAGGAGAGGATGGGCCAGCTACTCGCCAGCGTCGTGGTCGCGAACGCAAGATCATCACCCACGCCCAGGCTCATATCCGGGCAACGTTCAATAACACAATCATCACGATTGCAGACCTGGCAGGGAACACGATTTTCTGGACGTCGAGCGGAACGGTCGGCTTCAAGGGATCTCGCAAGTCGACCCCGTACGCCGCCCAGGTCGCCGCCGAACAGGCCGCGCGCAAGGCAGGCGAGTTCGGTATTCGGAAACTGGACGTGATTGTTCGGGGATCCGGATCTGGCCGGGAAACTGCGATTCGCACGCTTCAATCCATGGGCATCGAGGTCACCGGCATCAAGGACGTCACCCCAATGCCCCACAATGGATGTCGACCCAAGAAGCGGAGGCACCGCTGATGGCTCGCTACCTCGGACCAACCTGCAAGCCGTGCCGGCGTGCCCGCGTCCAGTTGTGTCAGTCCAAGAATTGTGCAACGAACAAGAAGCCGTATCCACCCGGTGAACACGGCCGCGGTCGCACTCGCGAGACCGAGTACCTGATTCAGCTTCGGGAGAAGCAGAAGCTTCGCTACATGTACGGCATACTGGAGCGTCAGTTCCGCCGCTACTACCAAGAGGCCAATCGCCAGAGCGGTATCACCGGCGAGAACCTCCTGCGACTCCTCGAGTCACGGCTCGACAATGTGGTCTACCGATCCGGTCTTGCGAACACCCGGCCTCAGGCCCGCCAATTGGTCAACCACAGCCACTTCGAGGTAAATGGCAAGAAGGTCAATATCCCCAGTTACCAGGTCCGCGCGGGGGACGAGATCGCCCTGAGGGAACGCAGCAAGAACCTCATCGTCGTGCAGCATTCCATCGACACCGGGGGCGACCGGGTCATCCCTGAGTGGATCAATGTCCAGGCCGACGCCAAGAAAATCACAGTGACCGAGCTTCCTAACCGGGCTCAAATCGATACGCAGATCCAAGAACAGCTCATCGTTGAGCTGTACTCCAAGTAGAAAACGAAGGAGCTCCCGTGCTCATTGTCCAGCGCCCCCAAATCGAAGAAGCGTCATCCGACGGCAATCGTGCGCAATTCATCGTTGAGCCGCTCGAGCCGGGGTTTGGCCACACGATGGGAAACACGATGCGACGGACCCTTCTCTCGCGCATTCCGGGTGCCGCCATCACCAACGTTCGGATCGAGGGCGTCGTACACGAGTACACGACCATCGAGGGAGTCAAGGAAGACGCGGTCGACATCATTCTCAACCTGAAGCAAGTTGTCCTCAACACCGAGTCCGAGGAACCCCAGACGCTCTTTCTGTCGGCGACCAAGGCGGGGGAGGTCTCGGCAGGTGATTTCAAGGTCCCGGCCGGGGTGGAGATCATCAACCCCGAGCAGGTCATCGCGACGCTTTCTTCGTCCGGCAAACTCGAAATGGAAGTCACGGTCGAACGCGGCGTCGGCTACCGGTCGGCTGAGCGCAACAAGTCGAGCGACACCATTGGCATCATCCCGATCGATTCCATCTTCTCTCCCGTGCGCAACGTCAGCTATCGGGTCGAAAACACCCAGGTCGGCCAGATGACCAACTTCGATCGTTTGGTGCTCGATGTCGAAACCGACGGATCGATCGAGCCATCCGAAGCCATTTCGTCCGCAGGCAAGACGCTGCGGGAATTGCTCGGACTATTCGCTGACGTCGGAGAAGGCCTTGGTCAAGGTCTGGAACTCGGTGACGTGGTCGTCGGCGACTCCGTCAGTCCCGACCTCGATCTCCCGATCGAAGCGCTCGACCTGTCCGAAAGGCCCCGTAATTGCCTGCGTCGCGCTCAGGTCAAGACGGTCGGCGAGCTCGTTCAAATGACCGAGGACGACCTGCTGAATATCACCAACTTTGGTCAGAAGAGCCTCGAAGAAGTGACGGTCAAGCTCGACGAGCTCGGACTGTCATTGACGATGTCGAAGGACTCAGACATCGAGCGTCCTGATGCCGAAGCCTAAGAAAGGTCCCCGCCTCGGCGGCAGTCCCCAGAACCAGCGTCTGGTCCTGCGAAACTTGGCCGCGGATCTGTTCTTCTACGGGAAGGTCGAGACCACGGTTGCCAAGGCCAAGCTGGTGCGACCATACGCCGAGAAATTGATGACCAAAGCCCGCACCGGCACCTTGCACAATCGCCGCCAGGTGATCGCCGAGATCGGTGATCTCGAGGTGGTCACCAAGCTCTTCGATGATGTCGCTCCTCGATATGTCGACCGCAATGGCGGCTATACGCGGATTGTGAAGCTTGGTCCCCGGCGCGGCGATGGAGCCGAAATGGCCGTCATCGAGCTGGTCTGATCGTCCTCTTGTACACGGTTTCGCGGCCCGTTCTCCTGAGCTAGCCTGCCTCGAATGGGAGTTCTCCGTACTACGGTCGATACGGCACTTCTCAAACGTGAGCCATTCCAACGGATGGTGTTTGCAGGAACCGCCACCGCTGACGCCTACATCGTCGTGTTTGCGGTGTCGGTGCTGGTTCCCCTCTTGTTCCTTCTCGATGTGGTCGGTTTGGATCCGTTCAACTGGCTGAGCTGGGTGGTTGCGCTGATCGCGGGCGCAGCCAACGCCGGTTTCCGCTGGCTCATCGCGGCCGGCGTATTCTGGTATATGGCCACCAATGCACTCGGCGGCCAGGGGCGGTACCACGCCGGTTTGCCCGTTGTCGGCTTCGCCCACACGCCTTTGCTGTTGATTCCGTTGATCGCGAACTTCACTCGCTTGTCATCTCCGATTCTCATTTATCTCGTACCGGCCGCGTGGGGGGTTCTCATCATGTCGGTCGGGGTTCAGGCGGTTTACGACGTGCCGAAGGACAAAGCGGTATTGGCGGGCCTTGCGGGAGCATTCGGCTACTTCCTCGCCGTATTCATCTTCCAGATCTAGGTGCCCACGTACCGGCTCGAACTTTCATACGACGGCTCCGGGTTCCACGGCTATGCGATCCAACCCGATGTGCGCACGGTCCAGGGAGAGGTCGAAGCCGCGTTGCGACGCATGGCGGGCGACGGTGTCGTTACGAGTGTTGCGGGACGAACCGACGCCGGGGTGCACGCCGTAGGCCAGGTGGTCTCGTTCGAGGCGACGAAGGAGCTCGACACCACTCGTTTGGCCCGATCGCTGAACAGCCTGGTGGGTCCCGAAATTGCGGTTCAGTCCGCCGTCCGTGCCGAGAACGGGTTCGACGCCCGTCGCGACGCGATTTCGCGCCGGTACCGTTACGAGATTCTGAATCGCACCGTACCGGACCCGTTCCGTAGACATCTCACCTGGCACGTCCACCGGAAACTCGATGTGGGTGCCATGTCCGCCGCCGCCGGGATGTTCGTGGGGGAGCAGGACTTCTCGTCGTTTTGTCGTGATGATGAGGGAAAATCGCGCAAACGCTACGTGATCGAGGCCTCGTGGTCGCGCCAGCCCGATGACATCGTCGCCTTTGACATCGAAGCCAATGCGTTTTGTCACCAGATGGTGCGCTCGCTTGTCGCCCTGTGCGTGGAGGTTGGCAAAGGGAATCGTACGGTTGAAGCGGTGGCGGCAGTGATGGAGGGGCGTGACCGCAACCTTGCTTCCGGGGCGGCTCCGCCCCAGGGCCTGAAGCTGGTCAGCGTCTCGTATGAAGGCGAGCGTTGGCACCCTTGAAGAGCCCAGCTAGTATGATCCCGTTCCGTTCGGAACTGACCAGCCGTCGCGCCCGAACCCACCATCTTTTCAAACAGCATCCGTTCAAACCCGGCTCCACGTCCAAAGAGGCTTTATGCAACGCACGTACGTCCCCAAGATCGACGAAATAGCTCGCGCCTGGTTTGTGGTCGACGCGACCGACCTTCCGCTTGGACGACTGGCATCCGAGGTCGCCCAAGTCTTGCGTGGAAAGCACAAGCCCTCGTTCACCCCGCACCTCGACGTGGGAGATTATGTCATCATCGTCAACGCCGACAAGGTGCGCGTGACGTCCAAGAAGTCTGAAGAAAAGATCTACTACCGCCACTCCGGCTATCCGGGAGGCATCAAGGCCGAGTCGTTCGATGCTTTGATAGTCCGGCGTCCCGAAGCCGTAGTGGAGCGTGCCGTCAAGGGCATGTTGCCGAAGAATCGCCTGGGTCGCGCCATGTATCGGAAACTGCATGTCTACGCGGGCGGCGAACATCCGCATAGTTCACAGAAACCCGAACCGCTCGCGATCGATATCAAGAAGGTGGATAGCTGACCATGGCCGAAACGCTCACACAGACAACGGGAAGACGCAAGACCTCGGTCGCCCGGGTTCGTTTCTACTCAGGAACCGGCAACGTCAGCATCAATGGCCGCAACCTCGAGGTCTACTTCCCGATGACCGGCCACCGGGCCCGTCTGATGGAACCCCTCAAGGTGACCGAGTCTGAAGGATCATTTGACATCAAGGTCAAGGTCGAGGGCGGCGGAACGACCGGCCAGGTGGATGCAATTCGCCTCGGTATTGCACGCAGCCTCATCGAGTTGGATCCGGATTTGCGTCCGGTGCTCAAGAAGGGCGGGTTCCTCACGCGCGATGATCGTCGCGTTGAGCCCAAACGCTACGGTTTGCGCAAGGCGCGCCGGGCACCTCAGTTCACCAAGCGGTAAGTGTCTCTCCTCGATTCCGGGTCCCGGCTCTTCGGCACCGATGGGATCCGCGGGCCGTCGCCCGATGTCTTGACCCCTGAGTTCGCCACGTCTTTGGCAAGAGCGGCAGGAGAAGGGCGCGAGGGGTCAGTCTTGATCGGCCGGGATACCCGGCGGTCGGGTGATCTTTTGCTGGCTGCACTTACTGCTGGTTTTACCGCGGCCGGGCTCGATGTTCACGATCTCGGCATCATCCCGACGGCCGCCGTCGCACGCCTGGCCAAGGAGGCGAGAGCAACCTTTGGAGTCGTCGTCAGCGCATCGCACAACCCGGCCCAGGACAATGGCATCAAGTTTTTCGGCGGAGACGGAGCCAAGCTCGGCGACGTCCTCGAAGACGCGATCGAGGCGCGGCTGCGGGCGGGGCCGCCGTGGAGTCGGCCACCGGGCGGATTGGGAATACGTGTTGTTGATGGCACCGCTCGTGAACGATACGTGGCGTGGCTGGCTGAACAAGCCCGGTTTTCGTACCGCGGGTTTGACCTGGCCGTGGACTGTGCCAACGGTGCTGCGTTCCAGGCTGCCCCCGAACTCTTTGCGAGATTGGGTGCCGACGTCATGGTGATCTGCGATACGCCTGATGGCACCAACATCAACGACGATTGTGGCGCAACCAACCCTCATACCCTCGCAGCGGTAGCAGATGGCAGGCTCGGGTTGTGTTTCGACGGGGACGCCGACCGTCTCATCGCAATCGATGAAGAGGGCATCGTCGCAAACGGCGATGTCATCATGGCGGTCATCGCCTCCCACCTGAAAGCCGAGGGGCGTCTCAAAGGCGACCGGATTGTCGGAACAGTGATGGCCAACCTCGGCTTCATGAAATCGATGGAACAAGAGAACATCGACGTCATCGCGACCGCAGTCGGAGATCGATATGTAGCCGAAGCCATGAAGGAACACGGGACGGTACTCGGCGGCGAACAGTCGGGACACGTGATCTTTTCGAATATTTCTAAAACGGGGGACGGGTTGCTCACGGCGATCCAGTTGCTCGATGTCATGGCAGCGACCGGCAAATCGCTCGCAGAGCTGCGTCAGGTCATGGACGAGTATCCACAAGTTCTCCGCAACGTCCGGGTCGAGAACAAAGATAAGCTCGACCTGGCCGAGGCTCTATGGGAAGCCGTGGACGACGCAGAACGCGAATTGGGCGATTCCGGTCGGATCCTCGTTCGTCCATCGGGGACAGAACCCCTCGTCCGGGTCATGGTCGAGGCTCCGGAGGCCCACCAGGCCGCCCGACTCGCAGATCGGCTCGCAGAAGTGGTGCGAGCTGAGCTCTCCGGTCCAGGACTTTCGGGTTCGGGACTCCGCGAGTTCGGCCGCTGAGCAGACTGCTATCGCGTCCTACTCGGTTCGTACCCGTTCTCAGCACCGGATCAGGCGAGGTCGAAGCGATCGAGATTCATGACCTTGTCCCACGCAGCCACGAAATCCGCCACGAACTTTTCGTGCGAGTCATCAGAGCCGTAGACCTCTGCAATGGCTCGAAGCTGTGAGTTCGATCCGAAAATGAGATCGCAGCGGGTGCCGGACCACTTCGGGGTACCGGAGGCCCGGTCGCGACCCTCGAACACGCCCTCGGGCTCGGAGATCGCCTGCCACTCGGTGTTGATATCGAGCAGATTGACGAAGAAATCGTTGGTCAGTGTCCCGGATCGATCGGTGAGCACACCGTGGTCTGATCCGTTGACGTTCGCCTTCAGGACACGCATGCCACCGACCAGCACCGTCATTTCCGGGGCGCTCAGCGTCAGCAGTTGGGCGCGGTCGACGAGCAGTTCCTCTGCGGCCTGAACGTGACCCTTGCCGAGGTAGTTGCGAAACCCGTCTGCGGTTGGCTCGAGTACAGCAAATGACTCGACGTCGGTCTGCTCCTGGGATGCGTCGGTCCGTCCTGGCGTGAAGGGCACCGTGATATCGTGTCCCGCCTTCTTCGCCGCGGCCTCGACGGCCGCGCAGCCGGCGAGGACGATCAGGTCAGCCAGCGACACGGTCTTGCCGGAGCTGTTGAATTCCTGCTGAATCCCCTCCAGGGTCTGGAGGATCCGGCGCAGTTCGGGTGGATTGTTGACCGCCCAGTCGTTCTGCGGAGCGAGCCGAATGCGAGCCCCGTTTGCGCCTCCGCGTTTGTCGCTGTCGCGGAATGTCGACGCCGATGCCCAGGCGGTCGTCACCAGCTCAGAAACGCTGAGTCCGGACTCCAGCACCTTTGCTTTGAGGGTGGTGATGTCGTCCGGCCCGATCAGATCGTGGTCAACCGCCGGGACCGGGTCCTGCCAAATCATCTCCTCTTCCGGCACCTCCGGGCCGAGATAGCGGGCGATGGGGCCCATGTCGCGGTGGGTCAGTTTGAACCACGCCCTGGCAAACGCGTCGGCGAGCTCGTCCGGGTTCTGGTGGAACCGCCGGGAAATGGGTTCATATACCGGGTCCATTCGCAGCGCCATGTCGGCCGTCGACATCATGGGCGCGTGCGTCCTGGAGGGGTCGTGGGCGTCGGGGACGGTCCCCTGGGCTTCGGGATTCGTGGGCGTCCACTGCTGTGCCCCGGCCGGGCTCTCCGTCAATTCCCAGTCATAACCGAACAGCACGTCAAAGTAGGAGTTGTCCCACGCAATCGGTGTCGGGGTCCAGGCACCTTCTAGCCCGCTGCTGGTCGTGTCCACGCCCTTGCCGGTGCCGAAGCTGTTTTTCCAGCCGAGGCCTTGCTGCTCGATAGGGGCGCCTTCGGGTTCGGGACCCACAAGATCAACGTCACCTGCACCATGAGTCTTGCCGAAGGTGTGACCGCCGGCGACGAGCGCAACCGTCTCCTCGTCGTTCATCGCCATCCGGCTGAATGTCTCCCGAATGTCACGGGCCGAGGCGAGCGGGTCCGGGTTGCCGTTCGGTCCTTCCGGGTTCACATAGATCAGGCCCATCTGTACTGCGCCAAGCGGGTTCTGCAGTTCCCGGTCGCCGCGATACCGCTCATCCCCGAGCCAGGTGGTTTCGGGGCCCCAATAGATGTCCTCTTCGGGTGCCCATACGTCTTCGCGGCCGCCGCCGAAACCGAACGTCTTCAGGCCCATCGACTCGATGGCCACGTTGCCTGCGAGGATCATCAGGTCGGCCCATGACAACTTTCGTCCGTACTTCTGCTTGATCGGCAACAGGAGGGCGCGGGCTTTGTCGAGGTTCACGTTGTCGGGCCAGCTGTTGAGAGGTGCGAAACGCTGGGTCCCCGAGGAGCCGCCGCCGCGACCATCCTCGATGCGATATGTGCCTGCGCTATGCCACGCCATCCGAATGAAGAAGGGACCGTAGTGGCCGTAGTCGGCGGGCCACCACTCCTGAGAGTCTGTCATGAGCACGGTGAGGTCCTGCTTGACGGCATCGAGGTCGAGGGTCTTGAATTCCGCTGCGTAATCGAAGCCGTCACCCATGGGATCAGCCGCCGGGTGGTGTTGATGAAGCATCGTCAGGTTCAACTGGTTCGGCCACCAGTGCTGGTTCGCCGAAGATCCGATTGCGGTATGGGTTGCGTGAGGCCCGCTCATCACCGGGCAGCCCTTTGCGCTTTCGTTGACGTCGAGGGCTTCTTGGTCAGTCATAGGTGCTCCTTGCGCTGTGCTGTGATGCTAGGGCGGCTCGAGAGTTGCTCAGATGGAAATCGTAGGGATGGTCACGTTTCTACGGACTTCAGCTCTTCGTAGAGCCCTCGACACGTGGCGAGCAGCCCGGCTAGGTGATCGGCCACCTTGGCTTCTTGCGGGACATAGGGTTCGAACCCGGTCGAAGCCCATGCCCGGTTATACCAATAGGGAGCCCAGGCTCCGTCCTCTGGTTTGGGGCCTGGGCTCCACGACAACATGGCCGGATCCCACGGAACGTCCAACCGTTCGCACATGTCGCGCAGCGCCGATAACGGGTCGGCGAGGATTTCGCTCGCATCCATGACCGGTGGAGACTGCCCGGCCGATCGCAAATAGCGCAGGAGCTTGACCTGTCCGTCGAATCCGGTCAGCTCGAGCGAGGGATCGGGAACGTTCTTGGTAAAGGATGCCAAGACCTCCGCCGGGTCCCTGGTCAGAAAGACGTTCTGTACCCGTAGCAACCAACTCCAGTCATCGAACGCTGCGATGTGGTGGCCCATGTTCTTGATGAACACGATGGGGGTTGGATAGTGCCCGAGGATCGTATTGGTGATCACCGCTGCGGGATCGGTGTCCATGGCGGCAATCGTCTCGGCACGACCCGGGTGGTCGACGCCGGTCTTTTCCAGGAATGCGCCGAAGAGCGGCTCGTCGACGACCATCGTGTCGTCGCGGGACCGGAATGCGTACATGAGGGCGGTCGAGATGTTGCGTGGTCCGGATATGAGATTGATGCGGGTGGTAGCCACGGGATCGGTCACAAAGAGCGGATCAGCCGCGAATATGCCTCCGACAACTGTGATGTCATGGGGCCGGTACCCCCGTCGGCGATCGTGCGTCCATCGACAGTTGTGACAGGGGTGAGGGCTCCGAACGTACCGGTCACGAACGCCTCCTCAGCTGCGTAGACGTCTGTGAGCGAGAAGGGCTTCTCTCGCGTCGGGATGCCTTCGGCCTCGGCCAATTCGATGACCAGGCCCCGGGTGATCCCGTTGAGGCAGTACTCGCCGGTCGAGGTCCAGACCTCTCCATTGGTGACGATGAAGAAATTGGTGGAATTGCATGTCGCCACATGTCCCGTGGGGTCCAGCATCAGAGCCTCGTCGGCCCCGGCCTTGTAGGCCTGGATGAGCGCAATCACCTCATGCAGCTTGGAGTGGCAGTTGAGACGTTGATCGAGCACCTCGGGCCCGGGGCGGCGGACGGTCGAGGTGAACAGGTGGATGCCGGACTCGGTGACCTTCGGATCGGCCGCTTTGTGCTCGGCGATGATGACGATCGTGGGTCCGCCGACGACGAGATCCGGATGTTGGGAAGGGGTCTTCTTGATGCCTCTCGTCACCATGAGCCGGAGGTGGACGTCGGTGACCATGTCGTTGGCATCCAGGGTTTTTCTGATCTCAGCGGTGAGCTCCGACCGGGTCAGGCCGATATCGAGGGCAATTGCCTTGGCGCCCGCATAAAGCCGGTCCAGGTGGCGGTCCAGAAAGGCCAGGGTGCCCTCGTGAAGACGAATTCCCTCCCACACTCCGTCGCCCACGAGAAACGCCGAATCGAATACGGACACTTTGGCATCAGCGCGTGGAACGAGGTCTCCGTTTACATACACGAGAACAGAATCGTTCCGCCGATCTGCGACGGCCTGATGGGTCTTGGACATGCCACAATCCTATGCCCCTCCGGGGCCCGTCAACCCCCCGGATTCAGGCCAGTTCGCATCAGCCCGACCGTACCTGTTGAATGTGGGCCCCATTGGTCCCTAACATGTCCCAGCCGATCTTTCGGTGATGTCCTTCGCCGCAGATTGCGGTGTTAGACGATGAGGAGGAAATTCGTGAAACGCAAACGATTTACAACACTTACTGGCGTGTTGCTTGCCCTTGCGCTCGTAGCCGCCGCCTGTGGTGGCGGAACTGAGCCGCCGGTGGCAGGTCCGCTTGGCCAGGTGACGATTCCCGATGGCGAAGCCGTACAAATCCGCTCGTTCAACGCAATTACCGGCGACGTCTCGTTCCTGGGTATTCCCAACCAGCGCGGCGTGGAATTGGCAATTGCCGATTACGGAGAGATCCTCGGCCATCCGATTTCGATGGCGACAGGCCTCGATGACCTCTGCTCGGCAGACGGCGGCCAGGCGGGCGCTCAGACAATCGTGTCGGATCCCCAGATTCTGGGCGTGATCGGGACGTCGTGTTCGGGTGCGGCGGGCGCGGCCATGCCGTTGATCTCGGACGCAGGTCTTGTGATGATCTCGGGTTCGAACACATCCCCGGCCCTGACGTCGGACCTGGCCGGTAACGCTTCGACCGACTACAACGTTGGCTACTACCGCACGGCGCACAATGACCTTTATCAGGGTCGTGCCGTTGCAGAGTTCGCCTTTAATGAGCTCGGCATGCGTAACGCCGGTGTCATCCACGACGGTGACCTCTATACGTTCGGTTTGTCATCAGCCTTCCAGGCAGCCTTCGAAGAACTCGGCGGCGAGGTGTCGGTATTCACCGCCATCAACAAGGGTGACACCGATATGACCGCGGTACTCACCGAGGTCGCGGCCGGCGGTCCCGACATGCTGTTCACCCCGACGTTTCCGCCGGAGATCAACTTCATCGCCCAGCAGGTGCGTGGAGTAGCAGGCATGGAAGAGGTGACGCTCATCGGCGCCGATGCTTCGCTCGTCGACAACTTCCTGGAGATCCCGGAAGCCGCCGGCTGGCACCACTCCGGGCCCGACACCCGTTTCGGAGCCAACGAGAACAGCATTACGGGCGTCAACGGCGATGCCTTCTTGACCGCCTACCAGGACCAATACGGAGAGCCTCCGTCGGCCCCTTTCTGGGCACATAGTTACGACGCGGCAACCATGTTGCTGAAAGCGATCGAGGAAAGCGCAACCGACGTTGACGGTACGCTGTATGTCGATCGCCAGGGCGTGCGGGATGCGTTGAACGCCATCTCGCTCGATGGCATCATCGGACCGATCACGTGCGACGACTTCGGGGACTGCGGTGCCCAGCTCATCACCGTGATCCGCAACGACTCACCCAATGATGTAGAAGCCGCCAAGGCCAATGTCGTGTTCGAGTTCGCGCCATAAGCGTTCGACGGTCGATTCTGATCCGGTGCGACGCAGCCATCGAACGGCTGCGTCGCACCGGACGACCAGACCAGACTTCGTATGCTGACCAGGCTTCTGCTGACCAGGCTTCGTATGGAGGCCATATAGCGTGGTGAGCGCCGCCGAGACCATCGAGAGGGTCCGTAGATCCCGATTCAATTGGGTCGATATGTTCCTGAACGCCCTGCGCGTAGGGGCAGTCGTCTTCATTGCCGTTGGGCTGATCGGGACCATCATCAAGTTCGCCGGCGGGGAAGGCCCCTCGGCAGCAGCCTGGCGAGACCTCGTCGTCAGCGGTCTGGCCCAGGGGGCCGCCTATGGGTTGATTGCCCTGGGCTATTCGATGGTGTATGGGGTACTGGGATTCATCAACTTCGCCCACGGTGAAGTGTTCATGAGCGGTGCCATGACCAGCTTTTTCATGGCGAGCTATTTCTTCGACACGGGATTGTGGATCAGCAATTTCGTCGTCGCTCTCATTCTGGTGATTCTGTCCGCGACGGTGACGGCGACGATCGTCGCGGTCCTCATTGAGCGGATCGCCTATCGACCCCTCCGCAATGCGCCGCGTCTCATTCCCCTCATTACCTCCATCGGGGTGTCCTTTTTTCTGCAATACTCGGCCGCGTTCTTGTTCGGAGTCGCCAACAAGAGCGTGCCCCAGCCTCCGGCCTGGCTGCTGGCAAAGATTGATCTCTTTGGCCTCGGCTGGTTGAAGCTGGAGGCGACGAAAGTGCTGGTGATCGCCATCGCGATCGTCAGTATGATCGCCCTCTATCTCTTCGTGGAAAAGACCCGAACCGGACGGTCGATGCGGGCGGTTGCCGAGGACAAAGAGATTGCCGCGTTGATGGGCATCAACGTGGATCGAACCATCGTCACGACCTTCGCCGTCGGTGGGGCGATGGCCGGAATCGCCGGGTCATTGTGGGCCCTGCTGTTTCGAGGAGTGTCGTTCGATACCGGCTTCCTGCCGGGCATCAAGGCATTTACGGCGGCCGTGCTCGGTGGTATCGGCAACCTGGCCGGAGCCATGCTCGGTGGGGTTCTCCTCGGGTTGTTCGAAGGTGTCGGTCCGTTGTTGATCCTCGATGGGTGGGGGATTCCCGGAGTGTCGCAGCTCAAAGATGTCGTGGCTTTCTTTGCGCTGGTGCTCGTGCTGGTGTTTCGCCCGACCGGTTTGCTGGGCGAGCGGCTTTCGGAGGATGAGCGAGCGTGATCAAGGGCGAGCTCAACGTCAAGAAGGTTCTGAGGGCAGGCTTGATTGCGGGCGTCGTCATGGTCTTCGTTTCGGCCATCGGCATGGTCGAGGATTTCGATTCGCGCAAAGTCATTGATCCTTTCTTGAGCCTCGGCTTCCTCGCTCTGTTCTGGTACGTGCCCCGGGCCGGGTACAAGGTGGGGCACGAAGAAGTGCTGGAGGGGATGGAAGAGCATCCGGTCAGCTCACAGCAGGTCGTGGCCGGCTTATCCGTCGGCGTCGTGGGCGGAGTCGTGATTTCTATTCTCGTCGTGATCGCGCACGTGATGGACCTGCGGGACGTGTTCATTCGGCTGAGCCCCAAGCTCGTGGCAACGCTCACGTTCAGCGACAGCGTCGCCGAACCGAACATCATCCTCGGCATCGTGTGGTTGATCGTCATTTCGGCGGTCCTCGGTGCCATCGGGGGGGCGCTGCACCTGGTCAGCGACAGGCTTCGCCGCCAGATCCTGTTTGCCGTGGGAGCCATCTTCGTGGTAGCCATGCTCGAGGACGTGATTTCCCAGATTCTGAGAACGCTGGGCCTGGGCTCGGCAAATCGACTCATCTACCGGGCCGCCGCACTCCGCATCGTTCCGGCGATTCTGGTTGCAGCAGCCGGCTTCTTTCTCGGAGGTCGCGACAGGGCGGAGCGATCGCGTATTGCCAGATATCTGGCGGATCCGGATCCAGCTGAACGGCGACGTAAGTCGTTGATCGTGGCTGCAATCACGCTGGCCGTTGTGCTGATTGCGCCGTGGCTGCTGGGCAGCCTGCTCTCGGAGATCCTCGCAACCACCGCGATTTTCCTCCTCATGGGCCTTGGGCTGAACATCGTGGTCGGTTTCGCCGGGCTGCTCGACCTCGGCTACGTGGCGTTTTTCGCCGTCGGGGCCTACACCTCTGCCATCCTCACCAGTCCCCTATCGCCGTTCTTCGCGCCCGAGTGGCCGTGGTGGTACACGCTGCCCCCCGTCATTCTCGTAGGAATTCTGGCAGGAATTTTTGTCGGCACGCCGGTGATTCGACTCCGGGGCGACTACCTCGCGATCGTAACGCTGGGCTTTGGCGAGATCGTTCGTATCACGTTCTTGTCCGACGCTGCGTCTCCATGGTTCGGGGGAGCGGGAGGCATACGCAACATCCCCGGCATACCTCTTGGATTCGACACGGTTTCGGGCAGCGACCCCGAATATATCTTGTATTTCGCGTTGGCCCTCGTATTGCTCGCGGCCTGGGTCTCCTATGCGCTCCTCAACTCGCGGGTGGGTCGCGCCTGGACGGCGATGCGCGAGGACGAATCTGTCGCCGAAGTGATGGGTATTGACACCGTCAAGGCCAAGCTGTCCGCATTCGTCGTCGGCGCCGTCCTGGCATCCCTCGGGGGAGCGTTGTTCTCCGCCAAACTCGGGTCCATCTTCCCGACATCATTTGAGCTGCTGATCTCGATCGTCATCCTCGTCGTCGTCATCGTGGGCGGTATGGGGAACATTCTCGGCGTGGCCGCCGGCGCCCTCGTCTTGATCGGGGTACTCGGCGGACCTCGCCAACCCGGGCTGCTGCAGGAGTTTGGTGAGTTCAAGCTGCTGATCTACGGCGTCATCCTCGTCTACATGATGTTGCAGCGACCGGAAGGCCTCATACCCAATGTACGACGGTCGCGGGAGCTGCACCACGACGAAATGAACCAGGACGCCTGGCTCAAGGCCCAGGCCGACACGGCCGAGGAGCCGGCGACCTGATGGCACTGCTCGAGATCTCCGGTTTGAAGAAGGGTTTTGGGGGAATCCAGGCCCTGGGCGGCGTCGACTTCCACATCGATGAGGGAGAAGTCGTGTCGGTGATCGGGCCAAACGGCGCAGGCAAGACCTCCTTCTTCAATGTGATCACCGGAATGTTTGCTCCCGATGAAGGCACCATCTTGTTCGAGGGTGAAAGCATCGGTGGGCTCGAGCCTTCGGTGATCACCCAACGGGGAATTGCCAGGACCTTTCAGAATGTGCGGCTGTTCCCCAACATGTCGATCCTGGAAAACGTGATGGTCTCGCAGCATTGCCGCACAAAACAGGGGATCTACGGTGCCATCTTTCGTACCAAGGCCTTCAAGGAAGAAGAGCAGCTGATCGAGGAGCGTGCCAAGGACACTCTGTCGTTCTTCGGCGACCGGCTGGTCGGGTATCGATACGATCAGGCTGCCTTCGTGTTGTCCTATGCCAATCGTCGACGTCTCGAAATTGCCCGGGCCATGGCCACTCAGCCGAAGTTGCTTCTCCTGGACGAACCGACCGCAGGGATGAACCCGCGCGAAACGGTAGAACTCACGGGTCTCATCGGGAAGTTGCGGTCGGAAAAAGGCTTCACGATCGTGATCATCGAGCACGACATGAAAGTTGTGCGCGATGTGTCGGACCGGGTCGTCGTTCTCGATCACGGTGTCAAACTCACCGAGGGTCACTACGACGACGTTTCCACCAATGAACAGGTCATCGAGGCCTACCTCGGGCGGCCGGCCGAGACTGAATCATGACAGACGCACCGCCGGTACTGGAATTCAGAGCCGTCAACACCCACTACGGGCCGGTACACGTGCTCAAAGATGTCGACATCAGCATCGGGGCCGGCCAGATCGTCTGCCTGCTCGGCGGAAATGCGTCCGGCAAGACCACCACGCTCAAAACGATTCTCGGCATGGTCACGCCGACCACCGGTGATGTGGTCCTGGATGGCACCGTGATCTCGGGCCGCCCCACCGCTGACATCGTCGGGCGCGGCATCTCGATGGTTCCGGAGAACCGGCGGCTGTTCAAACGCATGACAGTTCGCGAAAACCTCGAAATTGGCGCATACCTGCGAGAGGGCTCGGACCTCGAGGCAGATTACGAACGGATCTTCGAATTGTTTCCGCGGGTCAAAGAGCGGTTGAACCAGAAAGCAGGGACGCTGTCGGGCGGCGAACAACAGATGGTGGCGGTCGGCCGTGCGATGATGGCCCACCCCAAGGTGCTCCTCATGGACGAACCCTCCATGGGTCTGGCACCGGTATTGGTCGCTCAGAACTTCGAGATCATCCAGCAGATCAACGAGGCCGGCACGACGGTTTTCGTGGTGGAACAAAACGCCAACATGGCGTTATCGATCGCCGACCACGGATACGTATTGCAGACGGGCCAGATCGTTCTGGCCGACACCGCCCAGGCGCTGCTGGCAAATCCCCAAATGCGCCAGGCCTACCTCGGGGAAGTTGGCTAGGCACCTTCGGTGCCTAGCTGGGGAGAACCCCTGCGGGCTTCTCCATGGCTACCTGGGCGCTGCGCCACTTGATCTGACTAGCTGGGGAGAACCCCCTCCGGGGCTTCTCCATGGCTTATTGGCGCTGCGCCACTTGATCTGACTAGCTGGGGGAGAACCCCCTCCGGGGCTTCTCCATGGCTAGGTCGAGGGTTAGCTATCCCAGGGTTCTATGGAATCGACCGTGTAGGTGAAGGTTCCGCCGGGAGCTTCGTAGGAGACGGTGTCGCCGACCTGGGCGCCGAGGATGGCTTTGGCGAGAGGGCTTTCCGGGGGAGTGGTCTGCAGGCCGTCGACCTTGTTTTCCTTCGAGGCGACCAGCAATTTGAGCGTCACCGCGTCGTTCGAGATCTCGACCAGCGAACCGACCTCGACCCGGCCGGTGTCAACGGCATCCCGAACTACGGCATTGTCGAGTGTGTGTTTGATCTGACGGATGCGAGCTTCCATCAAGCCTTGTTCGTTCTTGGCGGCGTCATAGTCTGCGTTTTCTTTGAGGTCACCGTGAGATCGGGCTTCGGCGATCTTTTCCTCGATGAACCTGCGGCCGGATGTCGTCAAGTCTTCCAACTCTTCGACCAGTTTTCGGTGGGCTTCCGGCGTCAGCCAGATCGTTTTCTCCGACATGGTGGACTAGCCCAGGTGGGCGGCGACCTCTCTGGCGAGACGCGACTTACGCCGGGCAGCAGTATTGCGGTGGAGAACACCTTTGGCCACTGCCGAGTCGATTCGCTTCTGCGCGGCCACGAGGGCTTCCCGGGCCGCCTCGGCATCACCCGACTGGGCCGCGCTCAGGGCGAGCTTGGTGCGCGTGTGGATCTCGGTCTTGATTGACCGGTTCCGGGCGCGGCGGGCAGGGGCCTGGCGGTTTCTCTTCATCTGTGAACGAATGTTTGCCATGAGACGGCGGCAGTATAGAGGCTCGGGGCGATCGATGACAGGGTGCTTCGTACGTGGCGAGCCATAGAATTGGCGGGTGATCCCCCACATTCGCAACTTCAGCATCATCGCGCACATCGACCACGGCAAATCAACTCTCGCCGATCGGCTCCTGGAACGTACGGGTGCCATATCTGCTCGCGATATGAAAGAACAGTTGCTCGACTCGATGGATCTCGAACGCGAACGCGGGATCACCATCAAGGCACAGGCGGTGCGCCTCGCCTACGACGCTCCGGATGGCATCCAATACGAACTCAACATCATCGACACGCCCGGTCATGTGGATTTCACGTATGAGGTGTCACGCAGCCTGGACGCCGTGGAGGGGGCGTTGCTGGTGGTGGATGCCTCACAAGGGGTCGAGGCCCAGACCCTGGCCAACACGTATCTGGCGATCGAGGCCGGCCTGGAGATCATCCCGGTGATGAACAAGATCGACCTGCCTGCCGCCGAACCCGAGCGAGTGGCGAAGGAAGTGGCGGGTGTGCTGGGTGGCAGTCCCGATGAGGTAATCGCGATCTCGGCAAAAACCGGGGCCGGTATCGATGAGTTGCTCGAGGCGATCGTCGATCGGCTTCCGCCCCCGGAGGGCCTCGAATCCGATCCGCTCCGGGCCCTGATCTTCGATTCATACTTCGATACCTATCGAGGTGTCGTGTGCTACGTCCGTATCAAGGACGGCGTACTGTCCAAGGGCGACCGGGTCCGCTTCATGGCTACCAACAATGTCGAGGGCGCCGACGAGGTCGGCATTCTCACCCCGGCCGCGGTGCCGGTCGCTTCACTCGGTCCGGGTGAGTCGGGATACCTCATCACGGGGATCAAGGAAATCGACCGGGTCCGGGTCGGTGACACGGTGACCCGGATTGATCATCCGGCCACGCAGGCGCTCCCCGGGTACAAGGAGCCGAAACCCATGGTGTTCTCAGGGCTGTTTCCTTCCGTTGGTGACGATTTCGAGCGGTTGCGTGATGCGCTCGAAAAACTGCGTCTGAACGATTCCGCCCTGCAATATGAGCCTGAGACGTCAACCGCACTCGGGTTCGGATTCCGATGTGGATTTCTCGGGTTGCTCCACATGGAGATCGTGCGCGAGCGCCTGGAACGGGAGTTCGATCTCGATTTGGTCGCTACGGCGCCGTCTGTGGCGTTCAAGGCGTTCACGACGGCCGGGGCGACGATTGACGTTCGGAGCCCGCAGGATCTGCCGGCCGCCAATCAGCTCGACCACATCGACGAGCCCTACGTCAAGGTGATGGTGATCAGTCCCTCTGAGTACATCGGCACCATCATGGACCTGGCACAGTCCAAACGTGGGGAAATGGGCAAGCTCACGTATCTTTCTCCGGAGCGGGTTGAAATCGATTACGAGCTGCCATTGGCGGAGGTGGTGTTCGACTTCTTCGATGCGCTCAAGTCGCGAACGCGAGGCTATGCCTCGCTCGACTATGAACCGAGCGAATACCGGACCTCGAACCTGGTGAGGGTCGACGTGCTGTTGAACAATCAGCCGGTCGACGCATTCAGCGCCATCGTGCACAAAGACCGTGCTTACAACTATGGCAGTGCCATGACGAAGCGGCTGCGAGAGCTGATACCCCGTCAGCTTTTCGATGTTCCTATTCAGGCTGCCATCGGCGGGCGCATCATTGCCCGGGAGACGGTCAAGGCAAAACGCAAGGACGTCACTGCCAAGTGCTACGGAGGCGACATCAGCCGCAAGCGCAAGCTGCTCGAGAAGCAAAAAGAAGGCAAGAAGCGGATGAAGATGGTCGGATCGGTGGAAGTTCCCCAGGAGGCGTTCGTATCGGCACTGCAGATAGATACCGATGGCTGAGCCGGCTCTCGTCGATGTCGCTGAGCGAGCAGCCGGCTACCTCGGAGCCTATGTCCACATCCCATTCTGCGAGGCGATATGTCCCTACTGTGACTTTGCGGTCGTATCCGGTCGAGACGGCGAGGTGGTGCGCTACCTGTCGGCGGTTGTGAAAGAGATCAGTTCCAGCGAACCGATCCGGCCTGTCGACGCGGTATTTGTCGGGGGAGGCACGCCATCCCATGTCACCGGTCTGGCCGATGTTCTGGATGCGATCAGAAAGCGCCACGGCATCGCACGGGATGCCGAAATCACCCTGGAAGCCAACCCGGAGGACTGGAGCGATGACAAGGCCGTGGATCTTCGTGCAGCTGGATTCACAAGGGTGTCGTTTGGGGCGCAGTCCTACGATCCGATTGTTCTCGACTATCTCGGAAGACGCCACACGGCCGATCAGATAGATCTGGCTGTCACCAGTGTGAAACGAGCGGGCTTCAACTCGGTGAGTCTCGACCTGATATTCGGATCACCGATCGAAAGCGACCGTTCGTGGTCGGGCACACTCGAGCGCGCCGTGGGCATCGATCCCGATCATATATCGACATACGCTCTGACGGTTGAGCGCGGTACCGAGCTGTCGCGCCTCGTCAATCGAGGCGCGACAGCCCCCGATGCCGACGTACAGGCCCAGCGGTACGAAATGGCAGAGGAATATCTGGGCGGCGCGGGTTACCGGCGTTATGAGGTGTCGAACTACGCCAGACCCGGCCACGAATGCCGGTACAACCTGACGGCGTGGGCGCAGGGCGAGTACATGGCATTTGGCATGGGAGCCCACGGGCACCTCGGCGGGGTTCGCTTCCGCAATGTTCGAAAGCTCGATGCCTACCTGGACGCGATCGAACGCGACGCGATTGCTCGCGCGGGCGAAGAATGGATTGGCGGCGCCAACGGAGACCGGGCAGATGGTTCCGATGAAGAGCGGGTGGTGCTGGGGCTGCGGCGCACCAGCGGCATCGCGATGGATGATGTCGCTGCGTCGTTCCTTCGCCACCCCGCCGGTGGCCGATTGGTCGAGGCGGGCGTCATAGCCGCCAGGAACGGGCGTCTCGTGGTGCTGAAACCGTTGCTCACCGATGAGGTATGTGCGTCATTTCTGGCGTCGAGGTCTTAGCAGTCTCCCCCCATTGACTGCTAACGTTGCTCTATGCTTGATGAGCGAAAGTCGGCCATCCTTCGTGCATTGGTCGAGGTGAACATCCGAACCGGGCAGCCGGTATCGTCGCAGGCGCTGCTGGACGCATCGGGGTTGCGGGTTTCGTCAGCGACCATTCGAAACGAGCTGGCAGCGCTCGAAGCCGATGGGTTCTGCACACAACCCCACACGTCAGCCGGTCGCGTACCAACGGACAAGGGATTCCGGTTCTACGTCGACCATGCAGATCCTGGCCAGCTCAAAGTAGAGACGATGAAGCGTATCCGGAGCTTCTTCGATGACTTTCACCGGGAGCTGGGACGCCTCCTGAAAGAGACCAGTGCGCTGCTGACCGATATCACGAACTATCCGGCCGTTGTCGTCGGACCGGGTCTCGACGGTCAGGTGATTCGCGGTCTCCATCTCATTCCGATGTCTGAACAGGTGCTGATGATGGTTGTGATCACAGACTCCGGACAGGTATCCCGCGAGTTGGTGCGGTTGCAGGGAGGGTTGGGGCCACGCGACATCACCCGAATCGAGGCTCAACTGGTCAACATGGTGGTCGGCCATACCATCGAAGACGCCCTTTCGGCGGAGCAGCGCAGATCGCTGGATGACAAGGGAACCGGCCTCACCCAGGCCATCTCGCAGGTCGCGCGGCGGCTGCAGACCGAGAGTCGGGATGTTTTCGTCGGAGGTGCCAGCCATCTCGCTTCGTTCTGGGAAGACCTCAACAAAGTCCACCGGGTTCTCGAGTTGCTCGAGCGCGACGCATCGGTGATGGCCCTGGTGGCCGGCGCCGGGATCGACGTCCGCATCGGAGCCGAGCTGGCAGTGGACGATGCCGCAGATCTTGCCGTCGTGTCGGCCGGATACGGCGGTGACGAAGGACGAACCGGCCGTGTCGCAGTGCTGGGCCCCATGCATATGGACTACCGTCGCACCATCAAAGTCGTCGAAGAAGTCGGTGAAAGGCTTACCGACAACCTGAACTCCTGAACCTTTCCTATGGCTCTCAAGGATTATTACCAGATTCTCGGTGTCGGTAAGGACGCCTCGCCTGAAGAGATCAAGAAGCGTTTTCGCCAGCTCGCACGCGAGACCCATCCCGATGCCAATCCCGACGACCCGAACGCCGAGGCGCGATTTCGGGAGGTAGCCGAGGCCTACGAAGTGTTGTCGGACCCCGATCGCCGCGCACGATACGATCGCGGCGAATCCATGGACTTCGGAGATATGTTCTCCAGCTTCGGGGGTCTCAATGAGATTCTCGAAGCGTTCTTTGGTGGGGGCGGGGGGATCGGCGGTTTCGGACGATCCGGATATCGCCGCGATCTGAGCGGGAGCGACCTGTCCATCCGTCTCGAGGTGACGTTGGCAGAGGCTGCCCTCGGCGCCTCAAAAGAGCTCAAATATCGTGCTCCTGGCGAATGCACGACGTGTTCTGGTACTGGCGCTGCCAAAGGAACGGTTCCCGAGACCTGTGGCACCTGCAATGGCCAGGGCGCGGTGCAGGTGAACCGCAGAACGCTGCTCGGGACGATGGCCACCGTTGCCGAATGTTCGACGTGCCACGGCCGGGGCAAGGTAGTCACCACCGCTTGTCACACCTGTCGGGGCCGCCAGTTGATCGACGAAGAACGCAGTGTGACGGTCGAGGTGCCCGCGGGAGTCGACAACGGAGCCCGGCTTCGCCTGCGTGGTCACGGCGGTGCCGGAATCGACGGCGCCCCGGGCGGCGACCTCTATGTCACCATGAATGTGACGCCGGATCCGGTTTTCGAACGCCAGGGTGAACACCTTTTTCAGCGGGTGGTGGTTCCCTTCACCGAATTGACGCTCGGAACCGAGATAGAGATTCCGCTCATCGATGGCGACACCGCGGTTCTGACAGTCCCTGTTGCTACCCAACCCGGAACTCGATTCCGGATGCGAGGGGAGGGAGCGGGGCGGCTCAACGGTCGAGGCCGGGGTGATTTGTATATCGACGCCGCAACCGAGGTGCCCCAGAACCTCTCAAAAGATGAAGAGGCGTTGCTCAGGCAGTTCGCCGAGCTGAGGAAGGAAACGCCGGCCAAGGGAAAGCGCCGGCGTCGTTGAGCCGATCACCCCACGTCTTCCTGCCGGGACCGTGGGAGAGGGCACAGCTCGACCTGCCGCCTGACAAAAAGCGCCATCTCACGCGGGTGCTGCGATTGTCTGACGGGGCGGCCCTCACCTATACCGATGGCGCAGGGGGGGTCGGCCAAGGCCTGCTGGCTGACGGCGCCATAACGCGAGGTCGAGAATGGTCATGTGAGCCCCGGTCGGCACGCACCTTCGCTGTGGCGCCGCCCCGTTCTTCCGATCGGGCACGCTTCATCGTCGAAAAACTGACCGAGGTCGGTGTCGCCCGGCTGGTTTGGCTCGACGCAGATCGGTCCGTCGGTCCGCCACCCAAGCCGGATAAAGCGCTTTCGTGGTCGATCGCCGCACTCGAGCAGAGCCTGGGTGCCTGGTTGCCCGGGATCACCAGCTCACATCTCGACGACCTCAACGATGTTTGGTTGGCAGATCGAGGTGGCGAACCATGGCCGTCAGGCGGTCCCGGCCCGGGCGCTGCCATCGCAATCGGTCCTGAGGGCGGTTGGACGGATGCCGAAAAGCGATCCCGCAGGCTTGTCTCTCTGGGTGAAACCGTGCTGCGAGTCGAGACGGCTGCGATCGTCGCTGTGGTGCTCGACCGCCACGTGTGACCGGATAAGAGGCAGGGCCCCGTTTCAATCGTTTATGATTGGGATGCCCGTCGGGACTGTGTCGTCGGGGAGGGAATGAGAGGGACCACGTGAACAGCTATAACGAGGCCGTGGGACAACGGCTGCGTTCGATCCGAAAACAGCGGGGGCTGTCACTTCATGAATGCCAGGAAGTATCGGATGGCGAGTTCAAGGCTTCTGTGCTGGGCGCCTATGAGCGAGGCGAGCGCGCCCTGTCGCTACCCCGATTGGCGCGCCTAGCGACATTCTTCGGGGTTCCGGCCGGGCATCTGCTCCCGCCAGAGAAAGATAGTTCGGGTCGCGCCATAGACGTCATGCCGAGCGGCGGCGTTTCCATCGACCTCAACAAAGTCGATGTATTGGAAGCCGAGGAATCGAATCTGATGGAGGAGTTCTTGCGCGCCGTGCAGATGATGCGCCAGGACTTCAACGGCAAGGTGTTGACGATACGTCGCGACGATCTACGCTTGCTGGCTCTCCTGCTACATAAGACCGAGGAATCCTTCTCCAAAGAGCTGGACGAACTCGGTGTGATCAGCTGAGCCTGATCAGCTGGTATTCGCCGACAACGGCGGGGTAACTAGTTACCATAAAACCGCTGCAACCAGGCCATTTCACGTCCTCCCGACCCCTTCCGTAGTCTCTCCACTGCTTGATGTGTCGGCACGCGCTGCCGATATACTCCTCGGAACGTTTTCGTAACGGTGGTTTATGTCTTCTTCTCCTACAACCGAACGGTCACTTCGCGTGTCCGATAGCGGCGCCATGTTGACGCTGCTGGGCGATCGCGACGCCAACCTGCGCGCGGTTGAACAGGCATTCCCCGATGTCCGATTCATTGCCCGTGGCGATGAGATCAAGGTTTCGGGACCTCCCCGAGAGGTCAATTCGGCGCACGACGTCGTATCCGAGCTGCTCGAGCTGGTCGATCGCCACAATACGCTCGCACTCGATCAGGTAGGTCGCGTGGTGGACATGGTCAAAGGGGGAGTGCCGAGCCCATCTGGCGTCTTGTCTTCGGGTATCGGCGTAGGCCGGGGACGTCTGATAAGGGCCAAAACCCAGGGGCAGAAGATCTATCTGGATGCCATCGGCGAGAATGTCGTGGTTTTCAGCGTCGGCCCGGCAGGGACAGGAAAGACATACCTCGCCATGGCGGCAGCCGTGCACGCATTGACCACCGGGGCGGTTACTCGTATCGTCCTGACCCGACCGGCTGTGGAAGCGGGCGAAAGCCTTGGCTTTTTGCCAGGGGACCTCGTCGCCAAGGTCGACCCGTATCTGCGACCGCTATACGACGCTCTATACGATATGCTCGGCCCCGAAGACACGCATGCGATGCTGGAACGGGGCACGATTGAAATCGCACCGCTGGCGTACATGAGGGGGAGGACATTGTCAGACGCGTTTGTCATACTCGACGAAGCGCAGAACACCTCGCCGGCCCAGATGAAGATGTTTCTCACACGGCTCGGTTTCAATTCGAAAATGGTGATCACCGGCGACATCACTCAGATCGACCTGCCGGTCGGTCGAGGATCGGGTCTGCGACATGCCCGCAAGGTGCTTCGTGGTGTGCCCGGCATCGTGTTTACCGAGCTCGATTCGCGCGACGTCGTGCGCAACAAGATCGTATCGGCGATGGTCGATGCCTATGGCAAGCATGAGGAGAATTCCTGATGCGCCGATCTTCGAGCCTGCAACGCGTCTTGTATTTGCTGCTGTCTGCGGCCGTTGCCTCGCTGGTGCTCATCACCGGCGTCCAGGTGTCCGCAACGCAACCGGCTGAAGGGTCTATCGCTGACAAGGACTACCGGGCAGATCAGTTCATTGAAGTCGACGACGACTTTCTCACCAATGCTTTGCGTGACCAGGCCGAGCGCGGTATTGACGCCGAGTACGTGCGGGACCGTAATGTCGAACGCGAAGTGCAGGCCGAGGTCAGAAGTTTTCTCGAAGCCGTCTCGTACGCAGAGTTTTACGATCAGTTCGTTCCCACCACTTCGACCACCACGACCACCACTACCACGACCACAACGACGACGCTGGCTCCCGATGAGGGCGGGGTGGTTGTTCCTCCCAGCACGGCTCCGGCTCCCACCACCACCGAAGCGGCTACCACGACGACGACCACCCTGGCCCCGCCTTCGGCAGAGGAGCGTTCCGCCGAGATCGAGCGCGAATTCGCCCAGATCGACGAAGACGTCAGAAATCTCTTCATTCAGATCGGACTAGAGGATTTCGATCGAATCGCGAACCGGGAAACGCCGCTGTTTCCCGTGGTGGAAACGGCTGCTCGCAGTCTGGTAGTGGCCGTCTATGACGAACAGGACGGCATTCGCTCCGCCCAGCTCAACAACGTCAAGAACGACCTGATCAACAATCCCCGGGTGTTGCCCGAACTTCCGGCTTCCCTGGAGAACACGCTCGAGGTGGAGGCCGCGGTTTCCAAGCTCGTCGCACGCTCACTGCAGGCCTCCGAGTTCGAGGATGTGGCCGCCACCAACGAACGCATTGAAGAAGCACGCGCAGCCGTACCGCAGCAAATCGCCACCTTTCAACAGGGCGAAACGATCGTGCTGGCAGGTGAATTGATCGGGCCGATAGAGGCCGAAGCCATCGCAGACGTCCTCTCACGCCAATCCCAGGCACCCGAAGACTTCGCCATTGCCGGAGTGCTGTTTGCGACCGTCGCCCTCTGTGCGCTCTATCTGCGCCGTAACCGCCCGGGGCTTTGGAGTGAACCCAAAAAAGTGGCACTCTTCGGAATCCTGGTTGTTCTCGCCGCATTGGTCTCGCTGAGCGTGGGAACGTTCGACGACCCCGACACGGCCATCGCATTCGTATTTCCGGGCGTTGCCTTTGGCTTTCTGGCCGGACTGCTGTTTGACACTCGACTGGCGCTGCTGATGGCACTCCCCGTCGCGGTCACCATGGGTATCACCACCGGGAGCCTGCCCGTGACGCTCTATGCGGCCGCCTCCGTGATCGCTCCGTTGCCATTCATCTCCGACGTGAGCAGCCAGCGGTCGCTACGTTCAGCTGTTGCGTACACCTCGGTGACGATGATTCCGGTGGCGGCCGCGTTGGCATTCCTGTTCATCGACAATGAGCTCGTCGGCCAGGCAGCCGTGTTTGCGATGCTGGGCGGTGTGCTGGGAGGCATTGTCGGTCTTGGTGTTCTGCCCTTCTTCGGAAACCTGTTCGGCATCACCACCATGCTGACATTGTTGGATCTCACCGACCGCAACCACCCGGCCCTGCGCTTGCTCGAGGAAAAGGCTCCCGGCACGTTCAACCATTCGATCCTGGTCGGAACGCTTGCCTCACGAGCAGCCCGTGCCATCGGCGCAAAGCCACTGCTGGCCGAAGCCCTGGCGTACTACCACGACCTCGGAAAGACCGAACATCCCAACCTCTTCATCGAAAACCAGTTCGGTGCCTCCAACCCGCATCGCTGGCTGCCGCCTGAAGAATCGGCTGCACATATTCGTGCTCATGTGACAGACGGGGTCGCCCTCGCTCGCGAGTACCGGCTGCCCCCTGAGATCATCGAAGGGATCCGCCAACACCACGGAACCAGCCTCATGCGGTACTTCTATCACAAGGCTGTTCAGGAACAAGGTACCGACGTCGTATCAACGGACTACCGGCACGTAGGCCGTAAGCCTATCGCCAAAGAAATGGCCATCCTGATGATGTGTGACTCCGTCGAGGCTGCCGCAAGGGCGATGGCCTATCAGGATTCACCGACGGCTGATGGCCTGCGCAAGATCGTCGAAGACGTCGTCAATGAAAAGCTGGAGGACGGTCAGTTCGACGACTCGGACCTCACGTTTGGCGAGTTGAGTCGTGTCAAGGATGCCCTCCTGGAAGCCCTGATATCGCATTACCACCACCGCATCACCTATCCGAATTTCCCGGGAACCGATACCGTGGATGCCGAAGAGCTTTGAACGTCTTCGTCTCGGACGAGCAAGACATCGAGGTCAACGGCGCGGCTCTGGTCGCCATGGCAGAGCGGGTACTGGTCGCCGAAGAGCTGCCGGATGACACGCAAATGTCGATCATTCTCGTCGATGAAGTCGCCAGCGAGCAATACAACCAGCGGTTCATGAACCGGGACGGACCCACCGACGTCCTCGCTTTTCCCATCGAAGAACGCAATCCCGGCATGGTGTCGGCACGACCACCCAATTCACCGCCCATCAATCTCGGAGACATCTTCATCTGCCCGACTGTGGTCATCAAGCAGGCGCGAGAGCTGGGTGTCACGCTTGGAACGGAGTTGGCCCTCATCGTCACGCATGGGATTCTCCACCTTTTGGGCTGGCACCACGATGATGAGGCCGGGGCGGCGGCCATGGCTGATCGCGAACGCGAGCTGCTCGAGAGCGCCGGGTTCGACCGCGTGTGACTTCGCCCGGCCTCGATTCATCTGGCCGAACGGGCGGCCCGTATCGATCGGGGATAGTGCCGGTCGTCGGGAGGCCGAATGTAGGTAAATCGACCATCGTGAACGCTCTCGTCGGCGAGAAAGTGACGATCACAGCCCCCCGGCCTCAAACCACGCGCAACACGATCCGCGGGGTGGCGCACCGGCCGGACGGCCAGATCGTCCTGGTCGACACGCCCGGTCTCCACAAACCGAGAAACCAGTTGGGCGAACGCCTCAACCGGCTTGTCGAAGAAAGCCTGCCCGATAGCGACTGCGTGGTTTTCGTCGTCGACGCGACGGGGGCGGTGGGCCCGGGCGATCGAGCCGTAGCCGATCGGGTGACGGGAGCGACGGTGATCGCCGTCGTCAACAAGATCGATCTTGCCAAGCCGCATGACATCGCCGCGCGCCTGGCAGACCTGGCCATATACGACTTTGACGCCTATGTCCCGGTGAGTGCCCGCACGGGTGAGGGCATCGACACGCTCGCGTCCGAGATCATGCGACGGCTGCCGGAAGGCCCGGCATTCTTTCCGCCGAATATGC
>JAHEJY010000221.1 GCA_024638625.1 Actinomycetes bacterium
CCGTGCGCCTGCTCCGAGAGGCCGAATGCGAAGATTCCGCCCTCCTTCAGCAACCGGGCGGTCTTCTGCTTCACAGCCTCGTTGTCGGACATCCAGATAGGACCGAGGCCGAGTACCGTCACCTGCCAGGTGTACCAATAGGGAAGTCCGTAGAAGCCAAGGATCTCGCCGAACTCGCAGTTTCGCCACGTATCCCAACGCGAGTCGGCTGGGCCGTAACCCGACGGCGTGCACATGGTTGCGAAGATGCCCTGCTCTGCAACGAAGTCGATGAAGTCCTGGTACCAAACAGCACCATGGTCGTCTTCTTTGAGGCGAACCTTGCCCTTGTTCTCGAAGAATTCGATGGTCTCGAGCATCACCTCGCGGGATCGTTCGTCGGGGTAGGCACGTTCCTGGTGATTGGGGTTGAGAAGCGTCATAGGGCGAGCCTAGAAGTGCTCGCGTGCTCCCAAATCATGCTGCCCTCCTCAACGCCGCGTTGTTGGTGCTCTCAGACGACGAGGTTGTAGATTCGGTGATAGCACCGGAGGCGGGAAGCACACCACCAATCTGAATGAGGAGTACCGATGAATTTGCCCGAGGGAGTCACCTCTCATACCGTCCAGACCGAGAGACTCAACACCCATTACCTGGCGTCGGGACCAGAAGATGGAGAGGTGATCGTTTTCATCCAGGGCAATCTGGCGTCGGCGCGATTCTTCGAGCATCTCTTTCCGCACCTCGCCGGCTATCGCATCATTGCGCCGGACATGCGAGGTTTTGGCGATTCCGAAAAGGCGGTTATCGACGGCACTCGCGGGCTGCGGGACTGGTCGGATGACACCCGGGCGCTGATCGAGCACCTCGGCATCAGCAAACCGGTCCACCTGGTCGGATGGTCGACCGGCGGAGCCGCCATCGCCCACTATGCGATCGATCATCCGGGTGAGGTCGCCTCTCTCACGATGATCGACCCGGTCTCGCCCTACGGGTTCGGGGGGACCCACGGGGTCGATGGCAATGCGATCCCTGACTTCGCAGGCTCGGGAGGGCATACGGCCGCCCCCGAATTCGTCGCAGCGCTCTCGCAGGGCGATTCGTCGGATGGGAGCCCCATGTCTCCCCGCAACGTTATGAGAGGCTTCTACTGGAGTCCCGAATACAAAATGGAACAACAACGAGAGGATATGCTCGTCGCCGAAATCTTGAAGTCCGCCATCGGCGACCACGGATATCCGGGTGATGGGACCACCACCGATCGCTGGCCCAACGTCGCACCGGGCACCACCGGCATCCTCAATGCCTTGTCCGGCAAGTATTGCCGCTGGGATGACATCGTCGAACTGGAGCCGAAGCCCCCGATTCTTTGGACGCACGGAACCGATGATCTGGTCGTCTCCGACAGCTCCATGTTCGAGATGGGCACGCTCGGCAAGCTGGGCGCTGTGCCGGGCTGGCCGGGCGAGGAAGAACACCCGCCGCAGCCCATGGTGCAGCAGATCGACAACGTGCTCGACCGCTACGCCGAGGCGGGCGGAAGAGTGCGCAAAGAAATGTTCGAAGGATCAGGCCACGGACCCCACCTCGACGCCGACGATGCCTGGCTCGCCATATTCAGGGACTTCCTGGCGACCATCGTCACTGCGTAACGAGAGCAAAGAAGCGCTGCCTTCTATCCGGGGGCTAACCCACTTTTCGCAACCCCAGCCCAGCTCCCGGGCTACCGTGCAGGGATGCCACACGATGTTGCCATACCGTGACTGTCGGAAGTGTCATTGCGATCACGACGGAGCGGATCGTCGAACCGGTCGAAGGAATGCATCGGGCCATCTCCAGCCGGTGGTTTTCCGCATTAGGTCCGGTCAGCAAACCCGTACGCGTGTTCCACGACACCATCTCGGGAGCCGTCTACGGATCCATTCGCCTCGCAGCGCGAGGCCTGGGTGCCGGGATGGATTCCCTGTCGGGCGAAACGGACCCGTCCGGCGAAGCCGCGCAGGCAATTGCCAACGGACTGTGGGGCGATGCATTGGGTCGGCATCACACGAAGCTGGGCATCGAAATGGCAATCAGGGACACAGCAGGGGCTCCGGTGGCTATCGATCGTGGGCTGGCGGACGCTTTCCCGGCTGCATCCGGTCGGCTCGTTGTATTACTGCACGGTCTCGCTGAGACCGAGATCATCTGGCACGGAGACGACTCGAACCCGGGCTTGATGTCAGCGCTCGAGAACCACCCCGAATTAACCCCAGTACAGATTCGATACAACTCCGGCCTCCACATCTCAGAGAACGGGGCCAACCTGGCTGCGCTGCTCGACGAGCTCGCAACGAAGTGGCCGGTCCCGATCGAGTCGATCGCAATCGTCGGGCATTCGATGGGTGGGCTCGTGGCACGCAGCGCACTCGTGGCGGGCCCCGAAGCCGGCCACGGTTGGATCGACAACGTTCACGACGTTGTCACCATCGGCACACCGCACCGGGGGACTCCGCTGGAGAAGGTCGTCAACGTCCTCTCCCGGGGGCTCGGTGTGGCCAGATCGAGCCGTCCGCTCGGGGCATTCCTCAACGGCCGGAGCGCCGGGATCAAGGACCTCCGGTATGGCGCCATCACCGATGACGATTGGAAGCACGCGGATCCAGATGCGCTGCTCCAGGACGCCGTAGGCGAGCACGCTTTTGCCCAGGGCGTGAGGCATCATTTCGGTGCAGGAGCCGTCACTGCCGATCCGCTTCATCCCATTAGCGCAATGGTTGGCGATCTCGTGGTACGTCCGTCGAGTAGCGCAAACCCCGGCCAACTCGTGCCCGCAAACGTTATCGTGCTCGGCGGACATCATCACCTCAGCCTCGTACACGACCCGGAAGTCTCCGAGCACATCATCACCTGGCTCACGTCAGACCCCAAACGAGCCGGTGGGTAG
>JAHEJY010000222.1 GCA_024638625.1 Actinomycetes bacterium
GACCACGATGCCCGCCGCCTCCATCGCGGCGATCTTGTCGGAGGCCGTACCCTTTCCACCCGAGATGATCGCTCCGGCATGTCCCATGCGTTTACCAGGCGGGGCCGTGGTGCCTGCGATAAACCCGGCTACAGGCTTATCCATGTTCGCCTTGACCCAGTCGGCGGCGTCTTCTTCTGCGGTGCCTCCGATCTCACCGATCATGATGACGCCCGCGGTGTCCGGATCTTCGTTGAACAGGTCGAGGCAATCCACGAAGTTGGTGCCGTTCACCGGATCCCCGCCGATACCGATGGCGGTGGTCTGGCCGAGTCCGATGGTTGTCAGCTGATACACAGCCTCATAGGTCAAGGTGCCAGAGCGACTGACAACGCCGATCTTCCCCGGCTTGTGGATGTAGCCGGGCATGATCCCGATCTTGCACTCGCCAGGTGTAATCACGCCCGGGCAGTTCGGGCCGACCAGCCGGGCGTCGGTGCCCTGCAGGAAACGTTTCGCTCTCACCATGTCCGACACCGGAATTCCCTCCGTGATGGCGATGATGAGCCGAATCCCGGAATCCGCCGCTTCCATGATGGCATCCGCAGCAAATGGCGGAGGCACATAGACCACCGAGGTGTCTGCACCGGTTTCGGCCACAGCTTCCTCAACGGAGCCGTAAATCGGGAGGTCTTGAGCGTACGAATCACCGCGCCCGGCGACTCCGGAGTGATCTGTTTCTCCTGAGAAGGACTCGACGGAACCTGCCTTCGAAGGGTGGACGGCGCCGACCATGTTGGTCCCATAGGCGATGGCTTTGTCCGTGTGGAACCTGCCCGTTTTTCCCAAGCCCTGCACGATCACGCGGGTGCCTTTGTTGACGAGGACGCTCATGTGGCCAACTCCACAATCTTCTGCGCTCCACTTTTCATGTCGGCGGCCGATACGACGTCCAGACCCGACTCGTCCAGTATCTGTTTGCCCAGCTCAACATTCGTTCCTTCGAGTCGGACAACGAGGGGGACCGTCAAGCCGACCTCCTGGACCGCTTCGACAATGCCATTTGCGATCGTATCGCACCGCATGATGCCGCCAAATATGTTCACAAAGATCCCTTTTACGTTCGGATCGGCCGTAATGATCTTGAAGGCTGCGGTGACTTTTTCGGCGGTGGCCCCGCCGCCAACGTCCAGAAAGTTGGCTGGTTCAGCTCCGACGTACTTGATGATGTCCATTGTTGCCATTGCCAGACCCGCACCGTTGACCATACATCCGATGGTGCCATCGAGTTTGATGAAGCTCAGGTCATGCTCGGCCGCCTCGAGCTCGGCGGCGTCCTCTTCGGTTTCATCCCGCATTTCCATGATTTCCGGATGGCGATACAGCGCGTTCGCCTCGAAACTGATCTTTCCATCGAGCGCCATGACCTGACCGTCCGTGGTCAACACCAGAGGATTGATCTCGATCATGTCGGTGTCGAGTTCAACAGCCGCAGCCGCGAGAGCTTTCAGGAATGTGACGCCGTTACGGTGGGCGGTGCCCTCGAGTCCGAGGCCGGTCGCGATTCGTGCCGCCTGGAAGTCGAGAAGGCCAAACGCCGGATCGATGGTTTCACGAAGGATCTTCTCGGGGGTGTTCTCGGCAACCTCTTCTATCTCGGTACCCCCTTCTGTCGAAGCCATGACGATGTTGCGGCTGACGCTCCGGTCCAGCACCACCGATAGGTACATCTCGGACTCGATATCGATTCCCTGCTCGACATAGAGACGATTGACAACCTTTCCGTCTGCTCCTGTCTGAATCGTTACGAGCGTTGAGCCGAGCATCTTGTCGGCGAGCTCGCGAACCTTGCTCTCTGCGGCTTCGATTCCGCCTTCGATCCCATCGAGAACCACGTTCACTCCGCCCAGGTCCGGGTGTTCCTTGAAGGTTCCCTTTCCTCGACCTCCGGCATGTATTTGAGACTTCACGACGACAACCGGATTGCCGCTCTTCTCAACAAGAGGTCGCACCGCGGCAACTGCCTCGTCCGTACTCCGGGCAACGGTGCCTAGTGGAACAGGTATCCCCCGCTGAGCCATGAGCTCTTTCGCCTGGTATTCGTGGATCTTCAAGGGGTTTACTCCTGCGTAGGCGTCAGCGGCGGTCGAAGATTAGGGAGAAATATTCTCCCGGACCCATTCGACGATGTCGGACAGTGGGGCTCCAGGGGTGAACACGGCTGCCAGACCGGCGTCCGTCAGGGCGGGGATGTCGGCGTCCGGGATGATTCCGCCGCCGAACACAACGATGTCGTCGATGTTGCGCTCTCTGAGCAATTCAACCACACGCGGAAAAAGCGTCATGTGGGCACCGGATAACACGGACATGCCAATCCCCCCGACGTCCTCCTGAATGGCGGTTTCGACGATCTGTTCCGGGGTTTGATGGAGGCCGGAATAGATGACCTCGACGCCCCCATCTCGCAGCGCCCGTGCAATGACCTTGGCCCCCCGGTCATGACCATCCAGCCCAGGTTTGGCAATCAATACACGAGTAGGCATAGGCAGTGATCCTATTGAACCCGACGCCGAACCAGCACGGACAACTCCAGCGAGCGCGTGGTGAACGCCCACGAAAGAGTTCACCGGTCCCACCCATGGTTGGGTTGGGAGATTGGCGAAGAATGCTTGCTTGTCGGCGGCTACACGCTCCGTGGGTTGGAACAACCGTGCGCGCCGTTGTGATCTACGTCGGCCGTGGACGCGCCTCGGGGGAGCTACCGCCTTATGGCCGAACGGCAAGACACCGGAGGGCAAGGGCCCTCACCCACGCAGTGGGTCCTTAGGTGGCATGCGAGGAGTCTTCAAGCCCCTTTGCGTCTAGGTAGACGGCGAACCACCACGGACAATTCCAATGAGCGCTTGGTGA
>JAHEJY010000085.1 GCA_024638625.1 Actinomycetes bacterium
AATGGTTCGACTTTCGAGGCCGGCTCCAACAACACCCGCCACCAGCAAATATGTGGAAACCAGACCGTCATTGACCCCGAGAATCATGTCTCGCCAGTACTGACGCGTCTGTCCTACATGGGGTTCGTAGGGGACTCGCTCCTGCTGGGACTCCTGTTCGAGCGACCAGGTCATGTGACGGGCTTGATCATGGGAGGCTCATTCTACCGGGCGGCCATCTCAACGTTCCGTTGCTCGTGCCAACTACCATCTGTGGTCACGGCAAGGGGATTGGGCTTTTGCGCAGAGGGCCAGATAGCGTCAACCAAACAGCCCGTCGGGCGATGGCGGGAGTGGTGATTGGTGCTCTCACCGTGGTCGCCGTGTCCACAATGTTCGCACGAGCAGACCCTCAACCGGCGCCAGACTTGCAGGTCCGGTTGACCAGCACTTCGACAACCACGCTCGTCGAGGTCCTCTCGGAAGGTCTTGCATCTGCGCCCACCTCGACCTCCGCTCCCCAACCCTCCTCGACTACCAATCCGCCAACAACGACAACCACCGCAACAACCACGACCACGACGTCCCCTCCCATTACCCGCCCGGCTCCGACGACGACGAGGGCACCGGCGACCACAGCCACAAATCCTCCGACGACCGTTCCACCAACCACGCTGCCGCCGCCAACCCTGCCACCCGAAACCACTCTGCCACCCGAAACCACTCTGCCACCTACGACCAGCTCCACTTCGTCCTCTACCACATCATCGACGACGACCACCATCATCGAGGTAGAGGGGTTGTATCTCCACAAATTCAGCGGAAGCGAGAGCGGGAAGCCGGATAATTGGAAAGCCCGGCTCAAGATCGAGGTTCGTGATGGTCAGGGTGATCGAGTTCGGAATCCGATCGTGGTGGTTTCCTGGGACGGTGCCACCGCCGGCTCAGACAGTTTCAGAGCGAACAAGGACGGAAAAGTCGACGTTCGCATCGAAGGCCTCTCTGATCCGAGCGTCACCTTCACGGTGGTTGACATCTTCAAAGACGGCTACCGCTACCAGCCCGGTCTCAACAACGCCTCACCCACGATCGTGATAGACGGACCCGGCTAACCGGCGACACGCAACCGTCTACCATCGCTCGACTCGAGAGGTGTGAGATGGCGAGGTTGTTAGCGTTCGCAGGTGCCATTGTTTTTGGCGCGGCAGACTTCCTCGGTGGGCTCGCCAGCCGCAGGTGGGCGGCAATTCCGGTCGTTCTGGTATCACAATTGGTCGGTGGCCTTCTTCTCCTGGTCATCCTGCTGGTGCTGGGAGATCCCTTCCCGCTGCGTGACTTCGGTATCGGGGCCATCGCCGGGGTCCTCGGATTCGGAGCACTGATCGTGTTCTTCAAGGCTCTACAGGGCGGGGTCATGTCGATCGTGGCGCCCACCACGAGCGCCGTGGCGGGCCTCCTACCCGTTACAGCCGGACTCTTCCTCTTCGGAGAACAACCGGGACTGCTCGGAATCATCGGAGCAGGAGTTGCGCTGATCGCCATTGTCCTGCTTTCGACCAGTGACACCCCCAACAAATCGGAGCTCACCAATCGACAGTCTCTGGCACTGGCGACGGTGGCCGGAACGGGTTTCGGTTCGTTCTTCGTTGTGATCGGGCAGACGGACATCACGTCTGGCCTGTGGCCACTCGCCGGAGCCCGGGCGATTTCGATACCCATCGGAATTGCTCTGGTGCTCCTGACCAGATCCGCCAAAGCTCAAGTCGGCGCGTTGCGTATTGCGATCGTGTCCGGGGTCCTCGATATGGCAGGCAATATCCTGACCTTGCTCGCCCTCCAGCGAGGGTTGCTCAGCCTTATTGGAGTCCTGGCGTCGCTCTATCCCGCCTCGACCGTGATTCTCGCCCGCGTTGTCTTGCACGAACGCATGACTCGCAAACAGTTATCAGGCATCGCGATGGCTCTACTCGGAGTCGCCCTGATCTCGAGCGCATAGTCATAGCGGCTCCGGCGATTCAGTTTGGTGCTTCGCCCGCCCATCTGTGGGGGCGCGAAGCAATGTCGTCAAATCCCAGTTCTTCGCACAGCGCTTCGTATTCGTGGCGGTGCGCTCCTTGCCACTCGAGCTCGCCCACCGACTCCGTCAGAGGGACGTCCCGGCGCAACATCGCCAACTGACGATAGAGCAGAGCTTCATCACGATGAGCTTCGAGCGTCGCCGCCAGTTTGGAGGCTCCCCGAACTTTGAGTCCCCAATCGGCTTCCGATACCGGGATGTCCTCGATGTGGGTGAACTTGGCGAGCACGGTCGAAGATGACTTGGCCCCCCAACCCGGCAAACCCGGAATCCCGTCGGCGGTATCTCCAACGAGCCCCAGATAGTCAGGAATGGACTGCGGCCATACGCCAAACCTCTCCATAACTCCTTCTTCACTGCGCAAGATCTCCTGTCTCCGATCAAACGTCACGATCCGGGTATCGATTACGCATTGAGACAGATCCTTATCCGGACTGAGCATCACGACCTGATCAAAGTGATCCCCGTATTGGAAGGCAGCGGAAGCGATCGCATCGTCGGCTTCAAACTCGATCATGGACCAGACGACGACACCCAATGCCCGCAGCGCCCGCTCCGCAAGTGGGAACTGTGCCAACAGCTCCTCTTCCAGACCTTCTCCGGTCTTGTAACCAGGAAACATATCGTTGCGAAACGACTCGATCACGGTATCGAAGGCCGCACCAACATGGGTGACGTCTGACTGGCGAAGCAATCCGAGCGTGGAACCGATGATGCCGTAAACCGCCGCTACTTCCATACCGTCGGGGGCCGTTCGGGACGGAACTCCGAAGTAGGACCGGAAGAGTTCATAGGTCCCATCGAGCAAATGAAGCTTCATCTCAGCATTCTCGCGCATCATCTAAGATCTCACCTTATGGGAGAACTAGAAAACGCGTGGAAGACAGTAACCAAAGCCTTTAAGTCGCTCGGAAGCGAGTTAAAAGAGCAATACGACAAGGCGGTCGCCGACGATCGCTCCGAGGACGAGATCGCCGCGGATCAACAGGGTAAAGCCGAGGTGGCCTCGGCACTCGATCCGGCCTCCGAGCTACGCGACGATCTCCAGGCTGATGAGGCGGTCGACGGTGAAGCCGCGCTGGCAGCTGTCGATAAAGACGACGATGACCTCGCGTCGGCCTTCGACCGGGCCCGCCATTACCTCGAACAGGCCGCCTCAACCGTAGGGAAAGTCGCCAAAGAGGACAGCACCAAGAAGGCTGCCAAGGATGCCGCGACGGCCATGGGCGACGCATTGAGCGCCACCTTTTCGGAGCTGAAGAAGGCGCTGAAGTTCGACGAGGATGACGAGAAAGCGTCTACCGATTCGCCCGATGCAGCCGCAGCCGATCAGTCGGAGGATTCCGGCGGCTCGAACAGTGACGGTGGTTCGAACGGAGATCCCGAGTCGTAATCTTCAGGCGGAGCCTGTAGCTGGTCTCCGGCTACGCCTTCTCTGAGTGCTTGCTTGCGGGCGGACGGATAATTCGAGAACGCGATATATCCCACCCACACCGCGCCGAAGATCGCCCCTCGGACGACGAAAAACGTGATCAATCCGACCGACACAATGAGCCCGATGACCCGTGCAATGGCATCGCCATTCTCGTGGGACATGCGAAACGCCAATTGCCTGACCATCGTATAACCATCCAGACCAAAGATCGGGATGAGGTTGAACACCGCCCACACGACACTGAGAATCGCGAGAGCGATAACAACAAAGACCGCCCAATTCCCGTTGAAATCCGCAACCTGCAAGGCTCGCCAATCAAGCGGATTTCCGACCAGATCAGTCCACGGATCACCAAGGACGCCTGCCATCACAATCGCATACAAGGCGGCACCGAGGGCAAGTTGATACAACGGGCCTGCTGCGGCGACCCAGAAGCGCTGCATCACCGAGACCCCGTCGTTCGGTAGCCACGCGGTAAAACCTCCAAAGCCTTGCAGGTTGACCGAAAGAACTTCGCCTCCTACCTGGCGGGCGACGATGGCATGACCCAGTTCGTGCATCAGCACGGTGAGTCCGGAAACCACGAGAAACAGAACAAGGCCAAGCGTCGAAAACAGCCCGTAGAACAGAATTCCGATGAACAGGAACGTGATGTCGAGGCGGATGTCAAAACCGAGAAGGCGAAACTGCATGTGATGCGAATCTAGCTAGACAATGCGATGATCCGAGGCCCAGCGGGCGAGCTCGTACCTATTGGACAACTGCAATTTGCGCAGCACCGCCGAGACATGGGCCTCAACCGTTTTCACCGAGATCGACAGTTTCTTGGCAACCTGCTTATAGGCGTTTCCACGTGCAATCAAGCGCAGCACTTCCTTTTCGCGGTTGGTGAGTTGGTCGAACTCGGGGTCGTGATCCTTGGGCAGGACATCGGAGAAGGCGTCCAGCACGAATCCAGCCAACCGGGGAGAGAAGACGGCATCCCCATCGTGCACCCGCCGAATGCTGTCAGCGAGGTCGGCGGCAAGAATCGACTTGGTCACATAGCCGCGGGCACCCGCACGAATCATGGCGATGACATCCTCGGCTGCGTCGCTGACAGACAAGGCCAGGAATCTGGTTTCGGGGTCGGTTTCGAGCACATTGGCGATTACAGCCAGGCCGCCACCGCCTTTCATGTGCACGTCGACCAGCACGACATCCGGGGAGCTCTCCCGGATCTTTTCGATCGCGTCGTCCACGTCTGCCGCCCATCCGGCAATGTCGAAGTCGGAATCCAGCTCGGCCCGAACACCGGAGAGAAACAGCTCGTGGTCGTCGACGAGGAATACCGAGATCATGACTTGTCCTTCGGTAGGGGGAGCCAAAGGTGGACTTCGGTGCCTTCATCGGTACTCGTGAGTCCGGCCGAGCCGCCGTGACGCTCCATCCGGCCCACAATCGAACCTGATATGCCTGCACCGTTTGACAGCGAGGCCGAAACGTCGAAGCCCTTTCCCTGATCGGTCACCCAAACGTCGATGGCGGACGGTTCGACCTCGGCATAGACCGTGATCACGTCGGCATTCGAGTGCTTGGCTGCGTTGGTCATGGCCTCCCGGGCGGCGCCCAACAACGCTTCGACCCGTCCGTCGATCGAGGCAGTACCGACGACGATGACCTCGATCGGGACATCGTGATCTTGCTCAACGCGGGCTGCAACGCCTTCCAACGCGGGACCGAGCTCCGCGTGATCCGATCCGGACCGGTACAACCAGTTGCGCAGCTCGCGCTCCTGGCTGCGGGCCAAAGTGACCATCTTGCGGGGATCGTCCGGCGAGCGTTGGATCAGAGCCAGCGTCTGCAACACCGAATCGTGGAGGTGGGCCGCGAACTCGGCCTGAGCGTCGGCTCGAATGCGTTCTGACCGCTCGGCCGACAGCTCCCGGGCCAACCGGTACAACCAGGGCCCGAAGATCACGCCGGCACCTACGGCAGTCACGACTACGCCGTTGATCAGCGTGCTGGCCTCTCTGAAAAACGAAACTCCGGAAAAGAACATGCTCAAGCCCACCACCAGCAGCACGAGTCCACCAATGGTCCGCCCGACCGTAGGAGCACCACCGACACCGGGTGCGATGAGCTTGGCCAGCCTGGAGGTGCCACTCGATTGACTCCGATCCCAGAGCGCGGCGGCTCCCAGGAGTACGAGCGCGAGCGCGAACATGAACGGAGGCACCAGGCCCAGTTCATTGCCCAGCACGAGGGTGCCGGCACCCATGATGAGCAGTGCAGCTTTTTCGCGAATAGGCGCCGGCTGAAACGCCCTGATGTCGTGGTCTTCCGCCTGGTCGATGGTCATCACGAGAGCGATGACGTACGCGAAGAAGCCGACGCCACTCACCAGAGTGAAGATGACGAACGCGACGCGCACATAGATCGACTCGACACCAAGCCGATATGCAAGGCCCCCGCATACGCCTGCCAGCCACCGGTCGTTGGTCGATCGTGAGAAATCGACCTTCAGACGTTTGGAACTCGCCGTGGTCTCTGTGGTTTGCACATCCATATTGTGTATGCAACCACCTGCCGACGGCAATGGGGGATATCCCGCACCCAACCCTGACATATCAGGGATTCCATAGGGACATACCCAATTGTCGCAAAGCTCTTCATCACGGATGATTCCGGTATGAATGACATCACAGCAACCGATTCAACTCCCCGCCCGGGGAACGACTTGTTTGAACCGTACGACGACCCGGAGAAGGAAGGAATCCCGGAGGGAGTAATCGACGACGAAGTCGCCGCAGCAGAAGAACTTGCGGAGGACGAAGTGAACGCCGCCGCCGGTATCCCACCCGATACCTTCGCAGACGGCGAACCCCCCTTTGACGGGCCGCCCTCCGGAGACGGTCTCTTTGACGAAGACGACCCGGATGAAGAACCCACCGGTTTTCGAACTGGCGTTGTGCGACCGCGGGACGACCGGTGGGTGGCAGGCGTTGCCAGCGGTTTGGCCTCCGCCACCGGGATCGATGTGCGATGGATCCGGATTGGCTTCGCGATCGCGACACTGTTCGGAGGAACCGGCGTCGTCCTGTACGGCGCGGGCTGGCTCATCATGCCCGGCGAAGGCGAGCGCGAGTCCATCGGCATGCGACTGATCGGCAATTCTCAAGTACGTCCGACCTGGCTCGGGTTCCTGCTCCTGCTCGCCGGTGGCATGATCCTCGCCGGCATCGTTGGTATCGATGCAGGACCGGTGCTCGCAATTGGCCTCTTGGTCGGTGGATACGCCCTCTATCGCGGCGACATCTTCGTGGCCGGTGATATCGCTCAGCCAACGGATACTGCCGATGAGCATCCCTCGGACGCACCGCCTGCGTCATATGTGTGGCAGGTGAGAGAATCAAGCCCTCCCCGTCCTCCCCGCCCCCGGTCCTACTTGGGTCGATTGACGATCGGATCTCTCCTGGTCACGTTGGGCGTGATGGGAGCTTTGGATTACACCGGGGTCACGACGCCGACCACCCGCCACTATGCCGGCGCCATGCTTCTCGTCATCGGCGCCGGTCTGGTGGTCGGCACACTCCGGGGGCGGGCCCGCAGCCTGATCGTCCTGGGAGCGCTGCTGGTGCCACCCGCGGCCGCAATGAGCGTCGCCGATTTCCACCTCGGCACCGACGTCGTCGATCTCGAGTTTCGGCCGACAACGGTTGCGGAGATCCGTGACCGATATGCAAACCCGGCAGGGCGCCTGTTGATTGATCTGACCGGAGTCGATTTCAATGGCGAATCCGTTGCGCTCGATCTCGACATCGGGGTCGGCGATCTCGATGTCTACGTCCCCGAAAACGTTCGGGTGGAAACCGTTGCCCGGATGGACGTGGGAGATGTGCGCGTCGATGGGAGAAGCTCCTCCGGACCGGGCGCAGCGATCACTCACACCGTCGACGGTCCCGCAGGAACCGTCAACATTGACGCCCGCGGCCGAATCGGTTCGATCGGCGTCTCACGATTCTCCGTATCCGCCGATGCCTTTTCGCTTCCTCCGATCGACCCGTTCGTGGTTGATGGGGAGAGCACCTTCTTCCAGCCCACTACCCCGCTCGAGATCCCCACTGCTTTTGTGGTCAACGACGGTCAGCTCGACCTCGACCTGACCGCCATGGACGATATACAGATCGCATCGACGTTCACCGGCAACGGGATCGTGCGCATCCATATCCCATCGGCGTCAGCCTTCAGCATCTCGACTTCAGCACTGATAGACGGGCTTGACGACGCTCTCATCCTGTCCGAGGGAGGGATCCACATTTACGAACGACAAGGGCTGGGTTCGATCGACCTCGAAGCATTCGGCCCGACATTGATCATCACGGAGGAAAACTAAATGCATCAACACGAACCTGATTGGCTGTCAGGCGCTTTCGGAACGCTATTCGCGTTCATCGGTCTCATCTTCCTGACCACCCAGATCCGGTGGGAACGATTCGACGGTGCGGTCTTTGCGTGGATCGGCCTCATCGTCGTCGGTGTCGCGATTCTCGGAACAACCGTTCGGCGGCTCAGAATCGAGGACTAGCCGAATCGTCTGCCAGGTTTCCCTTGCTAATCGAACATATGTTCGATTAGCCTCACAACCATGAATGACACCCTGCGATGGAATTTGGCCGACGCCGACGACCCGCAACTGAGCATGTTCCCCGATGCCCGGCGCGAAGTCGGCATCGGCGAGTACCGGGGACTCGAGTTCTACGAGGTGATGGCCAAGACCATCATCAACAAGGTCCCCGGTCCCCCTCGATTTGGCTTCCAATACACCGTCAACCCCTACCGGGGTTGCAGCCACGCATGCACGTATTGCTTCGCTCGCCCCACGCACGAATACCTGGGCCTCAATGCGGCCGAGGACTTCGACAGCAAGATCATTGTCAAGATCAACGCTGCCGAGCGGCTTCGCGCCGAGATCCAACCCTCGAAATGGGGCGGCGCCCTCATCGCGCTGGGAACCAACACCGATCCCTACCAGCGGGCCGAGGGGAAGTATCGGCTGACCCGTGCCATCCTCGAGGTGCTGGTCGAACACGGGAATCGGTTCTCCGTCCTGACGAAGAACTCACTGGCGGTGCGAGACCTCGACCTCTTTGTCGAAGCTGCCCGGACCATGGACATCCGGGTCGACTTTTCGATCGGGACCTTCGACGAGGACGTGTGGCGGCTCACCGAGCCAGGCACGCCGCACCCTCGCAAACGGATGGAGGCCGTGGCCCGACTGAACGAAGCCGGGGTACCGTCGGGGGTGCTCATGGGTCCGGTCATCCCGGGGATCTCCGACGAACCTGCCCAGCTACAGGAAGTCGCGCGTGCGGCAGTCGAGGCCGGCGCTGTGTCGCTGGGAACCGTGCTGCTGCACGTGAAACCTGCCCTCCGGGATCATTTCCTCACGTGGATCGAAGACGAACGACCTGAACTCCTCCCCCGCTATCGCCGCCTGTACGGCTCCAAGAGTTTCGTGCCGGAAGGCATGCAGAAACGGGTGAGCCAGATGGTCAACCAGTTCGCCCAACAGGCAGGCGGCCTCCGTCGTTATCAGCGCCACAAACCAGTCGCCGCCAAACCCTCCACCACCACGGCGGCCGCCGAACAACTTCGCCTCATAGGCTGACGCATTTCCCAAATGGTGCCCCACCTGAGATCGGAGAAGACCGCTCGGAGCAGGCAAGGGGTGAGGGGTTGGCTCCACCAAACAGAGGCGAGGCTCCGCTCGCGCCGGGCTGGCAATTCCCTGTCGGTCGTATCGCGTCCGAAACTGTGCTTGGGTGGGCCCGGTGGGGATCGAACCCACGACCTTCGGATTAAAAGTCCGCTGCTCTGCCGATTGAGCTACAGGCCCGCCGACAAGATAGCGGCACCGGGTTGTTCTCGAGTTTGCCAACTCGTAGGAGAGGAAGGTCGTCGGCGGGCCCGGTGGATGCCGGCTTCGTGTCACTCCGCTCGAGAGATCCGCAACCCGGACTTGTGGAGTAACTCCTCAGGAAACCCGAACCGGTCCCCCACATTCTTGCGAACCGACTCGAGTCGAGCGGTGTATGTATGGCATGCGAGTAATGGAGGTACGCATGCGGCGAATGCTGCTGATCGGAACCGTGATGGCGTTGGTGTTGGCAATGGCGCCACCGGTATCGGCCAAGGGGCCGACCGGCGCGACGATCACAGGCCCTGGTATTGACGAACCGATCGAGCTGGGCATGACCGACGAGATGCTTTGGACTCTCGCCGAGCAATCAGGTTTCAATCGTTTGATGTTTCAACACCCTGCGGAACCAAAGAGCGGTTCGCTCAAGATGCCTCCGGTCGGAGACCTTGGTCCGAACTACGTCATAACGTTCTTCATGGGTGATCTAGCAATTCCGATTGAGGTCTATCCACATGCCCCGCTCGGCCCCATCGCCGATTCTCCGGACAAACCCACCGGGCCTTTGATGCAGGTGTCCGAAGGAGTGGACCCGGCCGTATTCGGCAGAGATGACACGATGTTCACCTGGTACAAACCCGTGGCCGCACTCAACCAGACGTTGCTGAGCATCGGTGTGCCCCTGGAGTCGTCGGAGGCGACGGCAACGAAAAAGGTTGCTGAAGCAGCATCGAAGACGCCCACGGCGCCAACCGTCGAGCCAGCCATACAGCCGACTGCCAAGCTGGCGGACACGACGCCTGCCACCGACACGGCCCCGATAGCGCCATCGACAAACCTGACGGCGATCCTGCCCATCGCCGTTGTGGCCGGTGCAGTGCTGGTGACCGCGATCGTCGGCACGAAGCGACGGCGGCGTAGCCTGGTCGGGTGAACGAGCCGGGTGATCGTGATCTCGTTGTCGCTGCCCTCGATGGCAGAGGAGAGGCATACGCGGAACTGGTGCGCCGCCACGAAGCGGTGGCGCACCGGGTGGCCGCCGTCATTCTCCATTCGGCCACCGATGCCGAAGACGTCACCCAGGATGCATTCGTGAAGGCCTACCAGCATCTGAACCGCTTCCGACTCGATGCACCATTCCGCCCCTGGCTCCTGCGGATCGTGGGCAACGAAGCTCGTAACCGACGTAGGTCCGGCGGGAGGCGCACCTACTACGAGGCCAGGGTGCTTCATGACCCGGATCGGCAATCCGAATACGGCCAGCCCGAGAGTGAGGCGCTGGCTGCGGCCGACCGGGAAGGTCTCCTGACTGCCGTCAACAACCTCCCGAACAAGGAGCGGGTCGTCGTGGCGCTGCGATTCTTCGCCGACTTGAGCGAGGCGGAGACGGCGGCCACGCTCGGCATCCCGGCCGGCACCGTGAAGTCCCGGCTCAACCGTGCCATGGGACGCCTGCGGAGTGACCTGGAGCGAGTAGATGTCTGACCGGCTGAGCAACGACCTCCGTGCTCTGGCAGCGGTGATCGACCTTCCCGAACCGGTGTCGGTCGCTACCCGGGTCATGTCGGACCCCCGGTTGAGACCGGAGCCACGCGCGACGAGACGCCCCATCGCGTTCGGGCTGGCGGCGATCGTGGCCATCATGTTGATCGTCCCGGCGTCGCGGCAAGCGATCGCTTCTCTATTGGGCCTGGGCGGAACTTCAATCACCGTCGTCGAAGAGCTACCCGAGGCGGCATCGACAGGCAGACCGTCTGGCAACACAGTGAGTCTCGACGATGCTGCCGTCCTCGCCGGTTTTCCAATTCTGTTTCCCGAAGACGACCCCGATGAGGTTCTCGTGGATCTCGGAGGCCCGACGCCCATCGTCACCCTTTTGTTCGATGACCGGCTCGTCATCACCGAGTTCGCCCGGCCCTTGCAGGTAGAAGTATTCGAGAAGTCGGTACCGGCCATCTCTCCGGTCGAGTCGATCACGATCGGCGAAGGCGACGGGTATTGGATCGCTGGCGAGCACGTCCTCACCTATCTCGACGACGTAGGTATGCCGCGAGAAATCCCGCCCCGGCTGGTGGCA
>JAHEJY010000086.1 GCA_024638625.1 Actinomycetes bacterium
GCATCCACTCCGGACAGTTCTTCTGAAACGTCGAGGTCGGGCACATCCACATCGGGCACATCCGGGGTTGGCGGAACCTCAGGCACATCCGGCGAGTCCGGGACATCAGGCACGTCCGGCACATCCGGCAACTCCGGGACATCAGGAACCTCAGGCACATCCGGCGACTCGGGAACCTCGGGCACATCCGGCGACTCGGGAACCTCAGGCACATCCGGCGTCTCCGGAACCTCAGGCACATCCGGCGTCGCAGGCTCAGGGGCCTCAGCGTCCTCCGAAACCTCATCGGAAACCTCAGCCACATCCGGGACATCCGCAACATCCGCAACATCCGCAGGCTCAGGCATATCCGGCGTCGCAGGCTCAGGGGCCTCAGCCGCCTCCGAAACCTCATCGGAAACCTCAGCCACATCCGCAACATCCGCAGGCTCAGGCATATCGGGCGTCGCAGGCTCAGGCGCCTCAGCAGCCTCCGATGTCTCATCCGCGACGTCAGGTTCGGATGCAGCCGGAGTTACTTCCCCGTCCGCCGGCGCCGTTTCGGCTGCCGCGTCTGAGGCAGTCCCTTCGGTTACTTCCGTCGACTCCGCGTCAGTAACCGGCGTTTCTTCGGGTTCTTCCCGAATTCCTTCCGGATTGGACTCGGGCCTGATTTCGATGCCGTAGCCGGTCATGCGGGCTGAGAGCCGGGCATTCTGGCCGTCTTTGCCGATCGCAAGAGACAGCTGGTTGTCCGGCACGATCACGATAGCTTTCTTCTCTTCTTCGTCGATGATGACGTCACGGACGCCTTTGACCGGCGAGAGCGCCTCGGTGATGTACTTCTTGGGGTCTTCTTGCCATTCGCATAGATCGATCTTCTCGCCTCGAAGCTCGTTCACGACCTGACGAACACGAGAGCCGCGGGCGCCGACGCAGGCACCGACCGCATCGACCTGGCGGTCATTGGAATGGACCGCCACCTTGGTCCGGTGCCCGGCCTCGCGAGCCAGGCCACGAATCTCAACAATGCCTTCGGCGATCTCGGGTACTTCGAGTTCGAAGAGCTTGCGAATGAAATCGGGGTGACTACGCGAAACGACTATCGGGGCCCCTTTGCCTTCTTCGCGCACTTCGAGGATCAGTGCCTTGACGCGGGTCCCGCGCTCCAAACGTTCGTACGGAATACGCTCCGAGGAGGGCATGATTGCCTCGGCGTCGCCCAGGTCGACCATGCTGTAGCGGTGATCGACCTGCTGGATCATCCCGGTCACGAGTTCGTTCTCACGGCCGTGGTAGAGCCCGTATACCTGTTCTCGTTTGGCCTCACGCGTGCGCTGCTGGAACACCTGTTTGAACGTTTGGGCGGCGATGCGGCCAAAGTCGCCAGGCGTATCTTCCCACTCTCGCGTGACGTTGCCATCCTCATCCAGTTCCTGGCCGTACACCACAACTTCACCGGTGTCGGGATCGATGGTGACCCTGGCTTCTTCGGCTGCACCAGGGCTCCGCTTGTAGGCCGATACCAGACCATTCGCCACGGCATCGAGCATGGTCTCGAGCTCCATACCTCGCTCACGGCACAGCTGTTCGAGAGCTTCCATGTCAAACTGCATTACTTACCTTCCCAACGGAATACGGTCTTGGCGGACGTCACATCGGCATACGTCACGTCGAGGTTGCCGTCATCGGTGGCGAGGGTGAATCCTTCGTCACGGGCTGATTCGAGGTTGCCCTTGTGGGTTTGTCTATCAGCCGTCTTGACGGTTACCTCGCGTCCGAGCGACTTTGTGTAATGGGCGGGTCGCCGGAGTTTGCGCTCGAGCCCGGGAGAGGACACCTCGAGCATGTAGGGCGACGCGAACAAGTCGGCTTCATCGAGCATCTTGGAGATGGCAGGAGAGATCCTGGTGAGCCGATCAGAATCCAGGCCGCCCTCGGCATCGAGCGTGATGCGGCACAGACGCGACTGGCCGCCACCGACGACTTCGACATCGTCGAGCTCAATGCCTTCCGCGGTCACATACTCTTCCAATAGTTCCCAAATCTGTTGCTCTATGCGGCTCATGGCTGCACACTCTCATCATTGCGCTCTCGTCATTCCCGACAGCCGTTCATCTGGACAGCGTTCATCCGAAAGACAACCCGAGCGGTCTTCTACGGTCTCAAAAAAAGCCGCCGAACCTGCCTTTCACGCGAAAAGCGCAAAAAATAAAGTGGGCTACCGCCCACTTGCATCAACAAGCCTTCTCGCAGAGTGCGATTATAGCAGCGCAGCCCTCGCCTGTTCGATGGTATCCACCGCATGGGCGACGGCGTCGTCCCATGCGATATCGGCCGCGTCACCTGTCCTCGACTTCCACTCGACCTCGCCCTTGTCGAGACCGCGCGGACCCACCACCATCCGGTACGGAATACCTACCAGCTCGGCGTCGGCGAACTTGACCCCGGGCCTTTCATCGCGATCGTCGAGGATCACCTCGATCCCTGCGTTTCTCGCTTCCTGGTACAGCCCGTCCGCTTTCATCAGCGTGGTGTCATCGCTGCCGATCACGGTGATCACCAGCTCGTACGGCGCCACCGATACCGGCCACATCAGTCCCGAGTCGTCGTGATAGGCCTCGGCCACCGCAGCCATGGCGCGCTCCAGACCTATCCCATAGGAACCCATCGTGATGGTCTGCGGTTTTCCGTCCCGATCGAGCACCGTGGCACCGAACGCTTCGGCGAATTGCCTGCCCAGTTTGAAGATATGTCCGACCTCGATCGCCTTCAGGACATCTAGTGGAGTGCCACAGACCGGACACGGTTCTCCCGGAGTCACCTCGCGCAGATCGACCCACTCGGTTACGGAAATGTCCCGGTCGACGTCAACCCCGCGCAGGTGCTGGTCATCGATGTTGGCCCCGGTGGTCATATTCAAACGGCCGGCAAGAGCGTGATCGGCAAAGATCGGAATCCCCTCCACGCCGACTGCCCCGAGGCTCCCGGGATGGGCTCCGATTCGTTCGAAGATCTCGCCTGATTCAGCCGCCCGGATCTCGATGCCACCGGTCGCATCCGCGAGTTTCTGTTTTACCAGCCCATGATCGCCGCGCACCAGCACAATGCTGAGTTGATCGTCGATGAAGTAGAACAGGCTCTTGATCTGCCGTTCTGGCGGAGCATCGGCGGAGAACTCGGCCAATCCCGCGATGGTGCGCACGCCGGGAGTATCGAAGGGTATGGGGGCGGGCGGACCGGCCTGATCTTCTGCGGGATCCAGCCGCGAAGTGGCAGTCTCGACGTTCGCCGCATAGTCACCCGTCGGGCACAGCACCACCAGGTCTTCGCCGGCTTCGGACCTGATGACGAACTCGTTTGACCGACTCCCGCCCATTGCACCCGACGAGGCATCGATTGCGATCGGGTCGAGGCCCATCCGGCGAAAGATGCGCAGATAAGCGGTGCGATGATTGTCAAACGATGCGTCGAGACCAGCGTCGTCGATGTCGAACGAATAGCTGTCTTTCATCGTGAACTCCCGGGTGCGTAAGACACCGGCCTTAGGTCGTGGCTCGTCACGAAACTTGGTCTGTATCTGGTACCAGATCTGGGGCAGATCCCGGTATGAGTTCATCTCCAGGGCCAACGACGCGAAGACCTCCTCGTGGGTCATGCCCAATACCAGGTCGGCGTCTTTGCGATCCTTGAGCTGGAACATCTCTGTGCCCATGATCTCCCAACGGCCCGATTTCTGCCAGATCTCGGCAGGCTGGATAGCAGGTAACAAGAACTCCTGGCCTCCGATGGCGTTGAGCTCCTCGCGGATGATGCGTCCGATTTTTTCCCTCGTGCGCATGGCGAGCGGCAGCAGGCTATAGGCACCGGCCATCAGCTGACGGATGAACCCGGCCCTCACGAGCAGGCGATGGCTGGCGGCATCGGCGTCGGCCGGATCATCGCGCAGCGTAGGAATGAAAGCCTGGGACCAGCGGATCGTTCATCTCCTCGGGCGAGTGCTGAATGATACGCCCCTCCAGGGTGAGGAGGCGCCGGCCGGGACACGAGCACCCGACGTAGATCCCGACGCCGGGAGCGGCACGGATAGGCTCCCGGTATGGAGACTGTCGTTGGATCGCGCCCCATGACCGGCGTTCCATGATCGAGAAAGTGTTGCTCGTTGTCGGGATCGTCTTGTACGTGACCACAGGCTGGCTCTACCTGAGTAGCGGCCTCGTGGTACCGTTTCCATGGGTTTACATACTGTGGACGATCTGGCTCGGCGGTTTGTTGGTTCTCCGTTCTGTGATGCGCAACAACCCCGCGTGGACGCCGATGGTGGCAGTGGCAGCGGTAGCCGTGTGGGTCGCTTTCGTGCAGCTGGGCTCATGGCTCTTCGGCTGGACAGCCTGACGGTTCCGCACCGCGCCCATCACCCCGCCCCATCGCTCCCGGTTTTGAGTATGTTCGGAATCGAACCACAACGAACCGGGGAGGCACCCGATGGCCAGGTACGTCACGTTTTTCTCTTACTCGGCGGACGCGCTGAAGGCGATGATCCACCATCCGAGCGATCGGCAGGCAGCCGCCACTGCGCTCGTGGAGTCGCTGGGAGGGACGGTTGAATCGTTCTTCTGGATGCAAGGACCCCACGACGGGTTACTCATCAGCGAGCTTCCCGATGCCGCGAGCGGTGCTGCACTGGCTGCGGCCGTGGGCAGCTCAGGCGCGATCACCGGTCTCCAAACCTACCAGTTGTTCGATCATGACCAGCAGGCAACAATCGTGGAATCAGCCAAGACCGCTCTCGAGGCCTACACCCCACCCAATTAACCGGTCCCGTCCACCGAGTCCGACGGTGAGGTCATCTCAGGCGAGGGTGGCGGCGATGAAACGGGCGCGGTCAACGATGGCTCGCGTGTGCGTTCCGGAGGCGATGCTTTTGACGGCTTCAGGCCCATGTACTTCAGCATTGACTTCAAAGGTGACCATCCGCCCAACGACTTCGATGACCGTTGCATGACATTCGATGAGGGCACCCACCGGAGATGCAGCTGTGTGCTCGACGGAAATCAGTGTCCCGACAGAGGTCTCGGATTCATCGAGTATCCCATAGATCGCCGCGACGGCAGCAGCCTCTAGCCAGGCAATGAGACGGGGCGTGGCGAGTACCGGGACATCTCCTGACCCGAGCGCCGGTGCCGTGTCGGCCTCATCTACCTGAGCAGTGTGCTGACCAGTAGTTCCGGGATCGATCGACCGTGCCATCGGGCAACGGTAGAAGAGCTGGGCTGCCTAGTTGGTCAACGAGCGGTCGGCCACGATCATGGGATACACGATCGATACCACGAGAAGCACGACGCCGATACCGGCATAGAGCCAGCCGGTGGTGGCGTGAGCACCTAACACGGTGTGCAGCGCAGGTGGCTCGGAGATCATCACGCCGCCGAACGCCAGCGCGATCGCACCGCCGATGCGCATGGATGTCCATTGCATGGAGGGCCGGGCGCCGCCCGAGACGAGCGCGATTCCCGCGATGATGTGTATCACAGCCATGAGCGACGTTGTGTGGAATCCAGCCACGTTGGCGTGCTGATTCGCCACATCGAGAAAGTTGAAACCGGTTTGGGAGATGGCCGTACCTCCCAGAATCAGGAGTGCGATTCCAAATCCCAGGGCCAACATCTGGCCGATTCCCCGGCCAAGTCTCGCTTCGACCGCCAGCTCATCGCCGTGTGGGAGCTGTGGTTGGGCCGGCATCTGGGGCGCCGGCCGGGAAACGGGCTGCTGAGGGACCGGGTGTTGGGGAACTGGCTGCTGGGGCGGGTTCGGCACCGCCTGGGGACGCGGCATACCGTCCTGGGGATCGGGCATTTCTGGGACACGGTCATACATATGAGATCATCCTCCACGCGGCAAATTCAGCCGCTCAGAGAGATATCGGCACCGCGCCGAATGTATTGAGCGTTATCGACCATCGGTCAATTGGCTTTCGTGCCGTGAGTCTGCGCTGCCGGAATCGCCTGGCCAGAGGTTCTTTTCGGCACTCGCGCCAAGCATGGTTTCGGCCGTCAGATGGGTGAGATCGCAACCGAACATGGCCATCCTCGAGGAAGTGGCACGGGGCGGGCTTGATCAACGGTTCGGAGCGGGCATGCGCTAGTCGGATCCAGCCGCGATCGTATCGACCACGGCTTTCCGACGTTCTTCGGCCCGATTGGCGTCGCCCTGATCAGCAGCCAACTGCAATGCATTCATGGCGGCGATTTCGGGAGCAGAGGTGTCAGCCGCGGCCAGGCGAGCTTCGACGCCTTCTTCGACGAGCTTGCGGGCTTCTTCGACCAGGGCCGAGACCATCTCGTCTTCCGGCACCACGCGAACAACCTGGCCCTTGATGAACAGGTGCCCCTTGCCTTTGCCGGCGGCGATGCCGATGTCCGCTTCGCGAGCTTCACCCGGACCGTTTACCACGCACCCCATGACCGCAACCTGGATCGGAAGTTTTTCGGCTTCGAGTTTCTTCTGTGCGTCAGCCGCCACCGCGATCACGTCCACGTCGGCCCGGCCACAGGACGGACAGGCGATGAGGTCGAGGCCTTTCCGCTCCCGCAGCCCAAGGTATTCGAGCAGCGCGCGGCCGGCCTTGGCTTCTTCCACCGGATCGGCAGTGAGGGAGAACCGGATGGTGTCTCCAATACCTTCCAACAAGAGCGTGGCGATACCGGCAACGGACTTGATGAGACCACCAGGCGGAGGACCCGCTTCCGTGACGCCCAGGTGTAGCGGGTAGTCGACCTTATCTGCCAGAAGTCGATAGGAGTTGACCATGGACGGGACGTGGCTGTGCTTCACCGAGATCTTGATATCGGTGAAATCGACTTCTTCCAAGTAACGGATCTCGGTCAGCGCCGATTCCACGAGAGCTTCGGGTGTTGCGCTGCCGTGCTTCTCGAGTAGATCCTTGTCGAGCGAACCGCCGTTGACGCCGACCCGGATCGGAACGCCGGCATCTTTGGCTGCCTTGGCAACTGTCTTGATATGGGTTTCGTTGCGAATGTTGCCCGGGTTGAGTCGCAACGCAGCAACCCCGGCTTCGAGAGCGGCGAGAGCCAGCCGATACTGAAAATGGATGTCAGCGACGATCGGAACCGGAGATCTCGGCACGATCTCTGCGAGGCCTTGAGCGGCCTCGACCTCGTTACACGTGACCCGGACGATATCGGCTCCGGCTCCGGCCAGGGCATAGATCTGTGCAAGCGTTCCGTCGACATCGGCAGTTTTGGTCGTTGTCATCGACTGGACGCTCACCGGAGCCAAACCGCCTACTGCGACCGGACCGACGTGGATTGTGCGGCTGACGCGACGCTCCATCGACCGGCCTCTAACCCACCGGAGCCGGAGAAAAGATATCGAACCACAATCCGATTAAGAAGATGCCCATGAATACGACAATAACGCCGATCGCAACCGGAGCCAGCCGATCGAAGTTCGCCTGCTTGCCCGTCAGCTTCTGATAGAGCGCGATTGCGGCGTGCCCCCCGTCGAAGGGTAGGACCGGGATGAGATTGAAGAGAGCGACAACGATGTTCAAACTGGCGAGAACGCCCAACAAACCGGACCACCCGAAGGACTGTTGAATTTCGTCTCCGGCCGCAACGATACCGACGACCGTCGTCGGTCGATTCTCAGGAGCAGGGGTGTCGCCGCTCACGATGTCGCCGAGGAGTCCAAAAAGGTTGACGGGATTGAGCAGCCGGGCCAGGCCGGTGACCGTCCCACCGACCTGTTCGGTGAAAGCCGGCCAACTGACCGACAGACCCTCGATGACCCCCAACCGTTCGAGCGGCCGATCGGGGGCAAGGCCCATATAACCAATCGTCTCGCCGTCTTCGAGTTCTCGCTCGCCGGGCGTGATAGTCAAAGGAACCAGCGCCCCATCACGATCGATTTCGATGTCGATGGCAACGCCAGGACGAGCCCTGACATACTCACGAAACGTCGCCCACTCCTCGAGGGTCACACCGTCATATCCAACAATGGTGTCGCCCTCCATCAATCCAGAAGAGGCGGCGGCCGTCGGATCACCGTCTTCATCAACCTCGAGCACCATGGCCACGGTCGTATTGGCGTCGCCCGGGAGGCCGACCACGACGAAGACGCTGTAGATAAGGACAAAACCAAGGGCGAGGTTGGCAACAATGCCTGCGAGTACCACCACCGTTTTTTGCCAGTACGGTGACCCCCGGTAGGTTCGATGCTCCTCCGCCGGATCCACCTCTTCGCCCGGGTGCATTCCGACGATGCGTACGTATCCGCCGAGCGGGAGGAGTTTGAGGCCGTACTCGGTCTCGCCTCTGCGGAACGACCACAGTTTGGGACCGAAGCCGGCGAAGAACTCGGTTGCCTTCATGCCGAAAGCCTTGGCCGCGACAAAGTGAGCGGCTTCGTGGAATAACACGGCAATCAAGATGCCGATGGCTATGAAAAGGCCCGCATTCATGTGGGAAAACTACCTGCTGTCGTGGGTTACCTGGCCCATCGACACAGCCCGGTTCCAAACGTTTCGCGTGTGCACGTCAACAGCTGCCGACGATTTCCGACGCCACGTTGCGGGATTCGGTGTCGATCCCGAGTACATCGGCAACCGATTCGATCGCCTGAACGCCCATCCGCTCGAGGGCCATTTCCACAATCCGGGCGATCATCCCGTACGAGATACGACCGTCGATGAATGCCTGGACGGCGATTTCGTCGGCTGCATTGAGCGTTGCGGGTGCGCTGCCGCCGGCACGACCGGCGTCATAACCGAGGCCGAGAAGAGGAAACCGTTCGCGATCCGGTTTCTCGAACGTGAGCGTTCTGTTTGACCAGTCAAACGGCTCGCCGCCAGGCTCCCGATCGGGAAAGGTCACGGCGTACTGGATCGGTACCCGCATATCCGGCTCGCCAAGGTGCGCCTTGGTGGAGCCATCGGTGAATTCGACCATGGAATGCACAATGCTCTGCGGGTGCACCACGACGTCGATCGCGTCGTAGGCGATACCGAAAAGCAGATGAGCCTCGATCACCTCGAAGGCCTTGTTCATCAGCGTCGACGAATCGATCGTGATTCGGGGACCCATATCCCAGGTCGGGTGGGCCAGGGCTTCGTCCAGCGTGACCTCCGATAGATCGAGCCTCTCGCGAAAGGGCCCACCCGAAGCAGTGAGCACAAGCCGGGAAACCGAAGCGGGCTCCTCACCGTGCAAGCACTGGAACAGAGCCGAGTGTTCCGAATCGACTGGCACGATCTCTCCCCCGCCCCGGGCGGCGGCCTTCAACACCACGGGACCTCCTGCCACGAGGCTCTCCTTGTTGGCCAATGCGAGACGATTACCCGAGTCGAGAGCCGCAACCGAAGCCTCTAGACCGGCGGAACCAACTATGCCATTCACGACAATCGAGGGAATTCGGGCGAGGTCCTCGAGGGCCGACGGACCGCGATCGTAGCGACGTCCAAACCTCGCGGTAAGCAGAGCATGTTCTTCGTTGGTCGGCGCAGCCGCGACGATCCGCGCTTCGGGAAACCGTTCAGCCAACTCCATCAGCCGAGCTGAGCCGCGGCGGGCGCCGAGTGCGACGACTGGCCGTCCCAATCGCTCTGCAACCTCAATCGCCTGACGACCGATGGAACCGGTGGCTCCGAGAATCACGAGTGGCGTCGAGCCCGTCAGAGAATGCCTGCCCAGGTGAAGATCAAATACGCAACAGGAACGGCAAACAAGTAGCTGTCAATCCGATCCAGGAGCCCACCATGGCCTGGCAGGAGATCTCCCATGTCCTTGACGCCAAAGTGACGCTTCACCAGCGACTCACTCAAATCACCAAGCGGGGCGGCGATGGATATGCCAGCAGCCAGCCCCAACGCCACTCCCCCGGTGATGGGTTCGACGACCAACGACGTGACGAACGCCATGATGAAAGCGAGGATTGTTCCGCCAACCAGGCCCTCCACGCTCTTGTTCGGCGAGATATCAGGCGAGAGCTTTCGTTTGCCGATCGCCTTGCCGACGAAGTAGCTACCGACATCGAACGCAGCCACGATCAACATCGTCGAGACCACCAGACCGATCCGGTTGTCCGAATCGGCAATGGGAATCACCAGCGACAACAGTCCAGGAATCCACGCGACTCCGAACAACGAAACCACTGCGTTGGGGAACGGTTCCTGCGGGGGCTCGGAACGTGACCCGTACCACGCAAGAATGACCGCTGCCGTTGCCGCAAGCGCGGCAGGGATGGCGGCGGGCCCGTTCGTGTAGGTACCCACGAGCATCCCAATTGCACCCAGCCAGGCAAAAAGCCGCAGCGGCCGGTATCCCTGTTCGGTCGAAACATCCATGAACTCGGTGAGGGCGATGACGCTCACGACCGTGATGAAGATGAGAAAAGAAACCCCGCCAAAGCTCAGCGACAATCCGAAGACACCGAGCAAGAGGATTGCGCTCGCCACCCGCAGAGTCAATTCGCTGTCACCGCGGACTATGGGCTCGTCGTCGACGTCATCCTCCGCATCGGCGCGAACGCGGTCGAGGTCACGGTCGTCGTCGGGATCATCGAGGAAGTACGACTCATCTTCCGCGATCTCATCCACCCCGACGTGACCGGTGTCGACTCGATCCAGTGGAGCCGACATGGCTTCGGCCTCGATGTCCTTGCCCTCGGCTTCGGCGATTGCGGCCGCCAACCCGACATGCTCCTGGGTGGGCATCTGGATGTAGTCGTCCTCCAACTCCTGGTTGGTGAACGATTCGAACTCCAGCGGGGCGATATCGGCGGTAAGCGAGTCGACCAGTTCGCGCTCTGGAGTTGCCGGCGCCTCATCTTCGGCGAGTCCCGCTTCCACGATGCTGTCTGCTAACCGGGTCTCTTCTTCGGAAATCCCATCTCCAGGAATCTCATCCCCGGCAAGCCCTTCGCCGGCCTCGCGAATCGGCCAGGATCGAAAGTCCTCCGCCTCACCAGCGTCCACGCCGCCATGATCGTCTAGCAGGACGTCATCAACGCCGACCTCTTGGGCACCGTCATCACGGCCTTCGTCATCGGCAACGGCAACATCGCGTTCTTCTGCAGGCCCAGCCTCGCTGTCATCGCCATCATCTTCTTCGGGGCCAGCCTCGTCTTCGTCGCCGTCTTCATCCCGGCGAACCTCATCATCGTCCTCGTCTTCCTCAGCGCCGGCCTCGGTCTCATCGTCATCGTCGTCATCGTCGTCATCGTCATCGTCATCGTCATCGTCGTCATCGTCATCGTCATCGTCATCGTCACCGTCATCGTCATCGTCGGTGTCATCGTCATCGTCGGTGTCATCGTCATCGTCGGTGCGATCGTCATCGTCATCGTCGGTGTCTGATTCGGGGCGATCGTCGTCGTCATCCTCATCATCGGAGTCCGGCCGCTCCCCCTGCTCGAGTTCGTGGAGGGCCGCTTCGAACCCGGCAGTGAC
>JAHEJY010000223.1 GCA_024638625.1 Actinomycetes bacterium
GGAGCCGTAGAGGACTGGGACTGCAAACCCGGCCAAGTGCCCGGGGGCGGCCATGGCGGAGGCGAGGTGATCGTCGACGATGCGGCAAAAATTGCGGAGCTCGCCGGCCAATTGGCAGTCGACAAGATCATCGATTCGGGGGCCAAGACTCTGGACGCCGACACCGTGATCGATGCGATCAAGGACGAACTCGCTGAAGAGGTACCGAAGGTCGTCGATGAGGTGATAGGCAAGTTTTGCAAGCCAATGGGGACTCGATTCCTCGACGGCGTAGACGAAAACGGCAAGGTCACCGCCACGGTCACTGTGGACGCCAAGAACAAGAAAGCCAAGGTCACGGGCAACCTGATCGTGCGAGGCGGCCATGGCGGCGGACACGGCGAAGAGGCCGGCCCGGTACTCGGACGACCTCCGATCGAGCTGACCATCTCCGGTGGTGATTGGTACAACTACGACTCGAGTTACAAAACCGAATCCAAGGACTTCAAGTACTCCGATTGGTACAAGGGCACCGATTACTACGGAGGTACCGTCTCGGGGCGGATCGGGGGCATGGGATTCGACGACGATTCCGATGACGAGTCGTACGGCGGATTCGGCACGTTCCAGTTCAAAACCGTCGAACGAGTTCGCAACTAGTCCGGGGCTGACGCAACGCGCACCTGGCGGCTATCGGAAGCGGTCCCTCCTTCCGATAGCCGCCTTTCGCGATCCCGACTCAGTTCAGGTACCCATTTCCACCCATTGGTGATGGTCGCAACTTCGATCAATTTCGAGAGCTGACGAACCTTGACCGCTCCTACGCCGTACCGAGCCGCGTTGTGTCCATCACCCTTTCCAGCCGCCCGGTTTCGATGTCATAGATGTGTCCCGAAACTTTCAATTCACGGGGAACCATCTGATTCGCACGCAACCGCTCTACGTCTGTCGCCAACGACTCCTCCAGATCGACGATGGCGTACGTATCCACCACCGTCTCAGTACCAAACCGTTCGGTGATCTGGGTCGCCACCTCGGGCACGGCAAAGCGCGCCATCCCGCATTTGGTGTGCTGGATGATCACCAATTCGATGTCGGGGGTCTCCCCACTTGCCATGGACATCAGGGTCCATAACATCGACACCTCGAGCGCAACAGTTTCGGTGACCCGTGCTCCCACATTACGGAGGACGAGGGCATCGCCCAACTCCAGTCCCGCATACTTTCCGGGATCCACCCGGCCATCAACGCATGTGAGAATCAGCGTCTTCAGATTGGGCTTGATCGTCAGATCCCCGCCGTCGAACGACTCGACAAACACGGCATTGCGCTCGTAGAGCGTGTCTAGATCAGTCACATCGGTCCTCCATATCCGTGCAGTTCTTCTGCCTGAAACGTTCCGTACAAGGCCAATGCGACCTTACATGAATTGGCGTCAATCCGGCTCGTTGGCCCTTGGGCAACCCTCGCGTAGAGTTCGGGAAACCATGGATGTGCTTCCTTCCGGGGTGCTAACCCTGCTTTTCACGGATATCGAAAACAGCAGCCGCATGTGGGATGAACATCGGTCTGATATGGCTGCGGCACTCGTGCAGCACAACGAGATCCTGCGCTCGGTCATCGAGGGGCAGAGCGGATTCGTCGTCAAAGACAAAGGTGACGGGTTCTTCGCCGGATTCTTGACTCCGGTGGCCGCCGTTGACTGCGCACTCGAAATCCAACGGCGCCTGCAGTCGGGGTCGTGGCCGGACACGATCGACCTCCGGGTCCGGATGGGGATCCACGCTGGATCAGTAGAGGCACACGAAGGCGACTACCACGGCCCAACGGTCAACCAGGTGGCACGCATCGAGGGGCTTGCCCACGGCGGCCAGGTCCTGCTTTCGGATACCGTCGCCACACTGCTCGGCGGTGAGCTTCCCGCAAGCAGCGAGTTGCGGGACCTCGGGGAACATACTTTGAAGGGCATTGGTCGGCCGATCCGGCTCCACCAGCTGATCGCTCCCGATCTCCCCGGCGACTTTCCGCCTTTGGTGAGCGCAAAGCCGGTGGGGGTTGCTTTGCCCGATTTTCCGAGCTCCTTTGTCGGACGGGAAGACGAAAGGGCGACGCTCGTCGAGATGTTCTCGGATGAAGAGAACCGTCTCGTCACCCTCCTCGGCCCGGGCGGCATCGGAAAAACCCGGCTTGCAGTTGAAACGGCACGGGATCTCGCCTCTCGCCTGGATGGACGCGCTTTTTTTGCCGACCTCACCCAGGTCCAACGCCCCTCGGAGGTTCCGTCGGCCATCGCAGAGGCGGTGGGGGTGCATGCCGAGGGCGAAGCATCGCCCGTCGCTCTTGTGGCAGACCGGATCACTGCGCCCACTCTGCTTTTGATCGACAATTTCGAGCATGTCAACGAGGCCAGCGGAGTCGTAGGAGATCTGATGGCAGCGGCCCCCGAGGTACGGGTACTGGCCACCAGCCGCACTCCGCTGCAGCTGAGAGGCGAGATGGTGTATCGAGTCGATCCTCTGAGCCTCGCCAACGGTGACGGGCGGCTACCCGCTGCCGTAGTGCTGTTCTACGACCGCGCCGCCGGCCATGGCGTCACCATCGCCCAGAACGGACCGGAGGCCGAAGCCGTGCGTTCCATCGTGCGACGGGTCGACGGACTACCCCTCGCCATCGAGCTGGTCGCTGCCCGCACCCGGGTGCTGGGTGTCACGGACCTCGACGAACGGCTTCAGAAGTCTCTGAGCGTGATGGGGAAAGGTGGAGCCGACCTCCCGGAGCGTCAGCGGACGATTCAGAGCACGATCGATTGGAGCCTCGCAAACGTGACCGACAGCCAGCAGCGTCTGTTCCGCCGGCTCGCTGCGCTGCCTGCCGGTGCGAGCCTCGAAGTGCTTGAGGA